>NZ_JAVYJH010000008.1:0-188153 GCF_032621685.1 Pseudomonas sp. zfem002 | reverse complement strand
GGTAATGGAGGCTTCCTCACATGCCTGGAATTGTTGGCCATTCGAATAGCCCATATCGGCTGTCACGGACAGCGCTTCTTGCCCCAGCTCAGCCTTGGCGGCTTTAGCCATAGGTTCAAGCTGCTTGCGATCATCACCCTCTTGCGTCACCTCGTGATGCAAAATCAGGCAGTGTTCTGCGTCAACGGCGGTCTGCACGTATAGGAAACACGCACTCCTTCCAGACGCCGCGATGAACGTATGCGCTGAAAATAGCCATAGAGGTAGAGTTTGAGCTGATCGGCGGGGTCGTACGCAGGGCGCCCGGTGGCCTTGGGCTGAGTTTTCTCAAAGCCGAGCTGACCCAGATCCAGCTTGGTGACATACAGGTCGATGACCCGTACGAGGTGATCTTCAGGGATCAATTCCTCCAGCGAAAAACCGGGAACAGACTGGTCTGGCTGCGAGACTCTCCTTGTATGTAGGCCATAACGAAAAATGCTCCGTATCTTTCGATACGGAGCATTCTCTTAAAGGGCCGGGCAGATTGCTAGGTTTTCACACAGTCTGCGAAGGATCCTTTCTTTCAACGCTGAGGGCTGGAAATCAGACGCCCGAAGCCTTGGCTGCGGCAACGTCCTTGATCGACAGCTTGATACGGCCGCGGTTGTCCACGTCCAGTACCAGTACTTCGACTTCCTGGCCTTCCTTCAGTACGTCGGTGACTTTCTCGACGCGCGAATCGCTCAGCATCGAGATGTGCACCAGACCGTCCTTGCCCGGCAGGATGTTGACGAAGGCACCGAAGTCGACGATGCGCTCGACCTTGCCGACGTAGATCTTGCCGATCTCGGCCTCGGCAGTGATACCCAGGATACGCTGGCGAGCAGCTTCAGCGGCTTCCTTGGTTTCGCCGAAGATCTTGATCGAGCCATCGTCTTCGATGTCGATCGAGGCCTTGGTTTCTTCGCAGATGGCGCGGATGGTGGCGCCGCCCTTGCCGATGACGTCACGGATCTTGTCGGTGTCGATCTTCATCGCGATCATGGTCGGCGCGTTGGCCGACAGCTCGCTGCGGGACTGCGAAATGACCTGGTTCATCTGGCCGAGGATGTTCAGGCGCGCTTCCAGGGCCTGGCCCAGGGCGATTTCCATGATCTCTTCGGTGATACCGTTGATCTTGATGTCCATCTGCAGCGCGGTAACACCTTTGGAGGTACCGGCTACCTTGAAGTCCATGTCGCCCAGGTGGTCTTCGTCACCGAGGATGTCGGTCAGGATCGCGAACTTCTCGCCTTCCTTGACCAGACCCATGGCGATACCGGCAACCGGTGCCTTCATCGGCACACCGGCGTCCATCAGGGCCAGGGAAGCACCGCAGACCGAAGCCATGGAGCTGGAACCGTTGGATTCGGTGATTTCCGATACCACGCGAACGGTGTACGGGAACTCGTCGGTGGTTGGCAGCATGGCCTGAACGGCGCGACGAGCCAGGCGGCCGTGACCGATTTCACGACGACCGGCACCACCCATGCGACCACACTCGCCTACCGAGAACGGCGGGAAGTTGTAGTGCAGCATGAAGGAGTCTTTCTTCTCGCCTTCCAGGGTGTCCAGCAGCTGTGCGTCACGCGCGGTACCCAGGGTCGCGACGACCAGGGCCTGGGTTTCGCCACGGGTGAACAGCGACGAACCGTGGGTTTTCGGCAGCACGCCGACTTCGACACGCAGCGGACGCACGGTCTTGGTGTCGCGGCCGTCGATACGTGGCTTGCCGTTGACGATGTTCTCGCGAACGGTGCGGTATTCGATTTCGCCGAAGATGTCTTTGACTTCACCCGCGGAAGGCTGGCCTTCCTCGCCGGAGAACTTGGCGATCGCCAGTTCACGCAGCTCACCCAGGCGCGCATAGCGGTCAGCCTTGACGGTGATGGTGTAGGCCTGGGAAACGGCTTCGCCGACTTCGGCGCGGACTGCATTCAGCAGTTCGGTGTTGGCGGCGGCGGCTTTCCAGTCCCAGGTCGGCTTGGCGGCTTCGGCGGCGAATTCCTTGACGGCCTGGATCACGGCCTGGAACTCGTCGTGGGCGAACAGTACGGCGCCCAGCATCTGGTCTTCGGTCAGTTCCTTGGCTTCGGACTCAACCATCAGCACGGCGTCGGAAGTACCGGCGACGACCATGTCCAGGCTGGAAGCAGCCAGTTGCTCGTAGGTCGGGTTCAGCAGGTAGCCGGTGCTCTCGTGGAAGGCAACGCGGGCGGCGCCGATCGGGCCTTCGAACGGAATGCCGGAGATGGCCAGGGCAGCCGAGGTACCGATCATCGCAGCGATGTCCGGATCGGTCTTCTTGCTGGTGGAAACGACGGTGCAGACGACCTGCACTTCGTTCATGAAGCCTTCGGGGAACAGCGGACGGATCGGACGGTCGATCAGGCGCGAGGTCAGGGTCTCTTTCTCGGAAGGACGGCCTTCACGCTTGAAGAAGCCGCCAGGGATCTTGCCGGCAGCGTAGGTCTTTTCCTGGTAGTGCACGGACAGCGGGAAGAAGCCCTTGCCCGGATCGGCCTGCTTGGCACCGACGACGGTGACCAGCACGGTGACGTCATTGTCGACGGTGACCAGCACGGCACCGGACGCTTGACGGGCAATGCGGCCCGTCTCGAGAGTAACGGTCGACTGACCGAACTGGAATTTCTTGATTACCGGGTTCACGGTTTCCTACCTTCTTCAGTTGCTCTTGGGGGAACTGGTTTCATGCGAATTCTTGGGCAGCATGGGGAATCGGCCCCATCGACCGTCCAGATAAAACTAGAGGTTGGGAGCCTGCCCTGCCCTCGCGGTAAACCGCTGGACGAGACAGACAACCAACCTCATAGATACGCGCGGCGTGCTCGTCAGCCGTGGAAGCATAGCCCCCGGCTGAAGACTGCAGCACGCCGTGCACACCACTGGCCGGGCCGCTATTAGCGACGCAGACCCAGACGACCGATCAGGGCGCTGTAACGGGTGGTGTCTTTACCTTTCAGGTAGTCCAGCAGCTTGCGGCGCTGGTTTACCATGCGGATCAGACCACGACGGGAGTGGTGGTCCTTGCCGTTGGCCTTGAAGTGGCCTTGCAGCTTGTTGATGTTGGCGGTCAGCAGGGCAACCTGCACTTCCGGGCTACCGGTGTCACCGGCGGCTTGTTGGTAGTCGGCAACGATCTGAGCTTTTTCTTCGACGCTGAGTGCCATCTGGCTATCTCCAAATCAAGGGAAACCCGAGGGTTTCCAACAGGCCAGGGACAAGTCCCCGTATTAAGTGAAATGAGGTGTGACCATGCCTGTTGACAGCCACCCTCGTATCCGCCCGCCACGGGCCGAAGCCCGGGACTGACGGTTTCGATCATTCCGACCGAATCAGTCGACGCGGCGCGATGCGCCCGTCTTCGCTCACTTCACCGATACCGATGAAGCGACCGTTGTGATCCTGTACACGGACCATGCCGAATTTCGGCGCGTCCGGCGAACGTACCGGCTGACCATGCAACCAGTAGAACGCACTGTGCTCGGAGAACTGCAGCAGCGGCCAGTCCTGCAGACCGCTGTCGGACGGCATCAGGAAGCGATCGATCGCTTCGTTGCCACCTTCGGCGTGAGCCTGCTCGAGCTCATCGAGCGTCACGGTCTGGGCCAGCTCGAACGGTCCGGCCTGGGTACGGCGCAGTTCGGCAACGTAGGCGCCACAGCCCAGAGCCTCGCCGATATCCTCGACCAGGGTGCGGATGTAGGTGCCTTTGCTGCAACCGACCGACAGGCGAACCCGGGTGCCTTCGCACTCCAGCAGTTCCAAGCGGCCAATAGTAACAGAACGCGCTTCACGCTCCACTACTTCCCCTGCACGCGCGAGCTTGTACAGCGGCTGGCCATCACGCTTGAGCGCCGAGTACATCGGCGGTATCTGACTGATTTCACCACGAAAACGTGGCAGAACCGCTTCGATATCGGCACGACCAACGGTCACTTCGCGGGTCTGCAGGATCTCGCCTTCGGCGTCCGCGGTGCTGGTGGTCTGGCCCAGTTGCATGACGGTCTCGTAGCCCTTGTCGGAATCGAGCAGGTACTGCGAGAACTTGGTGGCCTCGCCGAAGCACAGCGGCAGAACGCCACTGGCCAGCGGGTCGAGACTGCCGGTGTGTCCGGCCTTCTCGGCATTGAGCAGCCAGCGAACCTTCTGCAACGCGGCGTTGGAGGTGAACCCCAATGGCTTGTCGAGGAGGATGATGCCGCTGACGTCACGGCGAATGCGTTTGACCTGGGCCACCGGTTACTCCTTGTCGCTGTCCGGAGCGTCGGCGCTCTGGTGCAGGCTGTCCTCGGCCACGGCGCGCTCGATCAGCGCCGACAGGTGGGCACCACGGCTGACGCTCTCGTCGTAGTGGAAATGCAGTTGCGGCACGCTGCGCAGCTTCATTTCACGACCGAGCTGCATACGCAGGAAACCGGCTGCGGAGTTGAGGACTTTCAGGCTTTGCTGGATCTCGTCGCCACCTTCCTGGCCCATGACGGTGATGAACACCTTGGCATGGCCGACATCGCGGCTGACGTCGACGGCGGTGATGGTCACCAGGCCGACACGCGGATCTTTCACTTCACGACGGATCAGCTGGGCCAGCTCGCGCTGCATCTGATCGCCGATGCGTTGGGTACGGCTATATTCTTTTGCCATGTCTTGCTACCTGTAACTAAAGCGGCAAACGCCCGGCCAGGCTTTCAGCCGGACCGGGCGTTGCGTTCAGAGCGACTGCCGGAATACCCCAGTGTCGCTTCCAAGCTCGCGGATCAGAGCGTGCGAGCCACTTGGACTTTCTCGAAGACCTCGATCTTGTCGCCGATCTTGACGTCGTTGTAGCTCTTCACGCCAATACCGCACTCCATGCCGTTGCGGACTTCGGAGGCGTCGTCCTTGAAGCGACGCAGCGACTCCAGCTCGCCCTCGAAGATCACCACGTCTTCGCGCAGTACACGGATCGGACGGTTACGGTAGACCGTACCTTCCACGACCATGCAACCGGCGATGGCGCCGAACTTCGGCGAACGGAACACATCACGCACTTCGGCGATACCCAGGATGTTCTCGCGAACATCGCTGCCGAGCATACCGGTCAGGGCCTTCTTGACGTCTTCGATGATGTCGTAGATCACGTTGTAGTAACGCATATCCAGACCTTCCTGCTCGACGATCTTGCGCGCACCGGCATCGGCACGCACGTTGAAGCCGAACAGGACCGCATTCGAAGCCAGCGCCAGGTTGGCGTCGCTCTCGGTGATACCACCGACACCGCCGGCGACCACGCGAACCTGTACTTCGTCGTTGCCCAGGCCACCCAGGGAGCCTTGCAGCGCTTCGAGAGAACCACGCACGTCGGCCTTGAGGACGATGTTGAGGGTCTTCTTCTCTTCCTGGCCCATGCTTTCGAAGATGTTTTCCAGCTTGCCGGCATGCGCGCGAGCCAGTTTGACTTCGCGGAACTTGCCTTGACGGAACAGGGCGACTTCACGCGCCTTCTTCTCGTCGGCGACAACGCTCAGCTCGTCACCCGCATCCGGAGTGCCATCCAGGCCGAGGATCTCGACCGGGATCGACGGACCGGCTTCCTTCACAGGCTTGCCGTTCTCGTCGAGCATGGCGCGGACGCGGCCATAGTTGGAACCGCAGAGGACCATGTCGCCCTGACGCAGGGTACCGTCCTGAACCAGTACGGTAGCCACCGGGCCGCGGCCCTTGTCCAGACGCGACTCGACCACGACGCCACGACCAGGAGCGGTCGGCATCGCCTTCAGCTCGAGGATCTCGGCCTGCAGCAGAACCGCTTCGAGCAACTCGTCGACACCGGTACCCATCTTCGCCGAAACCTTGACGAATGGAGTGTCGCCACCCCAGTCCTCGGAGGTCACGCCGTGGACCGACAGTTCGTTACGGATGCGATCGAGATCGGCACCCGGCTTGTCGATCTTGTTCACCGCGACCACTAGCGGCACGCCAGCAGCCTGGGCGTGCTGGACGGCTTCGACGGTCTGTGGCATCACGCCGTCGTCCGCCGCAACCACCAGGATCACGATGTCGGTGGCCTTGGCACCACGGGCACGCATCGCGGTAAACGCAGCGTGACCCGGGGTATCGAGGAAGGTGACCATGCCGCGGTCGGTTTCCACGTGGTAGGCACCGATGTGCTGGGTGATACCACCGGCTTCGCCAGCAGCAACCTTGGCACGACGGATGTAGTCGAGCAGCGAGGTCTTGCCGTGGTCGACGTGACCCATGACGGTCACCACCGGCGCACGGGATACGCTCTCGCCTTCAAACTTCAGCGATTCGGCCAGGGAGTCTTCCAGGGCGGTGTCGCTGATCAGGGTGACCTTGTGACCCAGCTCTTCGGCGACCAGCTGAGCGGTCTCCTGGTCGAGCACCTGGTTGATGGTCACCGGAGTGCCCAGCTTGAACATGAACTTGACGACTTCAGCGGCCTTGACCGACATCTGTTGCGCCAGCTCGGAAACGGTAATGGTCTCGCCGATGGTCACGTCGCGGATAACCGGACCGGTCGGGTTCTGGAAACCGTGGGCGTTGCGCTTCTTCGGCTTGGACTTGCCACGACCGCCACGACGGAAGCCATCGCTTTCTTCGTCGGTGGTACGTGGAGCGGCACGCGGGGTCGGAGCTTTCTCTTTCTCCTTGACCTTCACTGAGACACGAGGCGCTTCGTTGCGACGCTCGCCACCGCGACGTTCGTCGTCACGGGCACGATCGTTGCGACGGGCGTCGTCCTTCTTGCGCTCGGCAACCGGAGCAGGCGCCGCAGCGGCCTCCACGGCAGCCGGAGCCGGAGCCGGGGCAGCTGGCTGGGCAACCGGCGCGGCGGGGGCGCTGGCCTTCTCGGCGGCAGCCTGACGACGCGACTCTTCCTCGGCGCGCTGACGCGCTTCGGCTTCGCTCTTCTCGCGCGCGGCGTTTTCGACCGCGCGACGCTCTTCCAGCTCACGCTTCTGCTCAGCCTGAATCTCTTCAGGGCTGCGCTGGACGAAAACCTTCTTCTTGCGTACTTCTACGCTGATGCTCTTGCTGCCGGCAACACGCAGGGTGCTGGTGGTCTTGCGCTGCAAGGTGATCTTGCGCGGTTCTTCCACTTTCGCCTTGTGGCTGCTCTTCAAATGGGTCAGCAGAGCCTGCTTTTCACTATCGCTCACCAGCTGACCGGCGTCGGTGTGCGGCAGACCTGCCTCACGCATCTGCTGCAGCAGGCGCTCTACCGGTGCAGCGACCTCTTGGGCCAGTTCTTTCACCGTGACTTGCGTCATGCACTTCTCTCCTCAGGCCAGCCTGCTTACTCGAACCAATGGGCTCGGGCGGCCATGATCAACTTGCCGGCACGCTCTTCGTCGATGCCGTCGATGTCGAGCAGATCGTCAATCGACTGCTCGGCCAGGTCTTCGCGGTTAACCACGCCGCGCACCGCCAGTTCCGCTGCCAGGTCCTTGTCCATGCCCTCAAGCGAGAGCAGGTCTTCGGCCGGGTGGGCGTCTGCCAGTTTTTCCTCGGTAGCGATGGCTTTGGTCAACAGGCGGTCCTTGGCACGAGCACGCAACTCGTTGACGATTTCCTCGTCGAAGCCATCGATGTTGAGCATTTCTTCCAGCGGTACGTAGGCAATTTCTTCGAGGCTGGTGAAGCCCTCGTCGACCAGCACCTGGGCCAGTTCTTCGTCGACTTCCAGCTCTTCGATGAAGTTGCGCAGGATGTCGCCAGTCTCTGCTTGTTGCTTGGCCTGGATGTCCGACTCGGTCATGACGTTCAGGGTCCAGCCAGTGAGCTGGCTCGCCAGGCGCACGTTCTGACCACCACGGCCGATGGCCTGGGCCAGGTTGTCGGCAGCCACGGCGATATCCATCGCGTGGGCGTCTTCGTCAACGATGATCGCCGCCACTTCGGCGGGCGACATGGCGTTGATGACGAACTGTGCCGGGTTGTCGTCCCACAGCACGATGTCGACGCGCTCGCCACCCAGCTCCCCGGACACGGCCTGGACGCGCGAACCGCGCATGCCGATGCAGGCGCCTTGCGGGTCGATACGCTTGTCCTTGGAACGCACGGCGATCTTGGCGCGCGAACCCGGATCACGGGACGCGGCCATCACTTCGATGAGACCTTCGGCGATTTCCGGCACTTCGATGCGGAACAGTTCGATCAGCATCTGCGGCGCGGTACGCGACAGGATCAGCTGAGGACCGCGGTTTTCGGTGCGGATTTCCTTGAGCAGCGCACGAACACGCACGCCGACGCGGAAAGTTTCGCGGGAAATGATGTCTTCACGAGCCAGCAGCGCTTCGGCGTTGTTGCCCAGGTCGACGATGACATTGTCACGAGTGACCTTCTTCACGGTGCCGGAGATGATCTCGCCCAGACGCTCGCGGTAGGCATCGACCACCTGGGCGCGCTCGGCTTCGCGAACCTTCTGCACGATGACCTGCTTGGCGGTCTGCGCGGCGATGCGGCCGAACTCGATGGACTCGATCTTCTCCTCGATGATCTCGCCAGCGACCGCGCCCGGCTTCTTGGCCTGGGCCTGGTCTACCGCCAGCTCGATCGCCGGATCGTCCAGATCTTCGTCTTCGACCACGGTCCAGCGACGGAAAGTTTCGTAGTTACCGGTGTGGCGGTTGATTTCCACACGCAGGTCCACTTCGTCTTCAAAACGTTTCTTGGTTGCAGTGGCCAGGGCCACTTCCAGCGCTTCGAAAATCACGCCAGCCGGTACGCCCTTTTCATTGGATACCGACTCAACAACCAGCAGTACTTCTTTGCTCATCGTACGCCTCGCCTTTCGCAAGCCATTGGAACCGCGTCAACCGCGGCTCCGGCATGTCTCAGTCAAAACTGGGAATAATGTTGGCCTTGTCGATCGAGTCGATCGGCAACAGGAACTCGTGATTGTCCACCTGGACCACCACATCCTGTTCCTCCACACCACGGATCAGGCCTTGAAAGTTACGACGACCTTCGAAGGGCGTACGCAGCTTGATCTTCACTTGTTCACCGGCATGCGAAGCGAACTGTTCAAGGGTGAACAGCGGGCGATCCATGCCAGGAGAGGAGACTTCAAGGGTGTATTCGGTGCTGATGGGATCTTCAACATCCAGAATACCGCTGACCTGGCGACTGACGATTTCGCAATCGTCCACCAGAATGCCGTCCTCTTTGTCGATATAGATACGCAGTACCGAATGCTTGCCCTGAGAGATGAACTCGATCCCCCAGCATTGATAGCCAAGCGCTTCGACTACCGGGGCCAGCAAGGCCTGCAACTGTTCTAGCTTGCTCGACACCTGAACCCCCTCGTGCATGCTGTGCAAATAAAAAATGGGCAAGCGCCCATCCATGAAATACGCCGCTGAATATCGGCGCTGAGAACTGTTTAGCTAACAAAAAGCCCCTGAAAAGGGGCTACGCTAAAACTGGTTGCGGGGGCTGGATTTGAACCAACGACCTTCGGGTTATGAGCCCGACGAGCTACCAGACTGCTCCACCCCGCGACAAAGCTGGGGCGAAAGTATACGACCGAACCCTCTGGAGGGTCAATCAACCTCCACCTGCAAGAAAGCCCGCGATTGCGGGCTCTCATGCTTCAAATGGTACCGAGAAGGGGACTCGAACCCCTACACCCTATGGGCACAACCACCTCAAGGTTGCGTGTCTACCAATTCCACCACCTCGGCAATACTACTTTGAAACCCGTTACTTCTGCTCTGGAACCTGAGGAACGTCACCACTGTTGCCGGCTTCGTTCTTTTGCTCCTGGAGCACCGGTACATCATCTGTTGCCGGTTTGTTCTGCTTCACTTCCAGTACCGCTGGATCTGGCAACCCTACTTGAGTCAGCTCGTGAGCTTTCTCCTTAGCAAAGTATCCTAACCCAAGAGCAGTTAAGAAGAAAGAGGCAGCTAGTATAGCAGTAACTTTACTCAAAAAGGTAGCGGAACCTTGGCTTCCGAACACAGTATTTGAAGCACCTGCGCCGAAAGATGCACCTGCTTCCGCACCTTTACCCTGTTGCAGCAGAACCAGCACTACCAAACCCAGTGCGCCCAACAGATGAAGAACGACAATAACTGTTTCCAGCATTTTTCAGTTTCCTGCGGCGCGACAAATTGCACCGAATTCGTCTGCGTTCAGGGACGCTCCACCAATGAGCCCCCCATCGATATCCGGCATGCCGAACAGCTCAGCCGCATTGGCCGCCTTCACGCTGCCGCCGTATAGAAGGCGCGTATTCTGCGCAACTTCTGCATCCTGTGCCGCCAACTGCTCGCGAATGGCTTTATGCACATCCTGCGCTTGTTGCGGCGTGGCCGTGAGGCCGGTGCCAATGGCCCATACAGGCTCATAAGCGATAATCGCGTCGGCAAATGCCTTGATACCCAACTGGCCGATGATGCTGTCCAGCTGACGCCCTACTACTTCGAGCGTTTTGCCCGCCTCGCGTTCTTCCAGGGTTTCCCCTACACAGAACACTGGCTTCAGACCACAAGCCTGGGCCGCGGCGAACTTTAGAATCAGGGTCGAGTCCTGCTCGCCCAGAATCTGACGTCGCTCCGAATGCCCGATCAACACCAGTTCGCAACCGGCGTCGACCAACTGACTCGGTGCCACTTCTCCGGTCAGAGCCCCTTGCTGGGGCTCCACCGCAGAGTTCTGCGCACCTGTGGCAATCGACTTGCCTTCAAGCCCTTCGATCACCTGGGTGATGAACAGGCTGGGCGGAAACACCGCGACATCAACACCGCTTGGCAGAGCCTGATCACTCAGGCCCTTGATCAGCTCAGCGACGCTGGCGCGGGTACCGTGCATTTTCCAGTTACCAGCTACCATAGGGCGACGCATGCTGTACCTCGTCGGTCAAAGTGGGCGCAGATGTTACCCAACCCGATCACTACTGGCAAGCGCAAATCAGACGCAAACTTCACTTACCAGTTTTGCCAGGGCTTCGGCATGCCCGCGGACCTGAGTTTCGTCGTCGCCCTCGACCATGACACGCACCAACGGCTCTGTTCCGGACTTGCGCAGCAAGACCCGGCCACGCCCCGCCATTTCCTCGGTGACGCGCTCACAGGCCTCCTTGACCGCCGGGTGCACCAGCGGATCGACCTTGCTCGCACCGAAGCGCACGTTGATCAACACCTGCGGGCACTTGCGCACGGCCTGACGCGCTTGGGCAAGGGTCTCGCCACGACGCTTGAGGGCCATCAGCACCTGCAGCGCGGCGATGATCGCATCCCCCGTGGTGGTGTGGTTGCAGCACACCACATGCCCGGAGTTCTCGCCGCCGACGACCCATTCGCGCTCCAGGAGCTCGGCCATGACGTAACGATCACCGACCTTGGCGCGCACGAACGGAATGTCCAGATCCTTCAGCGCCAGTTCCAGGCCAAGGTTGCTCATCAGGGTCCCGACCACGCCACCCTGGAGCTTGCCGCGCTCGTGCAGGTCGCGGGCGATGATGAACAGCAGCTCGTCGCCGTCGACGATGGCGCCGGTATGATCGACCATCAGCACGCGGTCGCCATCACCATCGAAGGCGATACCCAGGTCGGCATGCCCGACCAGCACCGCCGCCTGCAGCGACTCGATGTGCGTCGAGCCACAGTTTTCGTTGATGTTCAGACCATCGGGCTGAGCCGACAGGACCGTGACATCGGCACCCAGCTCACGGAATACGCTCGGCGCCACCTTGTAGGTCGCGCCGTGGGCGCAGTCGATCGCCAGTTTCAGGCCGGAGAAATCGGTGCTGCTCGGCACACTGCTCTTGCAGAATTCGATGTAGCGGCCCGCCGCGTCGTTGATCCGCGACACCTTGCCCAATTGGCTCGACTCGACCACGGTCATCGGCTGATCGAGCAATTCCTCGATCATCAGTTCTACCTCGTCAGGCAGCTTGGTGCCCTGGCCGGAAAAGAACTTGATGCCGTTGTCATCATGCGGGTTGTGCGAGGCACTGATCACGATGCCGGCTTCGGCATGGAAGGTGCGCGTCAGGTAGGCGATGGCCGGCGTCGGCATCGGCCCGAGCAGCAGTACATCGGCACCCGCGGCGGAAAGCCCCGCTTCCAGCGCCGATTCGAACATGTACCCGGAAATCCGGGTGTCCTTGCCTACCAATACACGGCAGTGCCCCTGCTTGCGGAAGGCCATACCCGCGGCCCAGCCAAGCTTGAGCATGAAATCCGGCGTGATCGGGTATTCCCCGACACGGCCACGAATGCCGTCGGTACCAAAATATTTTCTGCTCATAAATGCTCCGTCACTCTTTATTCGGCGGTTTGTACCGCGGCAATCATCCGTACGACGTCAACGGTTTCAGCGACATCATGGACGCGAAGAATGCTCGCCCCCTTGGTCATTGCCAGAGCAGCCAGCGCCAGGCTGCCGTACAACCGCTCGTTTACAGCCCGATTGAGAGTCAGGCCGATCATGCTCTTGCGCGAAACGCCCACCAGCAGTGGGCGCCCCAGGCGCTGCAAGCTGTCCATGTGTTTGAACAGGCTGAGATTATGCTCCAGGGTTTTGGCAAAACCGAAACCTGGATCAAGAATTATGCGCTCAGCCTCGATACCGACCGCCGCGCAGGCAGCCATACGCTCTTCAAGATAATCGCCGACCTCGCGGGCAACATCCTCGTAATGCGGGTCATCCTGCATGTTGCCGGGCTCGCCACGCATGTGCATCAGGCACACCGGCAGACCGGTCGCCGCCGCGGCATCCAGCGCGCCATCGCGCGACAGGGAACGGACGTCGTTGATCAGCCCCGCCCCCAGGCGCGCGGACTCGCGAATCACTGCCGGGGTCGAGGTATCCACCGAGATGACCACGTCCAGCTCGCGATTCAGCGCCTCGACGATGGGTGCGACACGCTCCAGCTCTTCCAGCGCGGTGACGACACGGGCACCAGGCCGGGTCGACTCGCCACCGACATCGATCAGCGTCGCGCCCGCCGCGACCATCTGCTCGGCATGGCGCAGGGCAGAATCACGCTGGGTGAAACGACCGCCATCGGAGAAGGAATCCGGGGTGATGTTGAGGATACCCATGACATGGGTACGCGAAAGGTCAAGAACCCGGTTGCCGCAAGGCAACCGGGTTGGGTATTGCTGTGAGGTCATGTCAGCCCTTAGTGTTGCGCAGCCGGACCACCGATCGGGGATTCAGGGCGGTCACCCTGGGACGCAGTGGTGCCCGAGGTACCGGAATCGTTATCCCAGTCACGCGGCTCACGCGGAGTACGGCCTGCCATGATGTCGTCGATCTGCTCGGCGTCAATGGTCTCGTACTTCATCAGCGCATCGGCCATGGCATCGAGCTTGTCACGGTTGTCCGTGAGGATCTGCTTGGCGGTGGCATAGCACTGGTCGATGATGCTGCGCACTTCGGAGTCGATCAGCTTGGCCGTCTCGCCGGACACATTGGTGTGCTGCGAACCGGAGCCACGCCCCAGGAACACCTCACCCTCTTCCTCTGCGTACATCAACGGGCCGAGCTTTTCCGAGAGGCCCCACTTGGTCACCATGTTCCGCGCGATCTGGCTGGCACGCATGATGTCGTTGGAGGCACCGGTGGTCACGCCATCGAAGCCCAGGGTCATCTCTTCGGCGATACGGCCGCCATACAGCGAGCAGATCTGGCTGATCAAGGCACGCTTGGACAGGCTGTAGCGATCTTCTTCCGGCAGGAACATGGTCACACCCAGCGCACGACCACGCGGGATGATCGACACCTTGTACACCGGGTCATGCTCTGGAACCACGCGACCAACGATGGCGTGACCCGCCTCGTGGTATGCGGTGTTCTGTTTCTCTTTCTCCGACATGACCATGGTCTTGCGCTCGGCGCCCATCATGATCTTGTCCTTGGCCAGTTCGAACTCCTTCATCTCGACCACACGCTTGCCACCACGTGCCGCGAAGAGGGATGCCTCGTTGACCAGGTTGGCCAGGTCCGCACCGGAGAAGCCAGGAGTGCCACGGGCAATGACCGCCGGGTTGACGTTCTCGCCGACCGGCACCTTGCGCATGTGGACCTTGAGAATCTGTTCGCGACCGCGAATGTCCGGCAGGCCGACCACCACCTGACGGTCGAAACGGCCGGGACGCAGCAGCGCAGGGTCGAGCACGTCCGGACGGTTGGTCGCCGCGATGACAATGATGCCATCGTTCATTTCGAAGCCGTCCATCTCCACCAGCAACTGGTTGAGGGTCTGCTCGCGCTCGTCGTGACCACCGCCCATGCCGGCGCCACGGTGGCGGCCGACGGCGTCGATCTCGTCGATGAAGATGATGCAGGGAGCGTGTTTCTTGGCTTGCTCGAACATGTCACGGACACGGCTGGCACCGACACCCACGAACATTTCCACGAAGTCGGAACCGGAAATGGTGAAGAACGGCACCTTGGCTTCACCGGCGATGGCCTTGGCCAGCAGGGTCTTGCCGGTACCGGGCGGACCGACCATCAGCACACCGCGCGGGATGCGTCCGCCCAGGCGCTGGAACTTGCCCGGGTCACGCAGGAACTCGACCAGCTCGCCAACTTCTTCCTTGGCCTCGTCGCAGCCGGCCACATCGGCCAGCGTGGTCTTGACCTGGTCTTCCGACAACAGGCGCGCCTTGCTCTTGCCGAAGCTCATCGGGCCGCCCTTGCCGCCGGCACCGCCCTGCATCTGGCGCATGAAGAACATGAATACGGCGATGATCACCAGGATCGGGAAGCTGGCCACCAGCAGCTGTGTCCAGATGCTCTGCTGCTCGGGCTGTTTGCCTTCGATCACGACGTGATTGTCGACCAGATCACCGATCAGGCCGTTGTCCTGTATCGCCGGACGGATGGTCTTGAAGGTGTCGCCATCGCTGCGCTTGCCGGTAATGACGTAGCCGTCGACCGCGACGCGCTCGACCTTGCCATCCTTGACTTGCTGAATGAAGTCGGAATAGTTGAGGGTCTGCGGCTCATTCGGGCTGGAGAAGTTGTTCATCACCGTCACCAGGACGGCCGCGATGATCAACCACAGGATCAAATTCTTTGCCATATCGTTCAATTCGCTACCCTCTGAAGCAGGTTTAGGCGCAACCGTGCCTCGCATGATAATCAGCGGCTTAACTTACTACATTACCTACAACGGCTGTTGGCACCGTCTGTAACCCTTTGTGAATCTAGACTACACGATGTTCATCCAGATCAGACAGGAGCGCTGATTGGAAAATACTATCGGTGGCCTTGAGAGCCGCCGCGCCACTGCCTTATTCGCCGCGATATCCCCTGGCCAACAGGTACTGTTCCCGGGAGCGATCCCGCGAAGAGGACGGCTTGCGCATCTGCACTTTGTCGAATTTCTGACGAACGTCCTTCAGATACACGTCAAAACCTTCACCTTGGAAGATCTTGATCAGGAAATCACCACCCGGGCGCAACACCCGACTGGCCAGATCGAGCGCCAGCTCGCAGAGAAACATTGCCCGGGGCATATCCACGGCGGGCGTACCACTCATGTTGGGGGCCATATCGGAAATCACAAGGTCTACCTGCGAATTACCTACGGCTGCGAGAATCTGCGCGAGCACTTCGTCCTGGGTGAAATCGCCTTGGATGAAGGTCACGTCGGGAATGCTGTCCATCTCCAGGATGTCGGACGCGATCAGGCGGCCCTGGCCACCGATCAGACGACTGGTCACCTGCGACCAGCCACCCGGGGCGGCACCGAGATCGATAACGCTCATGCCCGGGCGGATCAGACGATCCTTTTCCTGAATCTCCAGCAGCTTGTAGCTCGCGCGCGAGCGGTAGCCATCCTTTTGTGCCTGTTTGACGAAAGGATCGTTGAAATGCTCTCTCAGCCAGTTATGGCTGCTCTTGGAACGCTGCGCCACTGGGCACCTCGATGATTAAGCGTCGTGATTGACTGGGCGGAGCCACGGGCCCTCGGGTAAAATGGCCGCCATTTTTACAGAATCCAGACGAAAGGGTCAGATTATGCCGCTCAATAACGAGCAGAAGAAACAGTTCAAATCCATTGGTCACGACCTGAAACCGGTCCTGATCGTGGCGGGCAATGGCTTGAGCGAAGGTGTCCTCGCCGAACTGGAACGCGCCTTGGTAGATCATGAACTGATCAAGGTGCAGGTCAAGCTCGAAGACCGGGAGGAACGCCGGGCTGTGATGGACGAACTGAGCAAGGTCGGTCGTGCCGAGCAGGTGCAGATCATCGGCAAGATGGTCCTGCTGTACCGCCGCAACCCGCAGCCGAACAAGCAGCTGTCCAACATCCACCGCTACAAGTAAGGGTGGCTCCGGTCAGCGGCGCGGCTTGCGCGCCCTGGCCGGGACGGGCTGGGCCACCAGCACGATGCCGCTTAGCCCCAGCACGACGAAGCAGAAAACCTGCCAGCGCTCCCCCGCGGAAACGCCGTAACGCAAGGTGTAGTAACCGACGCACGCGGCGAAGCCGATCAACAGCAGTTGCCCGCTGAACATCCGCCACCAGGCGGACACCCCACGCAGCCGCGCCAGGACGCCCAACTGGGTGATCAGGCCCACTGCTGCCACACCGATCAACCAGCGATCGATCTGCGCGGAAATGTCCTGCACCAGCAAGGGCGCCAGGCCGCTGACCTTCAGTGCCGGCACCAGGCCGACATGAAACACCCACAGGCCACCGACCCAGAAAACCTGGGCCAGTTGCCAGAGGATGGCTTCGAGGGAATGCGCGCGAAGGCCGGCGTCAGACGTGCTTGACTTCGACAATCTCGTACTCGACCGTGCCGCTCGGGGTCTTCACCACGACCACATCACCTTCTTCCTTGCCGATGATGGCGCGGGCAATCGGCGCGCTCGCCGAGAGCTTGCCCTGCTTGATATCGGCCTCGTCCTCACCAACGATCTGGTAGGTCACCTGATCGCCGGTTTCGGTATTTTCGAGCTCGACGGTGGTGCCGAAGATCACTTTGCCGGTGTGGGCGATGGTGGTGACATCGATCACCACCGAGTTCTGCAGACGGCCTTCGATATCGCGGATCCGCGCCTCGACCATGCCCTGCTCTTCGCGAGCGGCGTGGTACTCGGCATTTTCCTTGAGATCGCCCAGTTCGCGAGCCTCACCGATCGCCTGGCTCAGGCGCGGGCGCTCGGTCTTGCTGAGGAAGGTCAGTTCTTCTTCCAGGGCGCGCGCGCCCTGGACGGTCATCGGGTATTTGGTAATGCTCATGCTTTGAGTCCTGCATGCAGATCCTGCAAGCGGCGAACGGTCTTTTCCGGACCGAACTTCAGCGCTTCGCAGATAGCTTCACCGGCCGCAATGGTGGTGGTGCAGTAGATCTTGTGCTGCAACGCATTGCGGCGAATCGAGTAGGAGTCGGCAATCGACTGACGGCCTTCGGTGGTGTTGATGATCAGCGACACTTCGTCGTTCTTGATCATGTCGACCACGTGCGGACGACCTTCGGTCACCTTGTTCACGCGACGCACTTTCAGGCCAGCCGCTTCGATGATCTTCGCGGTACCGGCGGTTGCGACCACTTCGAAGCCCAGGGCAATCAGGTCGCGGGCAACGCCAGCCACTTGCGGCTTGTCGTCGTCGCGCACGCTGATGAACGCGGTGCCGCCAGTCGGCAGGCGCTCGCTGGCGCCCATCTGGGCCTTGGCGAAGGCTTCACCGAAGCTGTCGCCGACGCCCATGACTTCGCCGGTGGATTTCATCTCAGGGCCGAGGATCGGGTCAACCCCCGGGAACTTGGCGAACGGGAACACCGCTTCCTTGACGCTGTAGAAGTTCGGAATGATTTCCTTGGTGAAGCCCAGTTCCTTGAGGGTTTTGCCCGCCATCACGCGCGCGGCGATCATCGCCAGCGAGGTGCCGATGCACTTCGACACGAACGGCACGGTACGCGAGGCGCGCGGGTTGACTTCGATCACGTAGATCTTGTCGCCCTGCAGCGCCAGCTGCACGTTCATCAGGCCGACGACGCCCAGTTCCAGGGCCATCTTCTTGACCTGCTCGCGGACTTCGTCCTGCACATGGGCAGGCAGGGAGTACGGAGGCAGCGAGCACGCGGAGTCACCGGAGTGAACGCCAGCCTGCTCGATGTGCTGCATGATCGCGCCGATGACTACGTCGGTGCCGTCGCAGACCGCATCCACGTCCATCTCGATGGCGCAGTTGAGGAAGTGGTCGAGCAGCACAGGGCTGTCGTTGGACACCTGTACCGCTTCGCGCAGGTAGCGCTTCAGCTCGTCCAGCTCGTAGACGATTTCCATGGCGCGGCCACCCAACACGTAGGACGGGCGAACCACCAGCGGATAGCCGATAGTGCCAGCGGCACGAATGGCTTCGTCTTCGCTGCGCACGGTAGCGTTTGGCGGCTGCAGCAGGTTCAGGCGCTGGACCATCTGCTGGAAGCGCTCACGGTCTTCGGCGCGGTCGATGGCGTCAGGGCTGGTACCGATGATCGGTACGCCGGCTTCTTCCAGGGCGCGGGCCAGTTTCAGCGGAGTCTGGCCGCCGTAGTGGACGATGACGCCCTTCGGCTTCTCGACCCGCACCACTTCCAGCACGTCTTCCAGGGTCAGCGGCTCGAAGTACAGGCGGTCGGAGGTGTCGTAGTCGGTGGAGACGGTTTCCGGGTTGCAGTTGACCATGATGGTCTCGTAACCGTCTTCACGCAGGGCCAGCGCCGCGTGCACGCAGCAGTAGTCGAACTCGATGCCCTGGCCGATACGGTTCGGACCGCCACCCAGGATCATGATCTTTTCACGGTCCGACGGGTTGGCTTCGCACTCTTCCTCGTAGGTCGAGTACAGGTAGGCGGTGTCGGTGGCGAACTCGGCGGCGCAGGTGTCGACGCGCTTGTAGACCGGGAACACTTCCAGCTTGTGGCGGTGGCGACGCAGGTTCTTGTCGGTGATACCCAGCAGCTTGGCCAGACGCTGGTCGGAGAAGCCCTTGCGCTTCAGGTTCAGCATCAGCGGCTTGTCGATGGCAGCCAGGCCCAGGGTCTTGACCTTCTCCTCGTCCTTGACCAGGTCTTCGATCTGGATCAGGAACCAGTGGTCGATGCTGGTCAGGGCGAAGATTTCGTCACGGGTCATGCCGGCACGGAAGGCGTCGGCGACGTACCAGATACGCTCGGCACCCGGCACGGTCAGTTCGCGCTTGAGGATGCTCGGGGTTTCCGGATTGGCCAGGTCGACTTTCGGGTCCAGGCCGCAAACACCGACTTCCAGGCCGCGCAGGGCTTTCTGCAGGGATTCCTGGAAGGTACGGCCGATGGCCATGACTTCACCCACGGATTTCATCTGGGTGGTCAGGCGGGCGTCGGCTTTCGGGAATTTCTCGAAGGCGAAGCGCGGCAGCTTGGTGACGACGTAGTCGATCGATGGCTCGAAGGACGCCGGGGTACGGCCGCCGGTGATGTCGTTCTGCAGTTCGTCGAGGGTGTAGCCGACCGCCAGCTTGGCGGCGATCTTGGCGATCGGGAAGCCGGTGGCCTTCGAAGCCAGGGCGGACGAACGCGATACACGCGGGTTCATCTCGATCACGACCATGCGGCCAGTGTCCGGGCAGATACCGAACTGGACGTTGGAACCGCCGGTCTCGACGCCGATCTCGCGCAGCACCGCCAGGGAGGCGTTGCGCATGATCTGGTATTCCTTGTCGGTCAGGGTCTGTGCCGGTGCGACGGTGATCGAGTCACCGGTGTGCACGCCCATCGGGTCGAAGTTCTCGATGGAGCAGACGATGATGCAGTTGTCCTTTTTGTCGCGGACCACCTCCATCTCGTACTCTTTCCAGCCGATCAGCGATTCGTCGATCAGCAGTTCCTTGGTCGGCGACAGGTCCAGACCGCGGGCGCAGATTTCTTCGAACTCTTCACGGTTGTAGGCGATACCGCCGCCGGTGCCGCCCATGGTGAAGGACGGACGGATGATGCACGGGAAGCCCAGCTTCTCGAGGACCGCATTGGCCTCTTCCATGCTGTGGGCGATACCGGAGCGCGGGCACTCCAGGCCGATGGCCTTCATTGCCTTGTCGAAGCGCGAGCGATCTTCGGCCTTGTCGATGGTGTCGGCATTGGCACCGATCATTTCCACACCGAACTTTTCCAGGACGCCTTCGCGCTCCAGGTCCAGGGCGCAGTTCAGCGCGGTCTGGCCACCCATGGTCGGCAGCAGCGCGTCAGGACGCTCTTTCTCGATGATCTTGGCCACCGACTGCCACTTGATCGGCTCGATGTAGGTGGCGTCGGCCATGGCCGGGTCGGTCATGATGGTGGCCGGGTTGGAGTTCACCAGGATGACGCGGAAACCTTCCTCGCGCAGGGCCTTGCAGGCCTGGGCGCCGGAGTAGTCGAATTCGCAGGCCTGGCCGATCACGATCGGGCCGGCGCCGAGAATCAGGATGCTTTTAATGTCTGTACGTTTTGGCATGGTTGTCACTCAAATCCGCAGGTCAGTCGGCAAGCCGTCTTGAACAATCTTGGTCAGGCGCGCCTGAACCGGACCGTGCCGGCTCAGGGCCTTCTCGCAGGGATGCTTAGCGGCGCTTGGCCATGGCATCGATGAAACGATCGAACAGTGGCGCGACGTCGGTCGGGCCAGGGCTGGCTTCAGGGTGGCCCTGGAAGCTGAACGCGCTCTTGTCGGTACGCTCGATGCCCTGCAGGGTACCGTCGAACAGCGACTTGTGGATGGCGCGGACGTTGCTCGGCAGGGTCGCTTCGTCGACCGCAAAGCCGTGGTTCTGGCTGGTGATCATCACCACGCCGGTGTCCAGGTCCTGGACCGGGTGGTTGGCACCGTGGTGACCGTGACCCATCTTCACGGTCTTGGCGCCGGAGGCCAGGGCCAGCAGTTGGTGACCGAGGCAGATGCCGAAGACCGGGACTTCGGTCTCGAGGATCTCCTTGATCGCCTGGATCGCGTAGTCGCAAGGCTCCGGATCGCCAGGGCCGTTGGACAGGAACACGCCATCAGGATTGAGGGCGAGGACTTCGCTGGCCGGCGTCTGCGCCGGCACTACGGTCAGGCGGCAGCCGCGAGCGACCAGCATGCGCAGGATGTTCAGCTTGACGCCGTAGTCGTAGGCGACGACGTGGTACGGCAGGTCGGCGGCTTCGATGGTCGGATGGCTGTCGGTCTTCAGTTCCCAGACGCTGGAGCGCCACTCGTAGGACGCCTTGGTGCTGACCACCTTGGCCAGGTCCATGCCCTTCAGGCCCGGGAAACCACGGGCAGCGGCGATGGCGGCTTCTTCGCTGATGTCGTCACCAGCGAGGATGCAGCCGTTCTGCGCGCCTTTCTCACGCAGGATGCGGGTCAGGCGGCGAGTGTCGATACCGGCGATCGCCACCACGTTGTTGGCTTTCAGGTAGTCGCTCAGGGACAGGGTGTTGCGCCAGTTGCTGGCGATCAGCGGCAGGTCGCGGATGACCAGGCCGGCCGACCAGACGCGGTCGGATTCGGCGTCTTCCGCGGTGGTGCCGGTGTTGCCGATGTGTGGGTAAGTCAGGGTGACGATCTGTTGCGAGTACGAAGGGTCAGTCAGGATTTCCTGATAGCCGGTCATTGCGGTGTTGAACACCACCTCACCAACGGTCTGACCGTCGGCTCCAATGGCTTCACCGCGAAAAATGCTGCCATCGGCAAGGGCGAGTATGGCTGGCTTAGTCAAGAAGACCTCCCGTAAATCAAGCCTGAAGGGGCGATCGCAGGTTGCAAAAAAGCGGAATGACGTATAGACACGTCACCCCGCTTTCTTCGTCGAATTATCTGCGCGCTTTTAGTGGACACACTAAAGCTGTAGCTTACAGAAAAACGCTTTTTTGGTCTACCACTGAAGTGTCTGAAAGACGCAGGAATGCGACAGGGCGCATCGTGAGGCGGGGATTGCCAAAGGGGCCGCTCACGACGAGCAGCCCCTTTGGCGTGTGGATCAATGCAGCTCGAGCACGTCCTGCATGTCGTACAGGCCGGCTTCACGGCCGTCGAGCCACATGGCTGCGCGTACCGCACCCTTGGCGAAGGTCATGCGACTGGAAGCCTTGTGGGTGATCTCGACCCGCTCGCCTTCGGCGGCGAACAGCACGGTGTGATCACCGACCACATCGCCGGCCCGGACGGTGGCGAAACCGATGGTCTGACGATCGCGGGCGCCGGTCTGGCCTTCGCGACCATACACGGCGACTTCGCGCAGATCGCGACCCAGCGCCGACGCCACTACTTCACCCATGCGCAGCGCGGTACCGGACGGCGCATCGACCTTGTGCCGGTGATGGGCTTCGATGATCTCGATGTCCACCTCGTCGGCCAGCACGCGCGCCGCGGTGTCCAGCAGCTTCAGGCAAAGGTTGACGCCGACGCTGAAGTTGGCGGCGAAGACGATCGGAATCTCCTTGCCAGCCTCCACCAGCAGTTGCTTCTCTTCAGGCGAGAAACCGGTGGTGCCGATGACCATGGCCTTGCCCGCCTTGCGGCAGAACGCCAGGTTCTTCAGGGTCACCGACGGGTGAGTGAAGTCGATCAGCACATCGAACTCTTCGCCCACCTTGGCCAGGTCGTCCGAGATCGGCACACCGATCCGCCCCAGCGCAGCCAGCTCGCCCGCATCGGCACCGACCAGCGTGCTGTCGGGACGGTCCACCGCCGCCGTCAGGCCTGCGCCTGGCGCCTGCTGGATCGCCTCGATCAGGGTCTTGCCCATGCGCCCTGCCGCGCCCATTACCGCAATACGTCGCATGTCCCGTTCCTTTTACAGATCGCCGAAGAAGCGTTTCACACCCTCGAACCAGCCACTGGCCTTGGGTGAATGGGAACTGTCGCCTTCCAGGGAAGCACGCAGCTCTTCCAGCAGCTCACGCTGGCGACGACTCAGATTGACCGGCGTCTCCACCGCAACGCGGCACATCAGGTCGCCAGCACCACCACCGCGCACCGGAGCGACGCCCTTGCCGCGCAGGCGGAACTGCTTGCCGGTCTGGGTGCCTTCCGGAATCTTCAGCTTGACCCGACCGTCGAGCGTCGGCACTTCAAGCTCGCCACCCAGGGCCGCGTCGGTGTAGCTGATCGGCACTTCACAGAACAGGTGCTTGCCGTCGCGCTGGAAGATCGGGTGCTCGCGCACATTGATCACCACGTACAGATCGCCCGTCGGGCCACCCTGGGTGCCAGCCTCGCCCTCGCCGGAAAGGCGGATGCGGTCGCCGGTATCGACGCCAGCCGGCACCTTGACCGACAGGGTCTTGTACTCTTCGATGCGCCCTTCGCCATGGCAGGAGTCGCATGGATCGGTGATGATCTTGCCCTGCCCCTGGCAACGCGGGCAGGTCTGCTGCACCGAGAAGAAGCCTTGCTGCATGCGCACCTGACCGATGCCGCCGCAGGTCGGGCAGGTCGACGGCGACGAGCCTTTCTTCGCCCCCGAACCATCGCACGGCTTGCAGTTGACTAGCGTCGGCACACGGATGTTGACCGTGGTGCCACGCACCGCTTCTTCCAGGTTCAGTTCCAGGGTGTAGCGCAGGTCGCTGCCGCGCTGGGCGCCGCCGCGGGAGCCGCCACGACCGCCACCGAAGAAGTCACTGAAGACATCGCCGAAGATATCGGAGAAATTGGCGCCACCGAAACCGGCACCGCCACCACCCATGCTCGGGTCGACGCCGGCGTGACCGTACTGGTCATAGGCCGCGCGCTTGCTCGCATCGGAGAGCACTTCGTAAGCCTCGTTGGCTTCCTTGAATTTCTCTTCCGACTCTTTGTCGTCGGGATTACGGTCCGGGTGATGCTTCATCGCCAGACGGCGATAGGCCTTCTTCAGGTCGGCCTCGCTCGAGCCTCGCTCGACTCCCAGAACCTCGTAATAGTCACGCTTCGCCATGGTTCTCTGCACTCTTGAGGACGTTCGGCAAACCTCTGCGCATCCGCGCTGTGCCGTCAGCACCGGCAACGAGGCCAGTGCTGGAAAAAATTCGGGTATTCCAGACACGCCAACGCGGGAGCAAGCCCCCGCGCGGCGACATCCTACCAGTCAACGTCAAACCTCAGTCAACCGGCCGACAACGAGCAGCAATTACTTGTTGTCTTTGACTTCTTCGAACTCCGCGTCGACGACGTCGTCGTGCTTGGCGTCGTCAGCCTGCTGTGCCTGGGCACCCGCTTCCGGCTTCTCGGCCTGCTCGGCGTACATTTTCTGGGCAACCGGAGCGGAGACCTTCGACAGCTCTTCGATCTTCGCCTCGATGGCCGCCTTGTCGTCGCCCTTGACCGCCGCTTCCAGCGCGGTCACGGCAGCTTCGATGGCGGACTTCTCGTCTGCAGTCACTTTGTCACCGGCGTCGGCGACCATCTTGCGAGTCGAGTGGACCAGCGCATCACCCTGGTTGCGGGCAGCGGCCAGCTCTTCGAACTTGCGGTCTTCCTCGGCGTTGACTTCAGCGTCGCGGACCATCTGCTGGATTTCTTCCTCGGACAGACCGGAGTTGGCCTTGATCACGATGGACTGCTGCTTGCCGGTAGCCTTGTCCTTCGCGCCGACGTGCAGGATGCCGTTGGCGTCGATGTCGAAGGTCACTTCGATCTGCGGCACGCCACGTGGCGCTGGCGGGATCTCGGCCAGGTCGAACTTGCCCAGCGACTTGTTCTGCGCGGCTTGCTTGCGCTCACCCTGCAGGACGTGAATGGTCACGGCGCTCTGGTTGTCGTCGGCGGTCGAGAACACCTGCGACTTCTTGGTCGGGATGGTGGTGTTCTTCTCGATCAGCGCGGTCATCACGCCGCCCATGGTTTCGATACCCAGGGTCAGCGGGCTGACGTCGAGCAGCAGAACGTCCTTCACATCACCGGCCAGGACCGCGCCCTGGATGGCAGCACCCATGGCGACCGCTTCATCCGGGTTGACATCCTTGCGCGCTTCCTTGCCGAAGAAGTCGGCAACGGTTTTCTGTACCAGCGGCATACGGGTCTGGCCGCCGACCAGGATCACGTCGTCGATCTTGCTGACGTCGATACCGGCGTCCTTCATGGCGATGCGGCAAGGCTCGATGGTGCGCTGAACCAGGTCTTCGACCAGCGACTCCAGCTTGGCGCGGGAGATCTTCACGTTCAGGTGCTTCGGACCGGTGGCATCGGCAGTGATGTACGGCAGGTTGACGTCGGTCTGCTGGCTGGAGGACAGCTCGATCTTGGCTTTTTCAGCGGCTTCTTTCAGACGCTGCATGGCCAGGGGATCGCCCTTCAGGTTCATGCCGGTTTCTTTCTTGAATTCGTCGACGAGGTAGTCGATCAGACGAATGTCGAAGTCCTCACCACCGAGGAAGGTGTCACCGTTGGTGGCCAGTACTTCGAACTGGTGCTCACCGTCGACTTCGGCGATTTCGATCACGGAAACGTCGAAGGTACCGCCACCCAGGTCATAGACGATCACGGTGTGGTCGCCCTTGGCCTTGTCCATGCCGTAGGCCAGCGCGGCGGCGGTCGGTTCGTTGATGATGCGCTTGACGTCCAGACCGGCGATACGACCGGCGTCCTTGGTCGCCTGGCGCTGGCTGTCGTTGAAGTACGCAGGAACGGTGATGACCGCTTCGGTCACTGCTTCGCCGAGGTAGTCTTCGGCGGTTTTCTTCATTTTCTTCAGGACTTCGGCGCTGATTTGCGGCGGAGCCATTTTCTGGCCGTTGACTTCGACCCAGGCGTCGCTGTTGTCAGCCTTGACGATCTTGTACGGAACCATCTGGATGTCTTTCTGCACGACGTCTTCTTCGAAACGACGGCCGATCAGACGTTTTACCGCGTACAGGGTGTTGTGCGGGTTGGTGACGGCCTGACGCTTGGCCGACTGGCCAACCAGGATTTCGCCGTCATTGGCGTAAGCGATGATCGACGGCGTGGTGCGAGCGCCTTCGGCGTTCTCGATCACCTTGACGTTGCCGTTTTCCAGAATGGAGACGCAGGAGTTGGTGGTCCCCAGGTCGATACCGATGATTTTGCCCATGTTAACTCTCCCGAAACTTTGGATTTGGTTGCCGCAGCGGTGGTTGCCAACTGCGGTAGCACTTAAACGCTTGACACCTAGATGGGGGTCAGCCAGCTAATTTCAAGCCTTCTCGTCGATCGAAGGCGAAACAGGAGCCGGCGACTTGCTGACCACGACCATGGCCGGGCGCAGCAGACGTCCGTTGAGCTGATAACCCTTCTGGAACACCTTGAGCACGCTGTTCGGCTCGACGTCGGCGCTTTCCTGCATGGCCATCGCCTGGTGCTGCTCGGCATTGAACGGTTCGCCGTGCGGGTCGATGGCTTCGAGGTTGAAGCGCTTGAGGGTGTCCTGGAACATCTTCAGGGTCAGCTCGATGCCTTCGCGCATCGGACGAATGCTTTCATCGTCCGGATTGGACAGCTCCAGGCCACGTTCCAGGCTGTCGATGACCGGCAGCAGGTCGCCCGCGAACTTCTCCAGGGCGAACTTGTGGGCCTTCTCCACATCCTGCTCGGCGCGGCGGCGCACGTTCTGCAGGTCGGCGGCGGTACGCAGGGCCTGATCCTGGGCGGCAGCGACCTGCTCTTCGAGCAGCTGTACGCGCGCGACCAGATCCTCGCTACCCGCTTCGGCGTTGGTTTCGACGTTTGGATTCTGTTCGTCCAGCTTCTGCTCATCAGCCATGAAATATCTCCTCTCAATGTCGTCGGCGAGCTCGACTCGCGCATCTGCCGGCCTATATGGGGTCGCAAACAGCGGCTTCAAGGGCGATTGAACATCAATGTGGCAAAGACATAACTGTCCGCGATCAAAAACCGGCGCAGGCAAGCGAATCGACCTAACGGCAGGCATTGTCAGAAAATTCGAAAACACTGTATAAATAACCAGACCTGATCTCTGGGAGCCGCCCGCATGCTGGTGCACCTGTCCATTCACAACTACGCCATCGTCGAACACCTCGACCTCGAACTCGCCCGCGGCATGAGCGTGATCACCGGCGAAACCGGCGCCGGCAAGTCGATCATGCTCGATGCCCTCGGCCTGACCCTGGGCGATCGTGCCGACAGTGGCGTGGTGCGCCCGGGCGCGGACAAGGCGGACATCCTCGCCACCTTCGACCTGGACGACATCCCCGAGGCCCGCGCCTGGCTCGCCGAGCGCGACCTGGACAACCAGGGCCCGTGCATCCTGCGCCGGGTGATCACCGCCGAAGGTCGCAGCCGCGGCTATATCAACGGCACCCCCTGCCCCCTCGGCGATCTCAAGGCGGTGGGCGAACTGCTGATCGATATCCACAGCCAGCACGAGCATCAGTCGCTGCTCAAGACCGATACCCACCGCCGCCTTCTCGACGAGTATGCCGGCGCCACCGACCTGGCCCGCCAGGTCCAACTGGCCGCCCAGCGCTGGCGGCAGACCCGCAGCGAGCTGGACCGGCTGTGCAACTCCGGCGATGAACAACGCGCCCGCCACCAACTGCTCAGCTATCAGCTGGAAGAGCTGGACAATCTCGGCCTCGGCGAGAACGAACTGGAGCAACTGGAACAGGAACACAAGAACCTCACCAACGCCGAGGCGCTGTTCGGCATCTGCCGCCAGGTCATCGATCATTGCAGCGAGAGCGACTCGGGCAACGTGCTCAGCGCCCTCACCGCCAGCCTCAACCGCCTGACCGCGGTACAGAACGCCCCCCGAGCCCTGGGCGAAGCGGTGAACCTGATCGCCAGCGCACAGATCCAGGTAGAGGAAGCGGTGGGCGAACTCAATCGCTTCCTCGACAACTTCGACGCCGACCCACTGCGCCTGCAGCAACTGGAGGAACGCCTCGACACGCTGTATACCCTGGCACGCAAACACCGCGTCCACCCCAGCGAGCTGATCCCGCTGCAACAGCGACTGGGCGAGGAACTGGAAAGCCTGAACGCCAACGACGAATCCATCGAGCGCCTGGAAGAAGAACTCAAGGCCTACGCCCGTCATTACCAGGAGAAGGCCAGCGAACTCAGCGCCCTGCGTCAGGCCGCAGCGACCCAGCTCGCCGCGGCGGTGGAGCAGGAGATCCAGCGCCTGGGCATGCCGGGCGGACGCTTCTACATCGAACTGCGCCCCGGCACCGGCGAGGATCTTCATCCACACGGACGGGAACAGGTGGAACTGCTGGTCAGCGCCAACCCTGGTCAGCCACTGAAAGGCCTGGCGAAAGTCGCCTCGGGCGGTGAGCTATCCCGCATCAGCCTGGCGATACAGGTGATCACCGCGCAGACGTCGCGCATCCCGACCCTGGTCTTCGATGAAGTCGACGTGGGTATCGGTGGCCCCACTGCGGAGATCGTCGGCCAATTGCTGCGCCGCTTGGGCGAGCGCGGTCAGGTACTGACCGTGACGCACCTGCCGCAAGTCGCGGCGCAAGGCCATCACCACCTGTTCGTGCACAAGGTGCGCAACAGCGATGCGACCCACACGGCCGTGGCCAGCCTGGGCAAACGTGAACGGGTCGAGGAAGTGGCGCGAATGCTTGGCGGCATAGACCTGACCAAGGAATCCCTGGCCCACGCCAAGAAGATGGTGGTGACCAGCAAGGGCTGATCAGCGAAAACAAAGAAGGCGACCCTGAGGTCGCCTTCTTTGTTTTCAGCGCAAGTGATTACTTCTTCTTGCGCACGTACAGCACCAGATTGTGATCGACCAGCTCGTAACCGTGCTGGGCGACGATTTCCTTCTGGCGCTTCTCGATTTCCGGATCGAAGAACTCGATCACCTCACCGGAATCCACGTTGACCATATGGTCGTGGTGGCCGCCGTCGGCCAGTTCAAATACTGCATGACCGCCGTCGAAGTTGTGACGCACGACCAGGCCAGCCGCCTCGAACTGGGTCAGTACACGGTAGACCGTGGCCAGGCCGACATCTTCTCCAGCTTCCATCAATGCCTTGTAGACATCTTCAGCGCTCATGTGGCGCTGCTCGGTGGAGTCGAGCATCTGTAGGATCTTGACTCGAGGCAGGGTTACCTTGAGACCGGCTTTGCGCAGTTCGCTATTTTCAACCATGGTCAGCTTTCTCGCCGATGCTGCTTCGCAGCTTCTCTGAATACGGGTATGATCGGGGTTTACGTTGTCCAGCCAAGATAGTGGAAGTCGCCCACCGATGCAAAACACCAAGCTCTTGCTAACCAGCCTCACCCTCGTGGGACTGCTCGCACTCGCCGGTTGCTCGTTTCCCGGGGTTTACAAAATCGACATCCAGCAGGGCAATGTCGTAACGCAAGACATGATAGACCAATTGCGCCCCGGAATGACCCGTCGGCAAGTAAGGTTTATCATGGGCAATCCGCTGATCCAGGACACTTTCCACACCAATCGCTGGGACTATCTCTACAGCCTGCAACCGGGTGGCGGCGAGCGCCAGCAGGAGCGCATCAGCGTCTTCTTCAATGAGAACGACCAGCTGTCCAGCCTGTCCGGCGACTTCATGCCAGGCGTGAGCCGCGACCAGGAAATCCTCGGCAGCGAAAGCGGCACCACGGTCAGCCAGCCTGACCAACAGACCCAGCCGGTGAAGGAAGACAAACCTGCACGTCCGGGCTCGCTGGAAGAGAAGATCCAGCGCGACGTCGACACCATCGAAGTCATGCCGGTCCCGGTCCAGGAACCACTGCGTACGGAGTGAATCCGCCGCGGACAAAAAAGCCCGAACAGTGTTCGGGCTTTTTTATTGCCGGTACTTCAGCGCCGCTCTTTATTGCAGAAGCGCTTCACCTTGTCGGCGCGCTGCTTGCGCGCCTCCTTCGGATCGACCAGCAACGGACGATACCGCTCGATGCGATCACCGACAGCCTCACACCCTCGACAGCCGCTCAGGCGGTGCGTAAACCACTTCCCACCGCCACATCGACTCAGCCATTGAGCTGCTTGGCCCGTTGGCAGAACGCATCGACCAGGGTGTTGGCCGCCTGGTTGAACAGCGGCCCGAGGGTGGCCTTCACCAATGCACCGGAATACTCGAAGGACAGGTCCAGACTGATCTTGCAGGCTTTCTCGCCCAGCGGCTTGAACACCCAGAGACCATGCAACTGGCTGAACGGGCCTTCTTCAAGATTCATCTCGATCGACTGCCCCGGCACCAGCACGTTGCGCGTGACGAAATGCTGACTGAGACCGCCCTTGGCCACCTCGACCTTGGCGCGCATATGGGTCTCGCTTTCCTCCAGCACGGTGCTCCCCGAGCACCAGGGCAGGAACTCCGGATAGCGCTTTACATCGTTGACCAGATCGTAGAGTGCCTGAGCGGGATAAGGCAGCAGGGCCGACCGTTGAATATGGGTAGTCATCCAGGCGTCATGTCCAAAACTGAGCAAAAAACAGAGCGGCGACACTAGAACAAAGAATAGGCGCCGATCAACTGGCCGATTGCCACATAGCGGGTGACAACAACGGCCGCGCGAAAAATCCGCGCATTGTCCGGGATTCGTCTCGATGGCTCAAGCTCACCGCCCCGTAGCCGGCGGCGCAACGACTGCCTATAATGCCGCCCCTATGGCCAAACAAAAGAAACATCCGACAGGGACCATCGCGCAGAACAAGAAAGCGCGACACGATTACTTCATCGAACACAAATTCGAGGCCGGACTGGTCCTGTCCGGTTGGGAAGTAAAAAGCCTGCGTGCCGGCAAGGCTCACCTGGTAGACAGCTACGTGCTGCTCAAGGACGGTGAAGCCTGGCTGATGGGCAGCCACATCACTCCGCTGACGACCGCCAGTACCCACGTCATCGCCGACCCGACCCGCACCCGCAAGCTGCTGCTCAATCGCCGCGAGCTGGAGCGTCTGTTCGTGGGCGTGCAGCAGAAGGGTTACACCTGCGTCGCGCTGTCCATGTACTGGAGCAAGCACCTGATCAAGTGCGAGATTGCGCTGGGCAAGGGCAAGAAGGAATACGACAAGCGCGATACCCAGCGCGAGCGGGATTCCGATCGCGAGCTGCAGCGTGCAGTGCGGAGCAAGGGGCGGGACGACTGACCCCAGCCTCCAGGCCTGCGCACTCCCCGTAGGAGCTGGCTTGTCGTGTGACGAACCACTGCGAAAGGACCGCGCTAGCGGTCCCGAACCTCAACCACTGTCGGGGACCGCTAGCGCGGTCCTTTCGCAGGCAAGCCAGCTCCTACAGCAGCCGCACAACGCCGAAGCACAGTACTGTCACCGCCCCTTGCGCCGCTCCGCCCGCGCCACTCGCTGCACTTCCTGCCGCACCTCTTCCAACACCTCCTGCACATACAGAATGTGCCGGCTCGACACTTCGCGGGCATCCTGCGCACGCCCTTCGACAATCGCCAGATACAGGTCACGGTGCTGGCTGATCAGCATGTCGCGCGTCTCGGAGCGCTGCTTGTACATGCCGCCGATATTGGTCACCACATTGCGCTTGAGCAGGTCGAACAGCCCACGAATGGTATGCAGCAACACGGCGTTATGGCTGGCCTCGGCGATAGCCAGGTGGAAGCGCGCATCGGCCGCGCCCTCCTCGGCCCGGCTCACTTCGTCGTTTCGGGTGTAGCAGTCCTGCAAGGTATCGAACGCCGCCTTGAGTCGCTCCCGGTCGACATCCGTCGCGCGCATCGCCGCGTAGTAGGCACATGACGCTTCCAGGGTATGACGGAATTCCAGCAGGTCGCGCTGCGCTTCAGGGTTGCTTTCCAGCAGCTGCAGCAGCGGATCGCTGAAGGTCGTGCCCAGCGCCTCGGCCACGTAGTTGCCGCCGCCCTGGCGACTGACCAGCATGCCCTTGGCCACCAGTTTCTGGATCGCCTCGCGCAGCGACGGACGGGAAACCCCGAACTGCTCCGCCAGTACCCGCTCCGCCGGCAGACGCTCGCCCGCGGTCAGCGTGCCCTCAAGAATCATCCCTTCCAGTCGCTCGACGATGTCGTCGGACAAACGGCGCTGGCGGACCTGATCGAAAACCATCACATGCTCTCCACAATCCCGAGTCAGTTCGGGGCCGCCTATTCTGGCGCATCCAGCCCGTCACCACACCCATCAGTTGGCAAGTTTCCTTACCACTCAGATACAACCCCCCACCACCTTTCGACGAAAGTTTTGCAGGGACAAATTGACACACCCGCGGCGAGGCTTTTACCCTAGCGCCTCGCCATTGTAAATTGGTCTTACCAATTATCCAATGCCAGCGCCTTACCAACAACAATTAGGGGCCACCCCATATGCAAACCTGGCAACAACTCTATAGTCCGCTTGGTAGTCTTGGCCTGTCCGCCCTGGCGGCGGTCATTCCAATCGTATTCTTCTTCCTGGCGCTGGCCGTGTTCCGCATGAAGGGACACATCGCGGGCAGCATCACCCTGGCCCTGTCGATCCTGGTGGCGATCTTCGCTTTCCAGATGCCTGCCGACATGGCCTTCGCCGCCGCCGGTTACGGTTTTGCCTATGGCCTGTGGCCCATCGCCTGGATCATCGTCGCCGCGGTGTTCCTCTACAAACTGACGGTCAAGAGCGGCCAGTTCGAAGTGATCCGCAGCTCGGTGCTGTCGATCACCGATGACCAGCGCCTGCAGGTCCTGCTGATCGGCTTCTGCTTCGGCGCCTTCCTCGAGGGCGCGGCCGGTTTCGGTGCGCCTGTCGCCATCACCGCCGCCCTGCTCGTCGGTCTGGGCTTCAACCCGCTGTATGCCGCCGGCCTGTGCCTGATCGCCAACACCGCACCGGTCGCCTTCGGCGCCTTGGGCATCCCGATCATCGTCGCCGGCCAGGTCACGGGGATCGATGCATTCCACATCGGCGCCATGACCGGTCGCCAGCTGCCGCTGCTGTCGCTGTTCGTACCGTTCTGGCTGGTGTTCATGATGGACGGCCTGAAAGGCGTGAAAGAGACCTGGCCTGCCGCCCTGGTCGCCGGCTTGAGCTTCGCCGTGACCCAGTACTTCACCTCGAACTTCATCGGCCCTGAACTGCCGGACATCACCTCGGCCCTGGCCTCGCTGATCTCCCTGACCCTGTTCCTCAAGGTCTGGCAGCCGAAGAGCTCCTTCACCACCGCGACCGCCAGCGTCGGCGCCGCCGTGGTCCGGGGTAGCAGCCAGCCGACCCCGTACAGCTTCGGCGAAATCTTCAAGGCCTGGTCGCCGTTCCTGATCCTCACCGTACTGGTCACCCTCTGGACCCTGAAACCGTTCAAGGCCGCGTTCGCCAGCGGTGGCGCCATGTACAGCTGGGTGTTCAACTTCGCCATCCCGCACCTGGACCAGCTGGTGATCAAGAGCGCACCGATCGTCGCCAACCCGACCGCGATCCCGGCAGTGTTCAAGCTGGACCCGATCTCCGCCACCGGCACGGCAATCTTCCTGTCCGCGCTGATCTCGATGCTGGTACTGAAGATCAATCTCAAAACTGGTCTGACCACTTTGAAGGAGACCTTCTACGAACTGCGCTGGCCAATCCTGTCGATCGGCATGGTCCTGGCGTTCGCCTTCGTCACCAACTATTCGGGCATGTCCTCGACCATGGCCCTGGTCCTGGCCGGTACCGGCGCCGCGTTCCCGTTCTTCTCGCCGTTCCTCGGCTGGCTGGGCGTGTTCCTGACCGGTTCGGACACCTCGTCCAACGCCCTGTTCAGCTCGCTGCAGGCCACCACCGCACACCAGATCGGGGTCAACGACACCCTGCTGGTCGCGGCCAACACCAGCGGCGGCGTGACCGGCAAGATGATCTCGCCACAATCCATCGCCGTGGCCTGCGCCGCCACCGGCCTGGTCGGCAAGGAATCGGACCTGTTCCGCTTCACCCTCAAGCACAGCCTGTTCTTCGCCACCATCGTCGGCTTGATCACCCTGATCCAGGCTTACTGGCTGACCGGCATGCTGGTTCACTAAATTGACAGGGGCCGGGTGCGTCGCCACGCACCCGGCAGCCGCCCTCTCAACCAAACGCTGCGAGACCCCATGATCATTTCCGCCTCCACCGATTATCGCGCCGCGGCCCAACGCAAGCTGCCGCCGTTCCTGTTCCACTACGCCGACGGTGGCGCCTACGCCGAGCGCACCCTGCGCCACAACGTCGAAGACCTGGCCGGGATCGCCCTGCGCCAGCGTGTGTTGAAGAACATGTCCGAGCTCAGCCTCGAGACGAAGTTGTTCAACGAGACCCTGAGCATGCCGGTGGCCCTGGCCCCGGTCGGCCTGACCGGCATGTACGCCCGGCGCGGCGAAGTGCAGGCCGCGCGCGCGGCGGCGGCGAAAGGCATTCCATTTACCCTGTCCACGGTGTCGGTGTGCCCGATCGAGGAAGTCGCACCGGCCATCGACCGGCCAATGTGGTTCCAGCTCTACGTCCTGAAAGACCGCGGCTTCATGCGCAATGCCCTGGAGCGGGCCAAGGCCGCCGGCGTCACCACCCTGGTGTTCACCGTCGACATGCCGGTACCCGGTGCCCGCTACCGCGACGCCCACTCCGGCATGAGCGGCCCGAACGCGCCGCTGCGCCGTGTCTGGCAAGCCATGACCCATCCACAATGGGCCCTGGACGTCGGCCTGCTGGGCCGTCCGCACGACCTCGGCAACATTTCCAAATACCGTGGCAACCCCACCGGCCTGGCCGACTACATCGGCTGGCTGGGTGCCAACTTCGACCCGTCCATTTCCTGGAAAGACCTGGAGTGGATTCGTGAATTCTGGGATGGCCCGATGGTCATCAAAGGCATCCTCGACCCCGAGGACGCCCGCGACGCAGTGAAATTCGGCGCCGACGGCATCGTCGTCTCCAACCACGGCGGCCGCCAGCTCGACGGCGTGCTGTCCAGCGCCCGCGCCCTGCCGGCAATCGCCGACGCGGTGAAGGGCGACCTGAAGATTCTCGCCGACTCCGGCATCCGCAGCGGCCTCGACGTGGTGCGCATGATCGCCCTCGGCGCCGACAGCGTGCTGATCGGCCGCGCCTTCCTCTACGCCCTGGCCACCCACGGCGAAGCCGGGGTGAAGAACCTGCTGGAGCTGTTCGAGAAGGAAATGCGCGTCGCCATGGTGCTCACCGGCGCCAAGTCGATCAGCGAGATCAGCCGTGAATCGCTGGTCCGCGAACTGGGCGCCTGAACGCGCCCGCCACACCCTACCGCCTGATTGACCGGGGCACGCGACGCAACAGACGCCGCGACCCCGCGAGGAGACTGCATGAGCCTGCCCGCCGCGTTCCTCCGCGAGGCCGAGCGCCTGATCCCCAGCGAGCGCCGTTTCGACGATGCCACCTCGACCCTGGCCTTCGGCACCGACGCCAGCTTCTACCGCCTGATCCCGAAACTGGTGGTACGGGTCGAATCCGAAGACGAAGTGGTCGGCCTGATCCAGCTCGCCCAGCGCGAGCGCGTCCCGGTGACCTTCCGCGCCGCCGGCACCAGCCTGTCCGGCCAGGCCATCAGCGACTCGGTGCTGATCGTCCTCGGCGACAACTGGAACGGTCGCGAGATCCGCGGCCAGGGCGAGCAGATCCGTCTGCAGCCCGGCGTCATCGGCGCTCAGGCCAACGCCTGGCTGGCGCCGTTCGGACGCAAGATCGGCCCCGACCCGGCCTCGATCAACGCCTGCAAGATCGGCGGCATCGTCGCCAACAATGCCAGCGGCATGTGCTGCGGCACCGCGCAGAACACCTACCACACCCTCGCCGGCCTGCGCCTGGTGCTCGCCGACGGCACGCGCCTGGACAGCGAAGACCCGGCCAGCGTGGCCGCCTTCGAAAGCAGCCACGCCGACCTGCTCGAAGAACTCGCCCGGCTCGCTCGCGAAACCCGCGCCAACACTGCCCTGGCCGAGCGTATCCGGCATAAGTACCGACTGAAGAACACCACAGGTCTGTCGCTGAATGCACTGGTGGACTACGACCAGCCACTCGATATCCTGCAGCACCTGCTGGTCGGCTCCGAGGGCACGCTCGGCTTCATCAGCGCGGTGACCTACGACACCGTGCCCGACCACCCGCACAAGGCCTCGGCGCTGATTGTTTTCCCCAGCGTGGAAAGCTGCTGCCGCGCGGTGACCGTACTCAAGCAACAGCCGGTGTCCGCCGTGGAGCTGCTCGACCGACGCAGCCTGCGGTCGGTGCAGAACAAGCCGGGCATGCCGGAATGGGTGAAAGGCCTGTCGGACAACGCCTGCGCATTGCTCATCGAATCCCGCGCGGCCAGCCAGCCCCTGCTGCATGAGCAACTGGCGCAGATCATGGCTTCCATCGCCGATTTCCCGCTGGAGCAGAAGGTCGATTTCAGCGAGGACCCGGCGGTCTACAACCTGCTGTGGAAAATTCGCAAGGACACCTTCCCCGCAGTCGGCGCAGTGCGTCAGACCGGTACTACGGTAATCATCGAAGACGTGACATTCCCGGTCGAGCAACTGGCCGAAGGCGTCAACCGCCTGATCCAGCTGTTCGACAAGCACCACTACGACGAGGCGATCATTTTCGGCCATGCCCTGGAGGGCAACCTGCACTTCGTCTTCACCCAGGGCTTCAACAGCGCCGCGGAAGTGGCGCGCTACCAGGCCTTCATGGACGACGTCGCGCAACTGGTGGCGGTGGAATTCGGCGGATCGCTGAAGGCCGAGCACGGCACCGGGCGCAACATGGCGCCGTTCGTCGAGCTGGAATGGGGCCAGGACGCCTACCAGCTGATGTGGAAGCTCAAGCGTCTGCTCGACCCCAACGGCATCCTCAACCCGGATGTGGTGCTCAGCGAAGATCCCGCTATCCACCTGAAAAACCTCAAGCCGCTGCCGGCCGCCGACGAGATCGTCGACAAGTGCATCGAGTGCGGCTTCTGCGAACCGGTGTGCCCGTCCAAGGGACTGACCCTGAGCCCGCGCCAGCGCATCGTCATGTGGCGCGATATCCAGGCGCGCAAGCGCGCCGGCGAAGATACCGCGGCGCTGGAGCGCGACTACCAGTACCAGGGCATCGACACCTGCGCCGCCACCGGGCTGTGTGCCCAGCGTTGTCCGGTGGGGATCAACACCGGCGAGCTGGTGAAGAAGCTGCGCGGCCAGGTCGCCCAGCACGGCAAGGCCGCCGACTGGCTGGCGGAGCATTTCCATACCGCGCTGAGTGGCGCGCGCCTGACCCTGCGCGCCGCCAATGGTGCGCGTCGCTTGCTTGGCGCACCGCGCCTGAGCCGGATCAGCCGGTCGCTGAGCAAGGCCAGCAACGGGCGCCTGCCGCAATGGACGCCCGCCATGCCGCAGCCGTTGAAGAACCCGCTCGCCAGCATCGCCGCCAACGACGCACGGCCACGGGTGGTCTATCTGGCCGCGTGCGTCTCGCGGGTAATGGGCCCGGCGGCGGGCGATCGCGAGCAGGTCTCGCTGCTGGACAAGACTCGCGGCCTGCTGGAAAAGGCCGGCTACCAAGTGGTCTTCCCGGAAAACCAGGACAGCCTCTGCTGTGGCCAGCCGTTCGCCTCCAAAGGCTACGCCGAGCAGGCCGAGCACAAACGCCAGGAACTGATCAGCGCCCTGCTGCATGCCAGCCGCGGCGGCCTCGACCCGATCTACTGCGACACCAGCCCGTGCACCTTGCGCCTGGTCCAGGACCTGGCCGAAACCCGGCTCGACCTGTACGACCCGGTGCGCTTCATCCGCAGCCACCTGCTGGACAAACTGGAGTTCACCCCGCAGGACGCACCGATCGCCGTACACGTGACCTGCAGCACCCAGCACCTGGGCGAAAGCCAGGCGCTGATCGACCTGGCGCGCCTGTGCAGCAAGCAGGTGGTGATCCCGGAAGGCATCCACTGCTGTGGGTTCGCCGGCGACAAGGGCTTCACCACACCGGAGCTCAACGCCCACTCGCTGCGCAGCCTGAAGGATGCGGTGCAGTACTGCGAAGAGGGGATTTCCACCAGCCGCACCTGCGAGATCGGTCTGTCGACCCATGCCGGGATCGACTATCACGGACTGGTCTACCTGGTGGACCGGGTGACCCGCCCGCGGGCCCTCTGACCGGTCATGAGATTCCTGTGAACTCCTTGGCGGACGCGGCAGTCCACCCATCAGGCCCCATCTTCCCGAGGCCTTCCCAGCCAAGGAGATTCACATGAATCGTACTGCGATTACCGGACTGTTCATGACCGCCGCACTGCTTGCCTCCCCTGTGTTCGCGGCGGACGACCTGTGTACGACCAACCTGCAGAAGATCGACGATCAACTGGCCAGCCTCGGCGCCACATCGGAAGACCTGGTCAAATCGGTCAAGGAACAGGCCGACGATGCGCGGGCCGCGAAAACCGCCGGCAACGACAAGGATTGCATCGCCCTCACCACCAAAGCCCTGCAGGACCTGCAGAACACCACCAAGGGTGGCGGCAGCGAGTGAGCCAGAGCATCCGGGCGATGGTATACGTCGCCCGGATGATGTCGTATAATCCGCTTCACGCGCTTGAAAAAGCGTCAGCTTAGAGCTGAAAAATGGGGCCGATTAGGATTCGACGCCGGTCACGAAACTCTAGGTGCATGCCGAGTTGGTAACAGAACTCGTAAATCCACTGTTGCAACTTTCTATAGTTGCCAATGACGAAAACTACGAGGGTTACGCTCTCGCTGCGTAAGCAGCCGAGCCCGCTCTCCTGGTAGCTTCGGCTCCAGCAATCATCAGGGGATGCCTGTAAACCCGAAATGATTGTCATACAGAACAGGATCGCCGTGCAGTACGTTGTGGACGAAGCGGCTAAAACTTACACAACTCGTCCAAAGCACCCTGCCCGTCGGGCGGCTGCGGATTAACTCAGTAGACACGGCTAAGCATGTAGTACCGACAGCGGAGTACTGGCGGACGGGGGTTCAAATCCCCCCGGTTCCACCAAACACCCTACAAAGCCCCAGTTTATGGGGCTTTGTGCTATCTGGGCTTCGCGTTTTTGGCCGGTGTGCCACTAACGTGTCACATCCCCGTGGGCACCATCAGGAATTTTCGTCGTCAACCCTGCCCGATCTCTCCCAAGTGATCACGTCGCCCAAGTCGCGACTCAAGTGCCGCATGCGTTTGCCGCCGGACAGCACCAAGACGACCAGCAAGATCACCGCCCATTCCTCCTCCATGCGCGTCGCGACCAAGTGCTTCGTGCCGTATGCGCATGCCCGCCGCCTTTTTTTCTTGCACGAAATCAAAACTTCTGTATTTTGCATAACGCCAGAAATAACAAACAAACCGCAACCATGTGGTGAGGGCTAGGATGGACTTGGGAGCCAAGGCGCTGTCGCGGCCCGAAGGGGCGCGAAGGTCCCGTTGCAACCGTTGGGGAACGCAGCTCTGCATCGGGCTGCCGGTGGCTGTCGGGCTGACGGCAACGGCAGCGCAGGCCAGCGCGACGCATGTCGTGCGGGTGCACAACTGGGCGGACTACATAGATCCGGGTGTGATCCACGACTTCGAGCGGAATACCGGCATCAACGAACCGGAACAAACCCTCTCCCTCGACCTGAACTACCTGAACCGCGATAGCAACCGGCTGCTGCTTCCGGAACCGACCATCCCCAGCCCGGAGAAACGCAGGCGGCCGTTCTTCCTCGAGCGGCTGAGCGCCCCCCCAACGGAATGCGATCAATACGTCCTGATCACGGCTGGGCGGGGGCCCGTCGGAATGAAACGCGGTCCGCCCGATATCCCCTGATCGCACCGCCAATGGTTTGAGCGCGCGCGACCCTCCGGACGCCCCCTGACTTTTCGAACGACGTACTCGCGGCCACCCAACGGCTGCGATGGCTTCGCCTGCGCGAGCAACGCCCCTTCCCCCCTTCGCGAGCAAGGACCCTATGCCCAAAGCCATGTCGCTGACCCTGAAACTCTCCCTGCCACCGGCCGTGGCCCTGGCCGGCCTGCTGCTTTTCGTTGGCTACACTGCGCTGCAACTGGACAACAACGACAGCCGGCTGGTAGCCCTTGAAACGCACAGCTACCCCACCCTGGAGACTGCCGACCGGGCGATCTTCCAGTTCTCGCGCGTTCCCGGTCTGCTCAACGGTGCGGTTGCCGCCGGCGAGCGCGATACCCTGGAGGAAGCCCGCAAGACCCTGGCCGATGTGAACGCCAGGTTGAATGAACTGACGTCACTTTCAGATGGCCAGACCAACAGCGACGAAGCGCTGAACGCCTGGTCGGTCGCTATCCGGAACTACGCAGACAACGCAGTGACGACCTCCGAGCAATTGCTCGGCGGAGCAGCCTTCGAGGACCTGCGGCCGAACCTCGATCGGATGGCGACGGACCTCAAACGCGCGCAGGGGGCCGGAGACCGGTTTCGCCAGCAGGCCTACGGCGATTTCCAGGCCAGCCTGACCCAGGTGCGTACCGATAACGCCACCACCACCCACGTTGGCTACCTGCTCAGCCTTGTCCTGTTGCTGCTGGTCAGCCTCGGCGCGGTGCTGGTGATCCGCCAGGTGATGAACAACATCCGTGGCGTGATCGCCTCGCTCAGGGCCATCGCCAGTGGGGATGGCGACCTGACGCGGCATGTCAGCGTCGATTCGCAGGATGAAATCGGCGAGATGATCGGTCTGTTCAACGGCCTGCTGGACCGGCTGCAGGGCACCATCCGCAAGATCATCGAAACCGCCAGCCCGCTCGAACAGATGTCCCGGGAGCTGCACCGGCTGACCCAAGGCGCAGAGCAAAGTACGCGCTCTCAACAGGAACGCACCGAGTCCATCAGCCGCGATATCGGCACCATGACCGGCAGCATCCAGGAGGTGGCGCAGCGTTCACGGCAAGCCTCTGAAGAAGCCAGCGCCGCCACCCGCCAGGCCGACGAGGCCCGGCAGAACATCGATAGCCTTTCTTCCAGCATCGGCGACCTGGGCAACAACGTGCTCGGTTCGGTACAGGCCATGCAGAAACTGGAAGAAGAGACCCAGCAAGTGGGCACCGTGCTGACGGTGATCCGCAGCATCGCCGAACAGACCAACCTCCTGGCCCTGAACGCCGCCATCGAAGCGGCGCGCGCCGGCGAACAAGGTCGTGGTTTCGCCGTCGTCGCCGACGAGGTGCGCAACCTCGCGCAGAAGACTGCCGCCTCCACGGCGGAGATCCAGAGCATCATCCAGCGCCTGCAGAGCAGCGCCCATAACGTGTCGAACGCGATGGCCGTGAATGGCGCCAAGGCCAGGGCCAGCATCGAGCGTTCCGACCAGGCCACCCTGACCCTCGAAGCGATCACCCGTGCCGTTCGCCAGATCGATGAGCTGAACGCGGGCATAGCCCGCTTCACCCACGAACAGATCGGACTCTCTCGTTCGATCCAGCAGGACACCGAGGTCCTGCAGCAGGACACCCAGGCCACCACCCGCGGAGCCGACGCCACTGCGCGTCTGGGCGAACAGCTGGTGGACACCGGCGAAAACCTGCGCAGCGCCACCGCCCAGTTCCGCATCTGACCTTTCCCAACCACAACGAGCAGTAAGAGCATGCAAGGTATAAGAACACTCGGTCTGGCCAGCCTCATTGTGAGCGCCCCTGCCATCGCCCTGGAGCAGGGTGAACATCGCTTCAATGGCTTCGGCACCGCCGGCTTCACCTACCTGGGGGGTGAGGACGCCGGACGCCGCTATGGCATCAACGGGCAGACCACCGACTCCTGGCGTGGCGACCAGCTCTCCAAACTGGGAGCCCAGCTCCAGTACGGGCTGACCGATACGCTGGGCGTCACCGTCCAGGCCACTGCCAAGCCGGAGCGGGACACGTGGAAAGGGAACCTGGAGTGGGCCTACCTCTCCTGGGCCGCCAGCGACCGTCTGACCCTGCGTGCAGGCCGTCTGCGCCTGCCGGTATACATGCACTCGGAAACACTCGATGTCGGCTTCACCCACCCCTGGGTGCGCCTGCCGGACGAGGTCTACAGCCAGGTCCAGCTGAGCAACTACGAAGGCGGCGATCTGCTCTACAGCCTGCCCATCGGTATCGGTTCCCTAACGTTCCAGGTGGCCGGCGGCCAGGCGGTCAACCGCAACGTGTTCTCCCTGGATGGCCTCTACGACATCGACTACAAGAAAGTCTTCGCCGCCAACGTCACCCTGGAAACCAGCGATTTCGGTGCCTTGCGCGTGGGCTACGCCGAAGCCGATATCGACACCGACATCACCAGGTCGGTAATCGTGCCCGGCGGCGTGCCGGCCAGCGTCGGCTTCAAGCGCCTGGATCAACAGAAGAGCAAGTTCACCTCCATCGGCTACCAGTACGACAACGGCACCTGGATTTCCTCCAACGAATGGACCAGCAACAACAGCGAGGCGGACCAGGAAGGCAGCATCGACGCGTTCTACCTCATGGGCGGCCGGCGCTTCGGCGACGTGCTGCTGCACCTCACCTACGCCCAACTGGACGAAGACCGCGGCCGTCAGAGTTCCTGGACCTATGGCGTGAACTACAACCTGACGCCATCCGTCATCCTCAAGGGTGAATACAAGCGAGTCGACACCCGTGGCACTGGCTACCGCGGCGTGTTCGTCGAGAGCGCCCAGGAAACGTTCGACCACGCACTCTACGCAGCGAGCAACGGCGCGGCAGGCGTGCCTGCGCGCAACTATGACGGCGACATCCTCAGTGTCGGCATCGACTTCGTGTTCTAAGGAGCGCCCTCATGAAGCCATTCATCACCGCCCTGCTCGCCACCGCCCTGGCAACGGCCTCGGCCTTTGCCCATTCGGAAACGGTCGTTATCGCGAATGCCGGCGCCAGCGCCTCGCCCTCTCAGTCGGACGTGGCGAACATCTTCCTCGGTAAGGACACTAGTCTCAAAGGCATCGACCAGAAGGGCTGGAATCCCACCAAAGAGAAATTCTACGGAGCCGTCACCAACAAGAACGAGGCGCAGCTCAAGTCCTACTGGTCCGGCCTGGTGTTTACCGGCAAGGGCCAGCCGTTACCGAGCGTTGCCGACGACGCCGCCGTGGTTGCGCTGGTCGGCGCGGAAGCGAACGCCATCGGCTACGTCGACAAGGCGGCTGTCAACGATAAGGTGAAAGTGCTCTTCAGCCTGCCCTAGCCACACCTTGCCCATCTGGTAACCGCCTCGCCGGCCTGCACGTCCGGCGGGACGGTCAGGGTCGGCGCCAGGCCCCCACCCAAGCCATGAACGCGATGGCCAGAGGGCTCACGTTCACTACCTCTCCGAACCCGTGCCAGCGCCTTTCCAAAGGGGCTGATCCATTGCCCTCCTCCCAGGCCACCAGGCAGCCTCCCCCAGCACGCTTGCGATCATGCTCGTCACGTCGCTGACGTTGTCGTCGAGATAGAAATGCCCACCCGGGAACAGATTGATCCGGGTACTGCCTTCCACATGGGCCCGCCATGCGACCAGGTCGGCAGTAGGCGCCAGCGGATCGTGGGTACCCCCGAACAGGTAGAGATCGCAGCGAAGCTTTTCGCCCGAGCCAGGCTCCCAGGTCTCCAGGGCTTCCAGGTCGGCGCGGATGATCGGCAGGAAATGATTCAGGACATCCGGTCGCTCCAGCAACGGCGCTGGAATTCCATTCAGGGCTTGCAGGGCCTCGACGAGTTGTCGATCCGGCAACTCGTGCAGAAGACCCTGCACGCGAACATGCGGCGCGCGACGTCCGGAAATGATCAGCGCTTTCGGAGGTGGATAGCCGAGCGCCTGCAACTGCCGGCCAAGTTCGAACGCAACCGTTGCCCCCATGCTGTGGCCAAAAAAACAGTAGGGCGTTGCCAGTTGCGGCTCGATCTCCTCGACCAGTGTCGTCAACAGGGCCTTCAGATTTCTGCAGACCGGCACCGCGCTTTTCATTCCCCGGCCAGGATATTCAAGGGGAACCACTTGAACAGAGGCAGGCAAGCGCTTTTTCCACGCGATATAGCGTGCAGTGGTACCCCCGGCATTCGGAAAGCAAAAGAGTCTGGTTGGCTGTGCCTCGGGAACGCATGAGGAATGAGGTTTCATGACGCATGCCCGTGAGACGGCTGGTTCCGAGGCACAAAGCCAGCAAAATTCATACTATCGATTTCTCTTTTAATTAACTATTCATGTAAATGATTTTGGTTTTTTAGAAATAACCGCCATGCATACTTTGGAACACAGAGTGACCAATGAATATTTCAGGGTCATTCTATGGACAAGAAGTTCTAAAAGAAAATCAAAAAATAGAATTTCATTCATAAGGAGATGCCGCGTGCAAACAAGTCCATGGCTTGCGCTGTTCATACTCTTTCTAGCCCGTTTGGCATTAGGGTTTCAGTTTCAATCGGTTGTATCGATTGCACCTGAACTCATGGCCACCTTCAGCGTTAACCACACCGTCATAGGAACGCTTGCCGGGCTCTTTACCTTGCCCGGCCTGGTCTTTTCCCTGCTGGCCGGCGTAATGGGTAAACGTTTCGGTAACAAACTGGCCGTATCGGGCGGTTTGATATTAATGGTCAGCGGCTCAGTCTGCATGGCACTGGCACCGACCTTCCTGGTGCTGTCCATCGGACGACTGCAATGCGGAATCGGCGCCATCGTCCTGTTCGTGCTGTTGAGCAAGATGGCGGCGGACTGGTTCACCGGCAAGCAACTGGGCATTGCCATGTCGGTAATAATCAATGGCTGGCCCATTGGTATCGGCGCAGGCCTGCTGACTCATCATCTGATCGCCGAGTCCCTGACCTTCAGCGCCGTGTTCTGGGCAAACGCCCTGGTCGCAGGCGTGGTGTTGCTGGCAATGCTGATGCTGTATCGAAACCCTCGCCTCGAGAGTCCGGCCAGCGTCGCCCAGTTGTCACGCATCTCTCGCCTCGAAGTCTGGCAGGTGAGCCTCTCGGCCATTGGCCTGACGCTCTACAACGCCGCGGTGGTGATGATCCTCAGCTTCGTCCCGGGGATGTTCATCGCCAACGGAACAGCGCCGCTGGCAGCCGGTTCTCTGGTCAACCTGCATATCCTGGTGTCCATCGCCGGGGTCACCGTGGGGGGAATTCTCTCGTCGAAGAACAGTCGATTCCTGTCCGCCGGAATATCTCTTCTCCTATGCGCAGGCGTATTGGCATCTCTGGTCCTGACGCAAACCAGCAACGCATTCTTCAATACACTGTTCATCGCCACCGGGTTCGTAATCGGTATTCCTGCCGCGTTATTGATGACCTTACCCACCACGGTACTTGCACCGGCCAATCGGGATGTAGGTTTTGGCATTCTTTATACCTGGGTATATGGCGGACTTGCATTACTGATGGTATTGGTCGGCCATGTGCAGACGGTCTATCAAATACCCTCGGCACCGGTAATAGTGGCCGCAATTCTTTTGGTATTAACGCCAGCCTCCACCTGGATGTTCGTTACGCTGACACGCCAGGCACAAAAGCCCAACGTGACAACATCTTCAGCATGAAGCAAACAAAGCGCGGATAATTAAACATTATCGTCACACGACCAAACCACACTCAAGCAACACCGTAATCAATCAATCTCGCCAACTACTGCTCTGCCATTAGAGAGGTAATGATGCGCCTGAGAAATATACTTTCCTATTTGGAATATCATTCCGCTCACCAGGGCGACAAAGCAGCATTCATCTATCTGGAACAGGGGGAACATGAAGCCGAGCGCATTTCTTTTGCGCAACTTCAGCAGCAGTCCTACACCTTGGGCGTTGCTCTGGCCGGAACCTTTGAGCGTTCGAGCCGAGTGCTGATCGCATTGCCCGACGGCATCGATTTCATTCGAGCATTTCTGGGCGCGCTGTATGCCGGGCTGATACCGGTTCCAGCCAAGCCGGCCCTGAACAGTGAATCGACGGCGAAGCTGATCCGTATCGCAGAAGACAGCCAGGCCCAGGGCATTTTCATGCTGCCGTGCCCCCTCGAGGCGCAGACGCCGGAACTGTCCCATGCCCTGGGCCGAATGCAGCTTCTGGCAAGCGAAGCATTTATCTCCAAAGTGCCGAGCAGCCAGTGTGCGGGGACCGAAGGCAAGTCTTCGTGCGGTTCAGAGCTGGCATTCCTGCAGTACACCTCCGGCTCGACCGGCCATCCCAAAGGGGTCATGGTTTCGCATGACAACCTGCTGGCCAACGAAAGCATGATGTCCTGGGCCTGGGCGACGACCACCGATGACGTCATCGTCTCGTGGCTGCCGATGTTCCACGACATGGGTTTGATGGGCTCGGTGCTGTTGACCCTGTTCTCGGGGGCACAATGCGTCCTGATGAAACCAGCGGCCTTTGTCCAGCGCCCGGCACGCTGGCTGGAGGCCGTGCAGACCTACGGCGGCACGATCACCGGCGGTCCCAATTTCGCCTACAAGATGCTGGCGACCGAGCGGGTAACCCGGTCGTTCGAGCACCTGAACCTCTCGAGTCTCAAGGTTGTTTACTGTGGCTCGGAGCCCATCTCGTCAGCGGTAGTGCAGAAGTTCCTCAAGGCCTATGAGCGCTTCGGCCTGCGTGCCGAAACCTTCAGCCCCAGCTACGGCATGGCCGAAGCAACACTCATGGTGTCGGGCGGCATGATGAGTAATGGGTACTCCAGCATGGCGATGGATGCAGTGACCGGCATGGCATTACCGGGAGAACACCCGGAAGCGGCCATTCCTGGCATCAAGCAGGTGATTGCCTGTGGCGTGAGCATGCCCGATCAGCAACTGCGCATCGTGAACCCGCACACCCGGCGCCTGTGCGCCGACCATGAAACCGGCGAGATCTGGGTAGCCGGCCCGCATATCGCGCTGGGTTACTGGAACAACCCCGAGGCCAGCGAGGACACCTTCGGCGCAGTCATCGAGGACGAACCGCCACAACGCTATCTGCGCACGGGCGATATGGGCTTCCTGGCCAATGGCGAGCTGTACATCAACGGGCGCATCAAAGAGCTCATCATCATCAATGGCAACAACTACTACCCGCAGGACATCGAAGAGACCTGCTCGGCGTCGCATCCGGCACTCGGGCCGCGCGCAGCGGTATTCGGCGTGAACAGCCACGGCGGTGAAGAGATCGTGGTCATCCTGGAATTGTCCAAGTCCATGCAGGACGAGCTGACGTCCGGCCATCTGGATGAAATCACCTCGAACATTCGCTCATCGGTCTATCGCAAACATTCTCTCCCGCTCAAAGAAATCATCTACGTGAGGAGCAACGGCATTCCCCAGACCACCAGCGGGAAGATCTGTCGTGTCAGCTGCCGGCGCAATTACGAAGCCCGTTCACTCGCGGCCATTGGCCTGACAGCGGCGGAGGAATGAACGCGATGTCACCTGACAAACCCAGCGTGAACGATTGGCTGAGCCAGTACCTGAGCGCCGAACATTCGATCGACCCGCGCACGATCCGGCTGAAAACCACATTCAGCGAACTCGGGCTCGACTCCGCAACGGGCGTAGCGCTGACCCTGGACGTCGGCGAGTGGCTGGGGATCGAGGTCGAGCCGACCGTGATCTTCGACTACCCGACTGTCGAGTTGTTTTGTACCTACGTGGAAGGACTCCACGCCCAGAAGCTCAACGAGAGGAAACGGTCATGAAATTTCTCGAAGCATTGCGCCAGGCAGATGCGGCAAGCGAGCCCGGTCGTCTGACCATTTCCGATCGCTGGGACATTCTCGGCTACCCCAATGGTGGCTATCTCGCTGCGCTTGCCGCCTCGACAATGGCCCAGGCCACCGGCCCTCATCAGGATCCGCTGACCCTCAGTGCGCACTTTCTCGGGCATCCGACAGCCGGGCCGGCCCGCGCCGAGGTGCAACTGGTGGACAGCAAGAAGAGTCTGTCTCGCACCCTGATGAACCTTGCCCAGAACGGCGCGGCCACAGGCCTGTATACCGGCACCTTTACCGATTTCTCCCAGGCCAAAGGGCACACCCTCGCCAGTAGCCAGCGCCGCAGCCTGCCGGACATTGCCAGCTTCGTCCCGCTGCAGAGCCTGCCACACCTGCCGTTGCCTCCGGCCTTCGCCAGTCGCTTCGACCTGCGTGTACGGCCCGAGCTGCTGAGCAAGCCCGACCCGCGCAACAAAGCGGAAGTGGAAGGCTGGATCAGCTTCACCGACGACATCGAGCCGGACCTGTACAGCCTGATTCTGTTTGCCGATGCCTTCCCGCCGACCCTGTTCTGCGTACTCCCCCCGCAAGCCTGGGGTTCCATCCCCACCATCGAATACACCGTGCACCTGAAGGCGCACCCCTGCCCAGGGCCGATCTACGGGCGCTTCGTAACCGAGCACATGGTCAGCGGTTTCCTGGAGATCGACGGCGAGCTGTGGGATTGCGAAGGCAACCTGGTCGCCGTTTCGCGCCAGGTAGCCAAATCAAGGCTGACCTCCGGCGCGGCTTGACTCAGCGGCGGTCTACACCGCCCTCCCCCAAAAAATTAGTGAATGCGTCTTTCAAGGAAGAGGGATATGGATCGTACTCCGTCTACCACCGTTGCCGTTGTAGGGATGGCTTGCCATTTTCCCGGTGCCACTGATCTCGATGACTTCTGGTCCTTGCTTGAACAGGGCGGCCGGTCGATCAGCCCACTGACCTGCGATCGCTGGAACAACCCAGCACTCTACAACGCCAGGGCAGGAACACCGGGCAAGCTGGCCACCCAGGCGGCCGGCCTGATCGATAACTTCGATCGCTACGACCATGCCTTCCTCGGGTTGTCCAAAGTCGAAGCGCAAAGCACTGACCCGCAACAACTGCTGGCGCTGGAAACGGCATGGCGTGCACTGGAAGACGCCAATATTCGCCCCTCAACCCTGGCCGGCAAGCGCGTTGGCGTGTTCATCGGCGCCTCGGGCAACGATTTCGAAGCGATGCAAACCACACGCATCGACTCGTTGACCGCGCATTCGGGCACCGGGACCAACGCGAGCATCATCTCGGCGCGCATTGCCTATGCGCTGGACCTTCGGGGTCCCGCCATGACCATCAATACCGCCTGCTCGTCCTCGCTGGTGGCTATCCACGAAGCCTGCCTGAACATCCAGGCGGGACTCTGCGAGAGCGCCGTGGCGGGCGGTGTACACCTGATGCTGATTCCCGGCACCACGGTGGCCGTGTCCCAGGCCGGGATGATGTCGCCTCAAGGGCTGTGCAAGACCTTCGACGAAGGCGCTGATGGTTACGTCCGCGCCGAAGGCTGCGGCGTGGTCATGCTCAAGGACTTGCGCAAGGCGCAGGAGGACGGCGACCGCATCTACGCCGTCATCAAAGGCTCGTCGGTCAATCAGGATGGCTTGACCAACGGTCTGACCGCGCCGAACCGTCGTTCGCAGGAGCAGGTCATTCTGCAAGCGCTGGAGCGGGCTGGCGCCACGCCCGACGGCATCGGTTATGTCGAGGCACACGGCACGGGAACGCGGCTGGGCGATCCTATCGAAATCAATGCCCTGAAAGCCCTCTATGGGGCCGCCACAGAGGGCGCCCCTCGCTGCTACGTCGGCTCGGTGAAGGCCAATATCGGCCACCTGGAACCGGCTGCGGGCGTCGCGGGATTCATCAAGACCGTATTGCAGTTGCATAAGCGGACCATTCTGCAGCAGCCTTCCAGCGGCACCCTCAATCCATTGATCCAGCTGGATGGCAGCCGCCTGGCCATACCGCGCGAGAACCTGGGCTGGCAACAAGCGGACAGGCTCGCGGCCGTCAGTGCCTTCAGTTTTGGCGGGACCAACTGTCACCTGATCGTCGGCAGTCACGCGCAGCCTGCTGTGGCAGCCCAGGCCGAGACCGGGCAGAACCATCTGCTGTTGCTGTCGAGCAAAAGCGAGAAGGCCCTTCCGGCCCTGATCCACGCCTATGTCCAGGCGCTGCAAGCCGACGCCCAACCGTCATTGCGGGACCTGTGCGCAACCACCGCGAACGGCCGCGAGCACTTCGACTATCGCGTATCGGTTGCTGATGCCAGCCCTGCCGGCTGCATCAGGAAACTGCAGGCTCTCGACCTGGCAAATGTCGGCCGGGCAGCCGAAGGCGTGAAAATCGCTTTCCTCTTTTCCGGCCAGGGCACTCAGTATTTTTCCATGGGGCATGCGCTCTATCAGCGCTACGCCGTGGTTCGACAGTGGATCGAGCGCGGCTCCGTGTTGATCGAACGAGCGCTCGGCGTCAAGGCCGAAGATATTCTCTGGAATGATCCCAGCCTAGACCTCAACCGCACCGCCTTCACCCAACCGGCGCTGTATGTCCTGGAGGTTGCCATCGCCAAGCTCTGGGAGAGCTTCGGTATCGTGCCGAGCGTGGTGGTGGGACACAGCATCGGTGAATATGCCGCGGCCTGTATCAGCGGCGCGTTCTCGTATGAAGTCGGTCTCTCGCTTGTCCTGGCCCGTGGTCAATGCATGGAAGCGCTGGGTGTGGACGGCAACATGCTTGCGGTCAAAGGGACCCGGGCCGACATTGCCGCGATTTGCGCACAGCGCTCGGCGAACCTCCACATCGCCGCGATCAATACCCCGACCGACACGGTGGTGGCTGGCCTTGCGCCCGACATCGCGGCCTTGAGCGCGCATTTGACTGCCGAGGGCTTCAGCGTCTTCCCGCTCAAAGGCAATCGACCCTTTCATAGTCCGCACATGGCGGATGCGGCAAGGGAGTTCCTGGCCAGCGCCCGGCGCGCCGAGTTCACAGCCGGTGATATTCCGATGCTGGAAAACGTCAGTGCGGCGCGAGTGGGCGAGTCGGGCCTGACTGCCGACTATTGGGCGAAGCAGATCACCAACCCCGTGGACTTCCTGGGATGCATCCAGCACGCCGACCTGACGGATGTGGAGGTCTTTGTCGAGATCGGCCCTGGCTCAACGCTGCTGGGCCTGGCGAGGGCAGCACGAGAGGGAGCGGACACGCTGTACCTGCCGTCGTTGTCGTCCCGTGACAAGGCGGACGAGACGCTCCTGAACGCTCTGGGAAAACTCTATTGCCGGGGCGGTGCGATTGACCTCGGGCCGCTCTATGGCACCGAGCGCCGCACATCGGTGCCGGGTCATCCGCTGCTGAGGGAACCCATCCTGACCGCCCTGGACCCGGCACGCTGGGCGCCAGCGCTGCCACCCCAACCCGTCCATGCCGTTCAATGGTCGCCCGTGAGCAGCCATGCTCCCGCGTCGCTGTGGGCCGATGCGCCCGTGCTCGTGCTGCAGGGTGTTGAATCGCCCCTGTCGCCGCGGGACAAATGGCGCGTCGTCTCGTTCGCGCAATGGCAGGCAACGGGCGCGACGCGGATTCTGCAAGCCGATACAGCACCGCGCATTGTGGTACTGCCCTGCTTTCTGGCCGAGCAGGCCGCGCACCATGGCGATGGGCCTGGCGCTGCCAGCTTGACGATGGCGGCGCTGGCAACCGTCAAGAGCGTTCATCAGGCCTCGCCTGCCGCCCTGAACATGACCTTCGTGCTGCCAGCGCAAGGTGCCTTGCAGGACCTGGCCTGGAGCGCCATTCCCGGAGCCTTGAAGTCGGTGCAACTCGAGCTGCGCAATGCAGAGTTGAAGTCGGTATTCGTCCCCGCCGGCGCACAGAGCGTGCACTTGCCCGAGGTGGTCGAGCTGAGCCGGGTCAAAGGCAGCGAGGAATATCGCCTCGATGAACAAGGAATCCAGGCACTGCGCCTGTTGCCCACCACCATCGCCCCGGGCCGCCAGAGTATCTTGCCGACCCATGCCTATGTGATCAGCGGCGGGACCGGCAGCATCGGCGTGTCGTTGGCCCAAGCGCTGCTGGAAAAGGGTGCGGGCCAGGTGCTGCTGCTCAGCCGAAAGCAGAGCGATGCCAGCGCACGCAGTGAGCGCCTGGTCCATCTGCTGGCAAGCAACAAGGTGCACCTGGTACAGGCCGACGTGACGGACAGTACAGGCTTGCTCGATACCTTGCGCCACACGCAAGCGCTGACGTTGCCAGTCGATGCGGTGTTTCATGCCGCCGGCCTGACCTCGCAGGTGCCCTTCGAGCACCTGACCGACGAGGACGTCGCCCAGGTGCAGGCCAGCAAGACCCACGGCACGCTGGCGTTGTTCGACGCCGCGCGGGTGCTGGGGGCCGAGCGCTTCATCAGCTTCTCGTCCATTTCGTCGCTGTGGGGCGCACCGCAGTTGGCGCATTACTCAAGCGCCAATCGCTACCTCGACGCCTTTGCCACCTTTGCCCATGCGACCGGGCCGCGGCTTCTCGGCATCAACTGGGGTCCCTGGGCTGGAGATAGCATGGCCCCGGCGGCGTCGCTGGTCGCGTTCGAGCGCATCGGCATTCATGCCCTTGAACCCAAAGCCGCCCTGCGCTGCCTGTTCGAGCTGCTCGATACCGGGACTTCGGGGCAGTTCATGGTCTGCGATGCGGACTGGCAGCGCCTGGCCGAGCAATACGCCACCCGGGGTGCTGCGGGCATTTTCCAGGCATTGCAGGCGCCGCTCGCGACACCCGCCGCGCCGGCGCTGGCTGCTGTGAAGGCGACCGAGACAGCCGAACCGCTGGCGGTTGGCGAGTTCGTGACGCAGGCGGTCGCCACCTTGCTCAACGAGGATGTCAGCGCTATCGACAGCAGCGATTCGCTGCACGAGCGGGGACTGGATTCGCTGGCTGCCGTGCAACTGCGCAATCAATTGGAGAAGCAGTTCGAGCTGACGTTGCCCGCGACGCTGGTTTTCGATTTTCCCACCATCGAGGCCATCACCCACTACATCACCCGGCAGATCGTGGCGGTCTCGCCTGTGCTGGAGACCTCGCAGCGAAAGGCGCCGATGCCGGACGATACGCGCATCGCCATTGTCGGCATGGGCTGCCGCCTGCCCGGTGACGTGGAGTCGCTGGAAGATTTCTGGGAGCTGTTGTCCTCGGGCAAGGATGCCATGAGGCCGATTCGGGAACGCTGGGAGAATGCGCCTTTCGCGCTGGATGTGAAGTCACTGCCGGAAGATGTGCTGGCGTTGAAAGCCGGCCTGTTGTCAGGCATCGAAGGATTCGATCACCAACTGTTCGGTATCACCGCCACCGAAGCCCGCTACATGGACCCGCAGCAGCGCATGGCCCTGGAACTCGCCTGGCGCTGCATCGAGTCCGCCGGCTACAAACCGTCGGAGCTGGCGGGCAAGAAGGTGGGCGTCTATATCGGCGTCGGTGCCAACGAATACCGAAGCCTGTGCCTGCAGGACCCGGAAAGCTACCCCTACCTCAGCACCGGCAATGCCCTCAACGCGATTGCCGGCCGGGTGGCCTATCACTTCGGTCTCAAGGGTCCGGCGGTCACCATCGATACGGCATGCTCTTCCTCCCTGGTTGCCATTCATCAAGCCGCGCAGGCCCTGCGCAATGGCGAGTGCCATATCGCACTGGCCGGCGGGGTCAATTCCCTGCTCTGCCCCGATACCTTCATTTCCCTGGCACGGGCGCGGATGCTTTCGCCGCACTCGCGCTGCGCCACCTTCGACAGCAGCGCCGATGGCTACGTGCGCGCCGAAGGGGGGGCAATGCTGCTGCTCAAGCGCCTTGGCGAGGCGGTTGCCGCGCAGGAAATGGTGCATGCGGTGATCCAGGGATCGGCGATCAACCAGGACGGCAGAAGTGCCAGCCTGACCGCGCCCAACGGCGCCTCGCAACAGGAGGTCATCAACGAGGCGCTGGCCAGCGCGGGGCTGACCGCGGCCGATGTCGACTGGATAGAGACCCACGGGACTGGCACCGGATTGGGCGATCCCATCGAGCTGCAGGCCCTGGACGCGGTGTACGGCGCAGCGGGCAAGACCCTGACGGTAGGCGCGGTGAAATCCACCGTCGGCCACCTGGAGGCGGCGTCCGGTGTGGTGGGGCTGATCAAGATCGTCTGTGCCCTGGCTCACGATGCCATCCCGCCGAACCGGCACTTCACCTCGCTGAACCCCAATTGCCATGGCTTGCGCTCCCGGATACAGATCCCCACCCAGGCCTTGAAATGGGAGCGGCAAGCCAACCGCGAGCGCATCGCTGCCGTAAGCTCCTTCGGCTTCAGCGGCACCAACGTGCACATGCTGATTGCCGAGGGCGTCAGTCCGCCTGTCGGTGCCCGCGCCGCGGTGCCGGCAGGCAAGGCCCTGCTGTTGCTGGCTGCCAACTCCAGCCAAGCGCTCAGGCAGCAGATCGCGGCCCTGAGCCGGCTGCCCGGTGAGGCGCTCTCCGATGCCTGCGCAGAAAGCCTGTGGCTGAAGGATCCGGCACGTTTTCGCCAGGCCGTGTGTGCCGACACCCCACAGGCGCTGCATGCCGCGCTGAAGCGGCTGGCAGCGCAGAACAGCCACGACAAAGTGCCGACCTCCGCCACTGCCGTCCTGCTGCCCGTGGCCCTGTCGAGCAGCAGCCTGCAGAGCGTTCGGGCCCTGTATGCCGAGCAGGCATTGTTCCGCGAGGCGCTGGACGATTACTCCACGAAGGCAGGCTTTGGCCCGGATGCACTGTGGCAGACCGAGCCGAACCCTGGGGAGCGGCCGGCATTGACGGTGGTGCTCAATGCCGCCTTGCTGAAGTTCTGGGCGGCGCTTGGGGTAAAGGCAAGCTTGCCCGACAGCGGTATCGGCCCCCGGGTCCGAACCTTTGTCGACGGGCAGGAGGTGCTGGCGCAACGGGCGCTTTCGCAGGCCGCGGCGATCAGCCCTGCCGAGGATCTCCAGGCAGGGATCGCCAGCTACCGCGCAGCGGGGAAGGCGGTGCTGGTGTCGGGCGTCCAGGCAGACGGTTGTGTGGATTGCCTCAACCTTGCGCAGGCGCTGCCGGCACTGTTCATGCGTGGCTTCAACCTGAAGCTGGACATTCTCTCGGAGGCTCGCAGACCACGCACGCGCTACCTGCGCTACGCCTTCGATCGCCAGCCACATTGGCCGCACAGCGCCGCGCCGAAGCCGGCCGGACTTCACAACCGCTGGCCTGCGCGGGACCACGACGCGGAAATGTCGCTGCCTGCTGAAGAATTTCACCTTGTGCTGACCCGGCAGCTCGATGAGCTGCACAGGCACATGGATGTGATGTTGTCGCTTTCCAAACAAACCCTCTAACACGGAATGTCAGCGCTATGAATTTCGATCAGATTGCTTCTGAGGTGATTCCTCGTCTGTCAAAGATCATCGGTCTCGGAGACAACGAAAAAATCTTGCTGGAGGACTCATTGCTCGACACGGGCGCGGACTCGCTGATGGTGTTGAAGTGCGTCGACTTCATCAATGATCGATATGGGGTCACCCTGACGACGGCGCAGGTCTATGAAGAGCTCGACACGGTCGGCAGCATCATCAGCGCCATCGTCGCGCAGCTGCCGGCGCAGGCGCCACAAGTGGAAATCGCAGTTGCCGCGACGGCGCCCGCAGACGTCGCGCCGGCCCTGCCTGTCGAGCAACCTGCCAGCTACGCGGCGGCACCCTCGACCAGCCGTGATGTGTTGATCCACACACTGCTCAAGTCGCAGATGGACTTGATGAGCAAGCACCTCCAGCTCCTCCACGCGGCGCCGCAAGCGGCCAGCCTGTCGGTCGCGGCGGCGGCGCCCTCCCCTGCAAAGAACCAGAGCCCTGCGCCCAGCCCGGCACCAACGCCTGACGCGCAAGCTGTCCAGCGGGAAGACCGCTTCAACGTGTTCAACACGCGCAAGAACGCCCAGAAGATCGTCGACCCCGAACAACAGCATTACCTTGCAAGCTACGCCGAGAGCTACTCCGAGAAGCACCGCTCGTCGAAGGCGAAGACCGACCGGTATCGACCGGTGCTGGCGGATAACCGCGCCTCCGCCGGCTTCAGGCCCGGCACCAAGGAAATCCTCTTCCCGTTGCTGGCAGACCGTACCGACGGCGCTCATCTATGGGATGTCGACGGTAACCGCTTCATCGACATCACCATGGGATTTGGCGTCCATCTGCTGGGCCATGGTCCGGCGTTCGTGAAGTCGAAGATGATCGAGCAGATCCAGACGGGCATGCCGATCGGGCCGCAATCCCCCCTGGCCGGCCGGGTGGCGGAGCTTGTCAGCGAGCTGACCGGCCACGAAAGGGTGGTCTTCTGCAACTCGGGCACGGAGGCCACGATGACGGCGGTCCGGCTTGCCCGGGCCCACACCGGCCGCTCGAAGATCGTCGTGTTCAGCGAGTCCTACCACGGCACGTTCGACGGCTTCCTCGCGCGCGCCTCTGCCGCACCCGGCGAAGGGGCTGGCGGCATCTCGGTGGGTCGCGGCATCCAGCAGTCGTCGGTGCAGGACACCCTGGTGCTGGAGTACGACGAGCCGCTCTCTCTCGACACCATTCGCGCACGCGCCTCGGAGATTGCCGCGGTGATCGTCGAGCCGGTGCAAAGCCGCCGCCCGGCCTTGCAGCCCCAGGCGTTCCTGACCGAGCTGCGGGAAATCACTCGCGACAGCGGCATCGTGTTCCTGTGGGACGAGGTCATCACCGGCTTCCGTATCGCCCCCGGCGGGGCCCAGGAGCATTTCGGCATTCGCGCTGACCTGGCGACCTACGGCAAGATCATCGGCGGAGGAATGCCGATCGGCCTGGTCGCCGGCAATGCCGCCATCCTCGACGGGATCGATGGCGGGACGTGGCAGTACGGCGACCAGAGTGCCCCGCAGGTCGAGCCGATCTTCTTTGCCGGCACCTTCTCCAAGCACCCGCTGGCGATGGCGGCGGCGGTGCAGACGCTGGAGCACATCCAGCAGCACGCGGCAACGCTGTACAGCGATCTCAATCGCTTGACCCGAGATCTGGTCGAACGCAGCAACGCGCTGTTCAAGCGCCTGGGCGTGGACATCCGGGTAGAGCATTTCGGCTCGCTGTTCCGCTATGTGTCCAAGCGCAATCTCGATCTGTTCTTCAGCCACCTGCTGTTCAACGGTGTGTTCGTCTGGGAGGGGCGCAACTGCTTCCTGAGTACGGCCCACACCGAAGAGGATATCGACGCAATCCTGGCGGCGACCCAGGCAGCGCTGCAGCCGCTGATCGCGCATGGCTTCCTGCCGGCTGCAGCGGCACTCTCGCAGCGCAACGCCACCGTGTGGGAGCGGCGCTTCACCCAGCTCTGGCAGGTCCCCGAGCACTCGTTGAGCGTCAACATCGGCGGCGGGATCTTCTTCCCCGGCGATGACGACAGTGCGGCCCTGGCGCAGGCGGTCACCCGTGCGGTACGCAACGGCGACGCGGTATTTTCGCGCTTCGATGCCAAGGCCCAGCAATGGCTGGTGGTGCCCGGCGAGATTAGCCCCCAGGTGGTTGAACTCAGCGGCTATGACGATGCCATCGACACGGTCGTCCTCGACGAACTGGTTGCCAGCGAGCAGCAGATCCCGTTCGCTGCCGACGGCAGCCAGCAACTGCGTGCCACTGTCTTCGTGCTTCGCGGGCAGGGCTTGCTCCTGTGCCTGACGGCAAACCATGCCGCTTGCGATGGGGCCGCCCTGGCGACCCTCAGCGAGCGCATCGTCAGCCTGTACCGCGGGGAAGCTGGCGAAAGCCTGAGCAGCGACCTGCCCCTTCTGCAGACACTGGAAAACAATTACCGGCATTCGCCACAGTTCGATCTGGACCGGGAATTCTGGCTGCCGAAAATCGCTTATCTGCAGGGCGTTACCTATTCCCCTGTCGAACGGAACTGGCAACAGCCGAGTCATCGCCAGGTGGTTCAGTTACCGCGCCAGGTCGTCGCGTCGATCGCGCGCAGCTTGAAGATCACTCCGTTCGCCTGGCTCCTGTCCTGCTTCGCGCGCGGTCTTCGCCAGTCGCCCTGGGCCGATGCCGGGGTGGTGGCGGTGCCCTTCGGCAATCGCGGCAAGCCGTTGCAGCAGACCCTGTGTCAGCTGACCAACCTCCTGCCGCTGCTGCCTCTCGACCAGGCCGATGCCGCCAGCGACGCGAAGCACGTCGGCGGACAGCTGGCACGCCTGGCCGAGCATGCGGCCTATCCCGTGCTGAGTGGCAACCACGACTCGCTGCCGGTGTTCGCGAGCATCAACTGGGAGCCTGTCGACCTGACCGACAGCAGCAGTGGGGGCGTGCGCCTGATCCACGGAAGCCAGCGCTTCACCGAGTTTCCGCTGGAGGTGAACATCCACTCGGGAGCCGAGCAGATCAGCGTCGTCGTGGACTTCATCCCGCCCCTGGCCGAGCGACTCGATGCCTGGCTGCAAGACGTAGTGGCTCAAGCCACCACAGCGCCAGAACCTGTCTCCCCTTCCCCTGCCGCCAGCGTCCTCCTGGAGCCCGCACAATGAACAATCGGACGAATACCAATCCCGTGTCGTGGACCTTTGTTTCCCTCGCAGCGCTGGCGTGCCTGGGCGTCCTCCTGACCCTGCTCGCGCTACTGGGCTTTACCGACAAGGCGTTTGTCTACGCCATCCGGGTGATCGTCAAGATCGCGTTCACCTTCTTCGCCCTTTCGTACATCGCCGCACCGCTGTATCGGTTTTCCAGCGGCCGCGCAGCGAAGTTCCTCATGCGCCACCGGGCAACGACGGGGGCCGCGTTTGCCGCGTGTCATCTGACGGCGGGCATCTCCATCGCCTTCATCTGGTTCAACTTCCGCTACGTCATCGAGGCCATTTCCACGCCCGTGGATCGCGTGCTGGGGCTCATCGCGCTGAGCTGGATCGCGCTCATGCTGGTGACCTCCAGCGCCCGCGTGCAGCAGGCCATCGGTGCCAGGGCGTGGGGGCTGATCCACAAGTACGGAATGATGCTGATCTGGATCGGCTACATGCTCGACTACGGCCGACGCGCCCTCCAGTGGCATCCCGTGTTCGGCTTCTTCGTGGCCGTTCTGCTGACCATCCTGGTTCTCCGCCTGGCCGCCCTGTTTGGCAGGGGGGCTTCTTCTAAAACTCAACACGTAGTACAGGGATAACACTATGACGCACGTACATTTGGACGCACGCACCCAGGCACGCCGGGCTATTCGTGAAGCGCTGCCGGAAGGCACCTGGCTGGAGAACGAAGCGTTCACCAGAACGTTGGCTGACGTGGTGCAGACGCACCGCTTCTGCCGTCACCCGCTGATCGACGCGATGAACACCTGGGAGATCGACCTGACCTGGCTCAAGTCGTTCTACCTGGACACCGTGCATGCGATTTCAGGGCGATTCACCGACTATCTCGTCCAGGCCATGCTCAACTGCTCGGCGCTGCAACCGAGGCTGGGCGCCCGTGCAGCCAGCGCGGCAAGGTTCCTGTTGCAGATCAACACGCTCGATGAACTGGGCTTCGTGCCCGGTGACCAGGACGGCCATTTCTGCGGCGACCCCGACAACGGTCACTTGAACCAGTTGCTGAAGGTGATCGCCGACATCGGTATCAGCGAGGGCGAACAGGCCTCCTACGTGGCGTCCAAAGCCTCCGATGACGTCGCTCGCGTGATCGACCAGCATCGACACGATCACCTGTACCTGGCGACCGTGCTGGCGGTGCTGGAGTCGTCACTCAACCCCTGGACCGAGTGCTGGGCCAGAGGAACGGCGATAGCCACCGGCATGGATATCAGCCAGGGCTACCATGCGATCCATACCGCCGACCATGACGGCCATCTGATCGACGACGATCACTCCGAAGACAGCTGGTACATCGTGCGCCAGGCGCTCACTGCGCCGGACCATGAGCCCATTCGCCAGCTGACGGTCGAAGTGCTGGACAAACTGGAGCGCTATGCCGACTACCAGCTCGGCTTGCTGGAGGCGCGCCGCAGCAAGACCAGCGCTGGCAACGAGTAACGGCCTGATCATCCACCCTGGGGCCGAGGCGATACCTCGGCCCTGTCTTCAGGTACGCAAACGTGATCGATTCCTCCCCCTCCCTTGTTTCGGCCATCAACCACTGGGCCGCGACATACCCAGGCGAGCCCGCGTGCATCGAGGGTTCGACTGAACTCAACTGGGCTGACTTCAGCCGATATGTACAAGCCGCCATCGAGCGCTTGCCTGCCGATGCAGGTGCGACCGTCGGACTGGTGGCCGGCAACAACGCCGAGCACATGGTCTTCGCCTGTGCCGTGATTGCCACGGGTCGGGCTTTCCAGACCTTCCCCGTGGATGTGGCCGACGATGTGCTGGCGGTACTGCTCAGCAACAGTGGGGTCGCCCAGCTCTTCACCGATGATGAAAACGAGGCGCGCTGCCTGGCGCTGGTCGAGCCCGGTATCGACGTCATGGCGATACCGCGGGATCGGCTCCCGGGATCGGCGGACGGCGCTCCGTGCCTCCTGCAGGACCACAGTCCTCGGGGGCAAGACGATCTGAGCATCGTCTTCAGCTCAGGCACCACGGGACAGCCCAAGGGCATTGTGCACAGCGCTGCCGCCCGCAGGGTGGTGGCCGAAGCGCTCGCGGGACTGGGTTTGACCCGTGGGGCGGTCAATCTGGTCTGCCTGCCGATGCACAACAACCTGTCGATGGTCACCTGGCTGTCGGCGCTGTGGAATGGCGCCTGCAATGTCGTGCTCAGCCGGTTCGACCCGGTCGAACTGGGGCAGGCGACCTTGCGGCATCGGGCCACCCATCTGGTCATGAGCCCGCTCCATTACCGCCAGCTGTTGTCGGCGCCGATTGATCGCCAGACACAGTTCGCCAGCCTGCAATTGCATATCTGTTCCAGCTCCCGCCTGCATGCCTGGGAAAAGCAACAGGTGGTCGACGGCCTGCCTGGGCGTTTCGCCGAGATCTATGGCATCACCGAAGGAGGGGTCGGGACCTTGCTTGACTGTTCCGCAGACCTGCAGAAGCTGCATACCGTAGGCAAGCCCCTGCCCGGTTACGACATGCGGATCATCGACGAGCAAGGCCAGGAAGTTGCCCACGGCGTGGTCGGCAGGATCGTCGGGCGAAGCCATTTCATGATGTCGCGCTACGCCTCGCATGGCGCGATGGAAACGTGGGCCGCTCCGGGCATGGCTGAGGACGCTGCGTCCTTCATCGTCCCCGGCGATCTTGGCTACCTGGATGCGCAGGGTTACCTGGTGGTGTGCGATCGGGCCATCGATGCCGCCGTCTGGCAGGGCAGCTATGTGTTCCCTTCGGAAATAGAGGCGTTCATCGCCGCGCAAACCCTGGCCAGCGACGTGGCGGCCAAGGTGCAGCGCGATGCGGACGGCGGCCTGGAAAACGTTGCGATCTATCTGGTTGCGACGGGGGCGCTTGCGTCATCGGCAGAAACCCTCATGGCCACCGTGGACGCCCGCTTCAACCTGGATGGAAGGCTCCGGCTTCACTTCGTCGAGGCCCTGCCCCGCAATGCGATGGGCAAGATTCTGCGTCACCGGCTGGCAGAGCCAGCGTGAACAACATTGTTTCGAGGAGGCTGACAGTATGCGTTCGAATGCTAGCGAGACCGCGCAGCACTATGCCGGCAAGGTTGCCGTGGTCACGGGGGCCAGCAGTGGAATCGGGCAAGCGCTGGTAGTGCAATTGATCGCCAGCGGGGCCCGGGTGTTTGCCGTGGGCCGGGACGCCGGGCGTCTTGCTCGGTTGTACACCTTGTCGGGGGCAGATCGGGATCAACTGGTCACCGGTTCCTTCGATGTGCAGGACGAAGCCGCGTGCGCGCAGTTGATACAGCAGTGTGTCAGTGTCTTCGGCGGCCTGGACGTGCTGTTCTGCAATGCCGGTCAGGCGATGAAAGGGGCGTTCCTGAGCGCAAGCAGCCCGCAGGCCAGTACCGCGATCATGCGGGTCAACTATGACCCGGTGGTCTACCTGAGCTTCCATGCGCTGCCCCACCTGATCCGTTCGCAAGGGCACATCACCGTCACCGGAGGGATCGTCAGTCATGTGGGCCTTCCCGAGTACTCGGCTTACTGCGCGTCCAAGCATGCCGTGCGCGGATTCATTGAATCGCTGCGCCGGGAGGTTTCGGCGCAGGGCGTTTCCCTGACCCTGGCCAGCCCCGATACGGTCCGTACAGCGGTGCGGGACAATATGCTGGACGCCTCCGGCGAGGCCAGTCCCCTGGGTTACGGCGACGAGAAAGCCATGTCGCCAGATCATTGCGCGGCGCTGATTCTTCAGGCGACCCAACGGCAGAAGAGTCATGTTCTGCTCTCAAGGCGAGCGAAGATTCTCAACCTCCTGCAATTTGCCCTTCCCTGCGTGGTTCAGAAGATTCTCTCCAGCTCGTTCGAACGGCAGAGAAAGGCCGGCGTTGCAACTTGAGGCCGCCAGATGGGGCCGCTTTGCGGCCCTTCGCGACGGTTCGGCGCACCGACGAGCTCGCTCCCACAGGATTGCGCGTACTTTGTGGGAGCGAGCTCGTCGGTGCGCCGAACCGTCGCGAAGGGCTGCGAAGCAGCCCCAGAACGCGGTTTTTTGCCCGCAAATCACGAAGCGCGCGAGCTCTAACCCTGCGCTTGCTTCTGGGCAATGCCCCTCAGCATCGACTCGGCCAACGCCCGTGATGCCTCCAGGGTGTGCTGGGTCGCCCACAGCAGGCCGGCCAGGCTGTTATCCCTGACGGCGTCGCAAGCCTGGAAATTGGTTTCGTAAGCAGAGCGCAGCATGACGGCAAGATGGGCCAGGGCCTCGTCGACTTCGGCGCCGGCGCAGACGGCGAACAGAGGTGGATGGTGGCCGTCGCAAGCGGCGAATGGGGTGTGGACAGTGAGAGCGGGGCTGGATGATGCAGGTGGATCGGGGACGATTTTTTTCATGTCATCTATCTGCTGGTTGAGGCTATCCACCCAATTGCTGTCAAACAATCAGGTGGCAGCTGTACGCGGGTTGACAGACCGAGAGCAGATTAACCCGGCGCGCAACGGGTGCGCCCACACGTACAGCCGCCATAACTCAGGAGGCTGGTGCTTGAGGTAGATCTGCTGACGGTCTGTCAAAACCGGTCGCTGGAAATCAACGACGGTGGCAAGACTAGGCAGCGATTCCCCTGCACGCAACGACTCCAAGGCCGCGGAAGTATGCTTGGGAAATTGCCTACATAAAAGTCGGAGATGGGTGAAGTTTCGTAGCTGTTTATGGCAAGACGAATCCACGCGGGAACGGATTTTTCCGCTCCCGCGCCGACCGGCTGCGCCTCGAAACCGGCTAACGGAACTGGGCGATCAACCAGTCCTTCAGACGCAGAAACGCCGGATCATCGGCCTTTTCTTCCTTGAAGATCAGGTAATGCACCGTGTCAGCGAACACCAGTTCTTCGCTGAGCGGACGCACCAGTCGCCCTTCGCGCAACAGGTCGCCGACCAGATGTTCCCAGCCCAGCGCCAGCCCCTGATCGTCCAGCGCCATCTGCATCAGCAGGACGAAGTCGTTGCTGCTGAAACGCTGCGCGGGCTCGCCCGGAGGAATCTGCGAGCCATGGGACTGCATGGCGAACCAGACGTCCCAGTCGACCTGCTCGGACAACTGCGAGCGGCCGTAGGGGTTGAGGTCCAGCAGCACGCCGTTGCGCACGCCCTCCAGGGTGCGCGCCTCGGGGTGCGCCTGCAGATAGCGCGGCGAACACACCGGATAGACCACCTCGTGAAACAGCGGGACGCGCTGGTAGCCGGGGCGCAGGTCGAAGATCTTGGTGATGTAGATATCCGGCTCGCTGCCCGGCTCCATCGCCAGGAAATGCTGGGTGGTGATCACGTTCACGTCGATATCGGGATGGGCGCCGAAGAAGTCCTTCATCCGGCGCGTCAGCCACAACCCGGAAAAGGCCGGCGAGCAGCACAGGGTCAGGCTGCGCTTGTCGCTTTTCTCCCGCCGAATCCGCTCGGTGGCCTGGGAGATGTTCAGCAAGGACAACTGCGCGGCGTCGAACAGCGTGGCGCCCGCGGCAGTAAGGCTGACCTCCCGGCCCGTGCGGGTGAACAGCTCGGTGCCGAGGTACAGCTCCAGGTCGCGGATCTGCCGGCTGATCGCCGCCTGGGTCACGCACAGCGCCTCGGCGGCGCGGGTGAAATTGCGGTACTTGGCCGCGGCAACAAAGGAGCGCATGGCCTTGAACGAGGGCATGGCGATCAGCGACTGGTCCGGGGGAGCATTTCTAGCCATAACAAAAACTGCCTGGTTTCGCGAAAAAAAAGTCGATTCAGCGGGTTCTGAGCGAGCCATACACTGTATCGCACGACAAAGACCGACGCGCCTGTCATGCGGTCTGTCAGAACAATACGACGAGCAGGAGGCGACATGCCTTTTCACACGGGACGGGAAGCGTTCATCCAGGGAGTCCGCGCACTGATGCCCCTGACGCCCGGGGTGATTCCGTTCGGGCTGGTCACCGGGGTCATGGCGATCAAGATGGGCATGAGCCCCGCCATGGCCATCGGCATGACCCTGATCTTCTACTCCGGCTCGGCGCAGATGGTCGCCCTGCAGCTGATCCACAGCGGCGTGGTGCCGGTGGCGATCGTAGTCACGGCGCTGATCATCAACCTGCGCTTCATCATGTACAGCGCCTCCCTGGCGCCGCACCTGCATACGCTGCCGCGACGCTGGACCTGGCCGCTGTCCTACATGCTTTCCGACCAGTCCTACGCGCTATGTACCCTGAAGTTTTCCGCCGGCGAGCTGGGCCGCTTCGGTCATCACTACTACGCCGGCACGGCGGTGGCGATGTGGCTGGCGTGGAACCTGTCGGTGGTGGCCGGGGTGTATCTCGGTGCGAGCATTCCGCAAAGCTGGTCGCTGGGCTTCGCCATTCCGCTGTCGTTCCTCGCCCTGCTGGTGCCGGGCATCCGCAACCTGCCGAGCCTGGCCGCGGCCATCGTCGGCGGCAGCATCGCCGCGCTGGCGGTGGACCTGCCGTACAACCTCGGCCTGGTGACGGCGTCGCTCGGCGGCGTGATCGCCGGGGTTAGCGCGGAGAGCCTGCGCAAACGATCGTCGGAAACGGCGCTGCAGACCGAAGGAGAACGCTCATGAGCGATCTGGCCTTGTGGGGACTGTTCCTGCTGATCGGCCTGGGCACCTTCGCCTTGCGCCTGTCCTTCATCGAGCTCTACGGCAACCTGCGGGTACCGCCGCTGGTGACCCGCGCCCTGGCGTATGTACCGGCCAGCGTGCTGGCGGCACTGGTGCTGCCGGCCGTGGTGTACCCGCAAGGGCATGGCGATTTCGTCATCGGCAACCCGCAGATTCCCGCCGCGCTGATCGCCGCCGGAGTGGCCTGGAAAACCCGCAATACCGTCCTGACCCTGGCGGTGGGGATGGGCGCGTTGTGGGGCCTGCAACTGCTGATGCCGTGAAGCGGGGCATCAGCCCTTCACACAGACCACCTGCCGCAACGTATGCACCACTTCCACCAGCTCGCGCTGGGCATGCATGACCGCGTCGATGTCCTTGTAGGCCATGGGGATCTCGTCGATCACCTCCTTGTCCTTGCGACACTCGACATGGGCGGTGGCGCGGACCTGGTCCGCCACGCTGAACTGCTTCTTCGCCTGGGTCCGGCTCATCGTGCGGCCCGCGCCGTGGCTGCAGGAGCAGAACGCCTCCTCGTTGCCCAGGCCGCGCACGATGAAGCTCTTCGCGCCCATCGACCCGGGGATGATGCCGAGCTGGCCCTTCTGCGCCGACACCGCGCCCTTGCGGGTGACCAGGATGTCCTCGCCGAAATGCCGCTCCTTCTGCACGTAGTTGTGATGGCAGTTCACCGCTTCGAGACTGGCCTCGAACGGCTTGCGGATCACCGTGCGCGTCGCCGCGATCACCGCGCGCATCATCAGCTCGCGGTTCTGCCGGGCGAAGTCCTGGGCCCAGCCCACCGCCTCGACGTAGTCGGCGTAGTGCCGGCTGCCTTCCTCGAAATAGGCCAGGCTGCGATCCGGCAGATTGGCGAGGTGCTGGCGCATATCGGCCTGGGCCAGTTCGATGAACAGGTTGCCGATGGCGTTGCCCACCCCGCGTGAACCGCTGTGCAGCATGAACCACACGCGGTCGGCCTCATCCAGGCAGACCTCGATGAAGTGATTGCCGCCGCCGAGGGTGCCCAGGTGTGTGCGGTTGTTGGTCTTTTCCAGTTTCGGGTACCTGTCGGTGAGCCGCCTGAAGCGCCCGGCCAGGCCCGCCCAGACCTGCTCGGCGTGCGCCGGCACCTGCTCCCAGGCGCCCTGGTCGCGGCGGCCAAAGGTCTTGCCGTGGGGCACCGCCTTCTCGATCGCGCAGCGCAGGCCGAACAGGTTGTCCGGCAGGTCGGCGGCGACCAGCGAGGTACAGGCGGCGATCATCCCGCAGCCGATGTCCACGCCCACCGCCGCGGGGATGATCGCGCCCCGGGTGGGGATCACGCTACCGATGGTCGAGCCCTTGCCCAGGTGCACATCCGGCATCACCGCCAGGTGCCGGAAGATGAACGGCAGGCGCGCCGTATCGAGCAATTGCTGGCGCGCCTCCTCTTCCACCGGCACGCCCTCGATCCAGGCCTTCACCGGCTTGCCGTTGGCCACTTCGAGCAGTTGGTAGGTCGTGTCTTTCATGTTGGTGTTCCTGTAAGGCGGCCAGCCGGCACGCTCAATGATCGCCTGCGGTATTCAATGCATAGAACTCATGCAGTTTGGCTTGCAACAGTGCCTTGTCCGGCAACCTCGTCTGGTACTCAGCCACCAGCGCCGGCGACAGCGAGCGGGATAGGCATCACGAAAGACCTCCAGAACACCTGGGTGAGTTTGTGTCACCACTGGTGTCACTTTTGCCGATGACAACACACTGCGCTCGAACAGCGCAGTCTTGAGTTGCCGCTCGAGATCACGTGTGGACCACCTTTCCTGGATCGCCCTGCGCAGGTAGAACTCACGCTCCTCGGGCAACTTCGCCTGAGTGAGGATTATCAGATTCTGGGTCCAGGGCAATTGTGTCAGCAGTGCTGACACTTTTTCATCGCCTCGGTACGCCTCGTAGAACTGGCGCATCCGAAAAAGATTACGCCTGGTGAAACCACGCAATCCTGGCTGGGTACGAGCGAGATGATCCGCCAGTTGAGTGACGACACCATCCCCCCATTCGGCCCTTTCCATCTTTCGGCTGATACAGGCGCCGACCTGCCAATAGAGTTCGATCAACTGGGTGTTCACCAAGCTCATCGTGTGCTGCCTGGCGCGCTGGATGAGCGTCAGTATTTCCTCGAAGCGGCCATTTTCGGTGGCACCGGACGTTCTGCAACTGGTCAAGAAACGCTTCCTCGCGAAGGGGGCAAAGTCGCGAGTAGATCGTTCTCCTGATCATTTGGCGGCCAGACAGATCGCCTTTTATCCGCCGACTTTTCCTGTCAAAGCGGCAATGCCCGACCCTGGATCACCTGCTTCATCACCAGCGTCGAGCTCAGGCGCTGCACGTTCGGCAAGCGCGCCAGATGCTCGTCGTACAGCTGCTGGAACGCCGACAGGTCGCGGGTGACGATGCGCAGCATGTAGTCCGGATCACCGAACAGCCGCTGCGCTTCGAGGATCTGCGGGATCTCCGGGAGCGCGGCCTCGAAGGCGTGCACGGCCTGTTGGTGACCTTCACGCAGGGTGACGAAGACGATCGCGGCAAAACTCAGCCCCAGCTCGGTGGGCGACAGGTAGGCGCGATAGCCCTGGATCACCCCGGACTCCTCCATCGCCCGCACCCGACGGTGACACGGCGAGAGACTGAGGCCGACGCGCTCGGCCAGTTCGGTCAGCGATTGCCGACCATCCCGTTGCAGCTCGGCAAGAATCTTTCTGTCGATGCGATCCATACGCAAGAATCTTCCACCTGATTAGCGAAACCACAGGATATACGAAAGATAATCCCCGCAGCGCTTGCGTACTCTTCTGAACAGTCCTCAGCGAACTATCGGGAGTTTCCAAGTGACTGTCAGTGTGCTGGCCGCGTTCTGGGCGGTGTCGTTTCTGTTCGTGATCACCCCCGGGGTGGATTGGGCCTATGTGATTTCCGCAGGGATTCGCGGGCGCTGGGTCGTGCCGGCGGTGGCGGGGCTGCTCTCCGGCCACCTGCTGGCGACGCTGATCGTCGCCGCCGGCGCCGGCGCGCTGCTGGCCAACAATCCCGCGGCACTGGCGGCGATGACCGTGGTCGGCGCGCTGTACCTGCTGTGGATGGGCGTCAACCTGCTGTGGAAGCCATCGGCCCCCGCGGCCAGCGAGCAGAAGGCGGAATCCTGGGCAAGCTGGGCGATCCGCGGGTTCTGTGTCAGCGGACTGAATCCCAAGGTCTTCCTGCTGTTCCTCGCCCTGCTCCCGCAGTTCACCGATCCGCTGTCGAACTGGCCGGTGGCGACGCAGATCATCGCCCTCGGCCTGCTGCATGCGGTGAGCTGCGCGATCATCTACCTGCTGGTCGGCTACAGCGCCCGCAGTGTGCTGCAGACCCGGCCGAGCGCGGCGAAAAATGTCAGCCGCGTGTCCGGCCTGGCGATGATCGCCATCGCCGTGGTGCTGCTCGCGGAACGCCTGTTCGCCTGAGCGATACCGCGAGTGCCAGGCGCACTCATCCCTCCCCGATGAGCTGGGCAATGCCATCCCGGGATGCTCAAATGGCCGTTTTCCGCCCCCGTGGAGCCGCACGATGTCCCGACCGTTCGAGATCTTCCTGGTGTTCCTGCGCCTGGGGCTTACCTCGTTCGGCGGTCCGGTTGCCCACCTGGGCTATTTCCATCGGGAGTTCGTCAGCCGTCGGCGCTGGATCGACGAAAACGCCTACGCCGATCTGGTCGCGCTGTGCCAGTTCCTGCCCGGGCCGGCCAGCAGCCAGGTCGGCATGGCCATCGGCCTGTCGCGGGGCGGCTATCTCGGCGCGCTGGCTGCCTGGAGCGGGTTCACCCTGCCCTCCGCGTTGTTCCTGACCCTCTGCGCCCTGGGCATTGCCAACTATCCGCAGGCGTTGCCATCGGGCCTGCTGCATGGCCTGAAGATCGTCGCTGTCGCCGTGGTGGCGCAGGCGGTATGGGCCATGAGCCGCATGCTTTGCCCCGATCTGCCGCGCACCGTGCTGATGCTGCTCTGCACCGCACTGACCCTGCTGCTGCCGATGGCCTGGAGCGCACCGCTGCTGATACTGCTTGCCGGCCTGGTCGGTGCGCTGGCCTTGCGTGCACCTCCCGGCGGCGCCGGTGAATCCCTGCCGGTCGCCCTGCCCCGGCGCCACGGTACGGTCTGGCTCGGCCTGTTCGCCATCCTGCTGCTCGGTTTGCCAGTGCTCGACAGCGCCCTGGACAGCCCGCTCCTGGCCCAGGTCGATGCGTTCTACCGCGCCGGTTCGCTGGTGTTCGGCGGCGGTCATGTGGTGCTGCCGCTGCTGCAGGCGGAAGTGGTGCAGCCCGGCTGGATCGATCCGGATACCTTTCTCGCCGGCTACGGCATGGCCCAGGCAGTACCGGGGCCGCTGTTCACCTTCGCGGCCTTTCTCGGCGCCTCGATGCAGATCGGCGCGTCCGGCTGGAGCGGCGCCGCGCTGTGCCTGCTGGCGCTGTTCGCCCCCTCGTTCCTGCTGATTGCCGGCGCCCTGCCCTTCTGGGTACGGCTGCGCCAGCAGGTACGCATCCGTTCGGCGCTAATGGGCGTCAACGCGGCGGTGGTCGGCCTGCTGCTCGCGGCACTGTGCGACCCGCTGTGGAGCAGCGCCATCCTCCGTCCGGCAGACGCCGCCCTGGCGCTGGTGGCGTTCCTCGCCCTGCACATCCTGCGCACACCCTCCTGGCTGGTGGTGCTGGCAGGCGCACTGGCCGGCTGCTGGATCCCCGCCCCACTGTGAACGGCCAGGCGCCAGAAGCCGGCATGTTCCCCGGGAATTCGCCGAACTTTGGATCCAATAATAATTCACAGCTAGCAATGTAAATTATTTGTAATTGTGAAAAATTCGTAATTTAATCGCGCCCAGTTTTTTTAAAAGGGAACGATTCTCATGAACAAAAACAGCACCTCCGCCTTGCCTCCACGTCGCCTGCTGGCCTCGGCCATCGGCCTGGCCGTCGCCTCTTCCGCCACCGGCGCTCTCGCCGACCAGAACAAGCCCGTCGAACTGGACAGCCTCAAGGTCCAGGCCGCGCAGGACCAGGGCTCGCGTACCGAACAATCGGCCTCGGCGAAATACACCAAGCCGCTGGTCGACGTGCCGCAGACCATCACCGTGGTCCCGCCCAAGGTGATCGAGGAGCAGCAGGCACTGAGCCTGCGCCAGGTGCTGTCGAACGTTTCCGGGATCACCTTCAACGCCGGTGAAGGCGGTGGCGGCTCTGGCGACAGCATCAACATCCGCGGCTTCTCGGCCAACAGCAACATCCAGATCGACGGCCTGCGCGACAGCGCCCAGACCACCCGCAGCGACACCTTCAACATCGAGCAGGTCGAGGTCATCAAGGGCCCGAACTCGGTGTTCGGCGGCGCCGGCACCACCGGCGGCAGCATCAACGTGATCAGCAAGCAGGCCCGGGACCAGGCCTTCACCCGCCTGGGCGGCAGCGTCGGCACCGACAGCTACTACCGCATGACCCTGGACAGCAACCAGCCGCTGGAAGGTGTGGGCCACGACAGTGCGTTCCGCATCAACCTGATGGGCCATCAGAACGACGTGGCCGGTCGTGACGAGATCGACCGCGAGCGCTGGGGCATCGCCCCGACCCTGCGCCTGGGCCTGAGCGAAGACACGCGCCTGACCCTGAGCGCCTTCCACCAGAAAGACGACAACCTGCCGGACTACGGCGTCCCGGCACTGGACGGCAAGAAACTGGCCGGCGTCGACCGCGAAAGCTACTTCGGCTGGAAGAACCTGGACAAGGAAGAGATCGAGCAGAGCTCGTTCACCGCCAACCTGGAACACGACTTCAACGACAACCTGCGCATCCAGAACATCACCCGCTACAGCCAGGTGGCCCGCGATACCGTGGTGTCGGCGTCGCACGTCAACACCGTCGGTGTGCCGGCCGGCCGCTACCTGCCAGCCGGCCCGCAGGCCTACGGTCGCGACGCGACCACCGAAATGTGGATCAACCAGACCAACCTGATCGGCAATTTCGACGTGCTGGGCATGCGTCATGACGTGGTGGCGGGTGCGGAAATCTCCCGCGAGACCCTCGACCTCAAGACCTACAACCACGGCCTCGGCAACTCGCTGTACCCGAGCACCGGCTACGACCTGAGCAACCCGCCCGGTCACTGGAACGGTGCCGCGCCGAAAACCGTCAGCGGCTACACCGAGACCGAGCTGACCAACCGCGCGCTGTACGTCTTCGACACCATCGCCCTGCACGAGCAGTGGGACCTCAACCTCGGCCTGCGCTACGACCGCTTCGAAGGCGAAGCCGACGGTTATTCCGCCGCCCATGTGCGCACCTCGACCTTCGAGTCCAGCGACGACAAAGTCAGCGGCCGTGCCGGCCTGGTCTACAAGCCGGCGGAGAACGGGCGCATCTACCTGGCCTGGGGCAACTCGTTCAACCCGTCCGCGGAAAGCCTGGCATCCAGCGGTGGCGGCCTGAGCGCGACGACCCAAGACCTGCAACCGGAGAAGAACGAGACCTGGGAACTGGGTACCAAGTGGGAGCTGCTGGACAAGCGCCTGGAACTGGACGCGGCGATCTTCCGCGTGACCAAGGACAACGCCCGGGAAACCATGGCCGACGGCTCGACGCAACTGGCCGGCAAGCAGCGCGTGCAGGGTGTGGAAGTCGGCGTGACCGGCCACATCACCGAGCAGTGGGACGTGTTCGCCAACTACACCTTCCTCGACAGCGAGACCCTCAAGGCCGCCAACACCGCCGCCGGTATCGCCCGTGAAGGCCAGGCCCTGGGCAACACCCCGCCACGCTCGCTCAACCTGTGGACCACCTACGAGTTGCCGGCCGGCTGGACCCTGGGCTACGGCGCGCGTTACGTCAGCGAGCGCAACGTCAGCTCCAGCACCACCGCCAAGCTGGACGACTACTGGGTGCACAACGCCATGGTCGCCTACAAGGTCAACGAGAACCTGGACCTGCAGCTGAACGTCAACAACCTGTTCGACAAGGACTATGTCGAGCGCGTGCGCCAGCAGAACGGTACGGCGGCTCGCTCGTCGGCGATCGAGTACGGCGATGCCCGCTCGGCGATCCTGTCGGCCACCTATGCCTTCTGATCACGCGATACGGGGCCGCCTCGCGGTCCTTTCGCGGTAGTTCGAGGTCACGAAAAAGCCAGCGCCCACGACAGTGGGCGCTGGCTTTTTCGCTGTGGCCTGCACGACAGGCCCGCGGCGTCAGAACGTCAGGCAGATCTTGCCGAAATGCCGGTTGCTTTCCTGATACTGGAACGCCTCGACGATCTGCTCCAGCTCGAACACCTTGTCCACCACCGGACGCAGGCCGTTGGCATCGATGGCGCGGATCATCGCCTGCTGCTGCGCGCGGCTGCCCACCAGCACACCCTGCAGGCGGATCTGCCGCACCAGCGCCTGCACCAGCGGCAACTGCCCGGCGACACCGCTGAGGATGCCGATCAAGGACACATGCCCGCCGATCCGCACTGCGGTCATGGACTGCTCCAGGGTCGCCGGCCCGCCCACTTCGATCACGTGATCGACGCCGCGGTTGTCGGTCAGGGCGCGTACCTTCTCGCCCCAGTTCGGGGTGCTGCGATAGTTGATCACCGCATCGGCGCCGAGGCTCTTCAGACGCTCCAGCTTCTCGTCGCTGGAGGAGGTGGCGATCACCGTGGCGCCCGCCGCCTTGGCGAACTGCAGGGCGAAGATCGACACCCCGCCGGTCCCCTGCACCAGCACCGAGTCACCGGGCTTGAGCGAGTCGTCGGCCATCAGCGCGCGCCAGGCGGTCAGGCCGGCGGTGGTCAGGGTCGAGGCTTCGGCGTGGCTGTAGCCCTTCGGGGCGCGGGTGAAGGCGGTGGCGCGGGCCGTCACCACTTCGCGGGCGTAACCGTCGATACCGTCGCCCGGCACCGTGGCGAAACCTTCCACCAGCGGCTGGCCGTCCAGCCAGTCGGGGAAGAAGGTGCTGACCACCGCATCGCCCACGGCGAACTCGCTGACCCCCTCGCCCAGCGCGATCACTTCACCGGCACCGTCGGCCATGGGGATGCGCGGCGCGCTCGGGCCCCACATGCCGCTGACCACGGCGAAGTCGTGATAGTTGAGGGAGTTGGCGTGCAGGCGCACGGTGATCTCCCCGGGCGCCGGGGCCGCCGCTTCGCTGTGGCCGACGATGACGTTGGCGTAGCCGCCGCCGGGTTGCACGTAGATGGCTTTGCTCATGACCTCTCCTTGTTCGAACCGTTGCAGATGACAGTGCAGCAGTCTTGGTCCGACGCCTGACGGGGTCAAGCGCGCACGCTTGCACAATCGACAAATAGGCCACAATATTGCGACTCATTATCAATTACCTCCCCACCCTGCCCATGTCCACCTCCGAACACGCCGCCCTGCATGTGCTGTACAGCGAACACAATGGCTGGCTGAAGAGCTGGCTGCGCGCCCGCCTGGGCAATGCCGCCGATGCCGCCGACCTGGCCCAGGACACCTTCATCCGGGTGCTCAACGCCCGCAATGTGCAGAACATCCGCGAACCGCGCAGCTACCTGGGCTCCATCGCACATGCGCTGATGGTCGACCGCTTTCGTCGGCGCGCCGTGGAACAGGCCTACCTTGCCGAACTGGCGCTGCGCCCGGAACAGACCTTCGACTCCCCGGAAACCCGCCTGCTGATCCTGGAAACCCTGGTGGCGGTGGACACCCTGCTCGACGGCCTCGGCGAGCGGACCCGCGGCATCTTCCTCTGCGTCCAGCTCGAAGGCCTGACCTATGCGGCCACGGCGCAACGCCTCGGCGTATCGCTGAACACGGTGAAGAAGCACCTGGCCCGCGCCATGACCCATTGCCTGCTGCTGACGGACGACTGACATGGCCCCGCTCGACCTGCAGGTCCTCGAAGCCGCCGCCCAGTGGTATGTCCGCCTCAACGCCGGTACCCCGGACGCGCGGCTCCTCGGTGCCTGGCAGCAGTGGCTGGAGCAGAACCCCGCGCATGCCCGCGCCTGGGCCCGGGTGGAGAAGGTGCAGACGCGGATCGGCCAGTTGCCGGCGGAGGTCGCCCTGCCGACCCTGGCCGGGGTCCGCGCACGGCGCCGCGCGGTACTCAAGACCCTCGCTCTGCTGCTGGCCAGCGGCGCCAGCGCCTGGGGCCTGCGCGAAAGCGACACGGCCCAGTCCCTGCTCGCCGACGTGCGCACCGGCAAAGGCGAGTTGCGCCGTCTCATCCTCGCCGATGGCAGCCAGTTGCAGGTCAACACCGACAGCGCCCTGGACCTGCGCTACGACGCCACCCAGCGCCTGCTCTACCTGCATCAGGGCGAAATCAGCGTGCAGACCGCCGGCGATCCTCACAGCAGGCCCTTCCTGGTGCAGACCCGTGAAGGCGTGGTCCGCGCCCTCGGCACGCGCTTCTGCGTGTACAGCGTCGATGGCTGCAGCCGGGTCAGCGTGCAGCAGCACGCGGTGGAGATCCGCACCCAGGCAGGCGCGCAATCGGCATTGCGTCTGGAGGCCGGGCAAAGCGTGCGCTTCGATCGTCATGGCCTTGCCCCGGTCAGCCCCATCGCGCCCGGCGCCGATGCCTGGACCCAGGGCATGCTCAGCGTGATCGACTGGCGCCTGGCCGACTTCGCCCGCGAACTGCGGCGCTACCGCCCCGGCATCGTCCGCTGCGACGCGCGGGTCGCGGACCTGCGCCTCACCGGCGCGTTTCCGTTGAACGAGACCGACACCGTGCTGCACAACCTGAGCGCTTCACTGCCCGTCAGGGTGCGCTTCCTGACCCGCTACTGGGTCAGCATCGAGGCGGTGTGAAAATATTTGTGCGATGGGGGTGGCCATTTTCGCCAGGCAGAACGGCTACGGAAGAAACCAGGCCCTGAGCTAAGCCTATTGGGGCCGCTTTGCGGCCCTTCGCGAGCGAGCTCGCTCCCACAGGATTGCTGAGCATAGATGTGGGAGCGAGCTTGCTCGCGAAGGGCTGCGAAGCAGCCCCAAAAAGATCGACATTAGCCCTGAGCGCCGCCTTCCGTCCCGTCCCTGCAAGGAAAACCGCATGCCCCCGTTCCTTCCACGAGCCTCCACTTCTCTGCTGCGTGCCGCCCACCTGGCGCTGTTCGGGCTGCCCGTAGCCGCCGGGCTGCTCAGCGTCCTGCCCGGCCAGGCCGTGGCCCAGAGCGCGAGCCAGCAGTTCCAGATCGCCGCCGGCCCGCTGGGCACCGCGCTCAGCCTGTTCGCCACCCGTGCCGGGATCACCCTGTCGTTCGATGCGCGCGACACCCAGGGCCGGCAATCCAGCGGACTGCAGGGCGTGTACAGCGTCGAGGAGGGCCTGGCCCGCCTGCTGGCCGGCAGCGGACTGCGCGCGCAGCGCAGGGACAACGGCGGCTATGTCCTGGTCCCCGCCGCCAACGCTGGCAGCGTCGAGCTGGGCGCGACCAGCATCGACGGCCAGTTCCTCGGCGAAACCACCGAGCACTCCGGCAGCTACACCAGCGGCGTGACGCGCACGGCGACCAAGCTGCCGCTGACGATTCGCGAGACGCCACAGTCGATCACCGTGGTCACCCGCCAGCAGATGGACGACCAGGGCGCCCGGAGCATCGCCGACGTGCTGCGCAACACCCCCGGTGTTTCCGAACAGTCCTACGACAGCGACCGTACCGAGTTTTCCAGCCGTGGCCTGGTCATCACCAACTATCAGTACGACGGCGTCAACAGCGTTTACGACGGGGTCTACAACGAAGGCGTGACGCATGTCGACATGGCCATCTACGACCGCGTCGAAGTGCTCAAGGGCGCGACCGGCCTGATGACCGGTTCCGGCGATCCATCGGCCACGGTCAACCTGATCCGCAAGAAGCCCACCGGGCAGTTCCAGGCCTCGCTGACCGGCAGTGCCGGCTCGTGGGACACCTACCGCGGCGAGGGCGATATCTCCGGCCCGCTGAATCAGAGCGGCAGTCTGCGCGGGCGCTTCGTCGGGGCGAAACAGGACGGCAATGGCTACCAGGACCACTACCGGATGAAGAAGGACGTCTGGTACGGCATTCTCGAGGCCGACCTCGGCCCGCAGACCCTGCTCACCGTCGGCATCGACCAGCAGACGACCACCCCGCGCGGCACCTCCTGGACCGGCAATCCGGTGTACTTCAGCGACGGTACCCGCACCGACTTCTCGCGCTCGTTCAACCCTGGGGCCGACTGGAGCCGGCGCGACTTCCAGAGCCGCACCTGGTTCGCCAGCCTGGAACAGGCCCTGGCCAACGACTGGAGCCTCAAGCTCAGCCTCAACCAGATGCAGTCCGACCACGACACGCGCCTGGCCTCGGCCAGTGGCGGCAACCCCGACCGCGCGAGCGGCGACGGCATGTTCTTCTACTGGGGGCGCTGGGAGGGCCACCGGGTACAGAACAATGCCGACCTGAGCCTTTCCGGTCCGTTCAGCCTGCTGGGGCGCGAGCATGACCTGGTGCTCGGCTTCAACAACTCGACCTCGCGCCAGACCGGCGACACCTACGACACCAGCCTGTTCGCCATGGTCCCGGGGAGCATCTACGACTGGCGCGGGGAGATCGCCGCGCCGGTGTTCCCGAAGAATGGCAAGTACGAACAGAACAAACGCCAGAACGGCGCATACATCGCGACGCGGCTGAAGCCGGTCGACGACCTGTCGCTGATCCTCGGCACCCGGGTCAGCACCTTCAAGTACGACGAGAACTACGACTACGACGGCCTCAGCCCGAGCTTCCCGGACAGCCAGGCCGACTACGAGCAGCACGGCGTGGTCACGCCCTACGCCGGGATCGTCTATGACCTCGACGAGACCTGGTCGGTGTATGCCAGCTACACCTCGATCTACCAGCCGCAGACCTACAAGGACAGCACGGGCGCGACGCTCGATCCGGTGGAAGGCAAGAGCTACGAAACCGGGCTCAAGGCGGCGTTTCTCGGCGGCAAGCTGAATGCCAGCCTGGCGCTGTTCCGCATCGAGCAGGACAACGTCGCGCAGTCCATCGGCAGCAACCCGCTGACCAACGAAGGCATCTACGAAGCCATCGACGGCGCCACCACCAAGGGGCTGGAACTGGAGATCGCCGGCGAACCGCTCGATGGCTGGAACCTCGGTGCCGGCTACACCTACGCGCGCACCCGCGATGCCGACGAGCAGCGCATCTTCGGCTTCCCGATGAGCACCAGCAAACCCGAGCACCTGCTGCGCCTGTTCACCACCTACCGCCTGCCCGGCGCACTGGAGCGGGTCACCGTCGGTGGCGGGCTGAACTGGCAAAGCGCGTTCTACGGCAACATCTGGAACCCGGCGGACAACGACTACAGCCGCATCAAGCAAGGCGGCTACACCCTGGTCGACCTGATGACCCGCTACCAGTACGACGAACACCTGAGCTTCACGCTCAACGCCAACAACGTGTTCGACAAACGCTACCTTAGCGGGCTGGGGAACTTCGATACGACCTGGTATGGCGAGCCGCGCAACCTGATGCTCACCACGCGCTGGGATTTCTGAGGGGGACTGCGGGGACCGCTATGCGGTCCTTTCGCAGCGGTTCGGCGCCCCGACGAGCCACGCTCCTACGAGGGACATGGCCGCCTGCGCGAATCCGCCGATCCCATGAGGGCGGCGGCCCAGCCACCTGTAGGAGCTGGCTTGCCTGCGAACGGGCGCGAAGCGGCCGCAAATCCGGCAAGCCAGGCGCCTACCCGAGCAGAGCCCGCAACGCCCGGCAATCCGCCGCATGCCAGTCGGTCAGCTCCGGCCACGGGTTGTCCGGCAGATTGACCAGCACCGTGTGCGTCCCCGCCGCGCGACCGCAATCGAGGTCGAAACGGTAATCCCCCACCATGACCATCTCCGCCGGCGCCACCGCCCAGGCTTCGGCCAGCTTCAGCAACCCGCCCGGGTGCGGCTTCGGCGGCGCTTCGTCGCGGCCGAGAATGCTCTCCCGGGCAAAGCAGTCGGCCAGGCCGATGGCTTCCAGGGTGACATGGGCCAGCTCACGGGCATTGCGAGTCAGGATGCCCAGTCGGCAACCGCGCTCGGCCAGCCCGCGCACCAGTTCCACCGCACCGACCGCCGGCTGCGAGGCGATCGCCAGGTCGCGTTCGTGTTCCAGCAGCCAGGCGTGCTTGGCCTGTGCCTCCGCCGCGGGCAAGGCGGCGAGGTGGGTGAGGATGTCGTCTTCGGGCGGAATGTTCAGCGCCACGCGGATCGCGGCGAAGTCGTGCACGGCCACGGTCAGAGTGCCGTCCATGTCGAACACCCAGTGGCGAATCCCCGCGAGACTCATGTCCAGTCCTTGCGATGACGGATCAGGCCTTCCTGGCAGGACGACGCCACCAGTTTGCCCGAGCGATCGAAGATGCTGCCGCGGGTGAACCCGCGACCGTTGCCGGCCCAGGGGCTGTCCATGGCGTACAGCAGCCACTCGTCCGCGCGCAGGTTGCCGTGGAACCACAGGGCATGGTCGAGGCTGGCGACCTGCATGTCCTTGTGCCACACCGACTTGCCATGGGGCATCAGCGAGGTGGTCAGCAGGCCGAAGTCCGAGGCGTAGGCAAGCATGTACTTGTGCAGGGCCTGGGAGTCCGACAGGGTGCCGTCGGCGCGGAACCAGGCGTACTTCACCGGATCGCCGGGCTTGGGATTGAACGGGTCTTTCTCGGTGACCGGACGCACCTCGATCGGCTTGGCGCAGAGCAGCTTGTCGCGGATCGATTCGGGCAAGCGGTCGGCCATGGCCTGGACCACCTCCACTTCCGTGGGCAGGTTTTCCGGACCGACCACGTCAGGCATCTGACCCTGATGCTCGAAGCCTTCTTCGTCGTACTGGAACGAGGCGCTGCAGGTGAAGATCGGGTTGCCCTTCTGGATCGCGGTCACCCGGCGGGTGCTGAAGCTGCCGCCATCGCGCACGCGATCGACCGAATAGACCACCGGCATGCTGGCATCGCCCGGACGCAGGAAGTAGCCGTGCAGGGAGTGCACGTGCCGCGCTTCATCGACCGTCTGGCTGGCCGCCGACAACGACTGGCCGAGCACCTGGCCACCGTAGAGCTGGCGAAAGCCAAGGTCCTGGCTACGGCCGCGGAAGAGGTTTTCCTCGATCGCTTCCAGACTCAACAGATCGACCAGATCGTCCAACACATGGCTCATTCGAGATTCTCCAAAGCAGGGCCCAGACAGCAAATGATACAGGATCTGTCATTGCTGGCCCGTATGTTCGCTGATTCAGCCGCGCAGGGTCGCCTGCCACTGGGCGCGGTCGATGCGGTACAGCACGTGCGGGCGCAGCGGGTGGCCCGGGGCGAGTCGCGGATGCTCGAAGTCGCCGGCGGGATCGGCCTGCATGCCGATGGCCTGCATGACTTTCTGCGAGGCCAGGTTGTCGCGTGTGGTGAACGACACCACCTCCTTCAGGCCGAGCTGGGCGAAGCCGCAGCGCAGGCTGGTCCAGGCCGCCTCGCTGGCAAAACCCAGCCCCCAGTGGCGGCGGGCCAGGCGCCAGCCGATCTCGACCGCCGGGGTGAAGGCGGCGTCGAAACTCACGTTGAGCAGACCGGTCATGCCGATGAAGGCCCCGGTGTCCTTGCGTTCCAGGGCCCACAGGCCAAAGCCGTATTCGGCGAAATGACCGCGTAGGCGACCGATCAGCGCGGCGCTTTCCAGGCGGGTCAGCGGCGCGGGGAAATAGCGCATCACCTGCGGGTCGGCGCACAGCGCGGCGAACTCCCTGAGGTCGTCGTCCTGCCACTGACGCATGACCAGGCGGGCACTTTCCAGTTCGAGTATCGGCGTCATCGAGGGCTCCAGGATCGGTGATCCAGCACTCTACAGCGTAGGCAGGCAATGCTGGCGCTGCCCGCCGGGCAACTGGCAAGATCGCCCGACGCCCACCGCCGGACCCACCATGCGCCTGCCCCTGGTTTACCACGACGACTACAGCCCGGCGTTTCCCGCCGAGCACCGCTTTCCCATGGACAAGTTCCGCCTGCTCCACGATCACCTGATCGCCAGCGGGCTGACCACCGACGCCCAGCTGCTGCGCCCGCAGATCTGCCCCAACGACATCCTCGCCCTGGCCCATGACCGCGCCTACATCGAGCGCTACATGAACGGCGACCTGTCCCGCGAAGACCAGCGCCGCCTCGGCCTGCCCTGGAGCGAAGCCCTGGCCCGGCGCACCGTGCGCGCCGTCGGCGGCTCGCTGCTGACCGCGGAACTGGCCCTGCAGCACGGCATCGCCTGCCACCTGGCCGGCGGCACCCACCATGCCCATTACGACCACCCGGCGGGCTTCTGCATCTTCAACGACCTCGCGGTGATCAGTCGCTACCTGCTGGAAGCCGGGCGGGTGCACCGGGTGCTGATCTTCGATTGCGACGTGCACCAGGGCGACGGCACCGCGCGGATCCTCGAACACACCCCGGAAGCCATCACCGTGTCGCTGCACTGCGAACAGAACTTCCCCGCGCGCAAGGCCCGCAGCGACTGGGACATCCCGCTGCACCGGGGTATGGGCGACGCCGAGTACCTGAAGGTGGTGGACGATGCGCTGAACTACCTGCTGCCGCTGTACCAGCCTGACCTGGTGCTGTACGACGCCGGCGTCGATGTGCACAAGGACGATGCCCTCGGCTACCTGCAGCTCACCGACGAAGGCGTCGCCGCCCGCGATACCTGCGTGCTGCGCCATTGCCTGGGGCGCGATATCCCGGTGGTCGGGGTGATCGGTGGCGGCTACAGCAAGGACCGCGAAGCCCTGGCGCGGCGCCACGGCATCCTCCACCACTGCGCGCAACAGGTGCTGGATTACCCACAATGACTGTGGAACCGCTTGTGGATAACCTGCGGGAAAGCCGTTTTGCCCCCGTGAAACCGGGACTGCGCGGCAACTGAGCATTTTTTGTACAGTGCCTTGCCCAGCGCGCCTCGGGTAGAATGGCCGGCTCACTTATCCCCAGCCTGCCGCCGCCATGACCGATTCCCGCGCCACCCTCCCCGCCCACGTCGCCATTATCGGCGGCGGTCCCGCCGGCCTGATGGCGGCCGAAGTCCTCAGCCAGGCCGGGGTGCAGGTCGATCTGTACGACGCCATGCCCTCGGTGGGGCGCAAGTTCCTCCTGGCCGGGGTCGGCGGCATGAACATCACCCACTCCGAGCCCAGGCCCGCCTTCATTTCCCGCTATGCCGAGCGCGCCGGCGAGATCGCTACGCTGCTCGAAGACTTCGACGCCGATACCCTGCGCGAATGGATTCACGGCCTGGGGATAAGTACCTTCGTCGGCACCTCGGGGCGGGTATTCCCGACGGACATGAAAGCCGCGCCGCTGCTGCGCGCCTGGCTCAAGCGCCTGCGCGACGCCGGGGTGGTTATCCACACCCGGCATCGCTGGCTGGGCTGGAACGCGGACGGCAGCTTGCGGATCGGTTATCCACAGGGCGAACTGGCGGTCCGCGCCGATGCCGTGGTCCTCGCCCTGGGTGGCGGCAGTTGGGCCCGCCTGGGTTCCGACGCGGCCTGGCTGCCATGGCTGGCCGAACGGGCTGTGGATATCGCTCCGCTGCAGGCGGCCAACAGCGGTTTCGAAGTGACGGCGTGGAGCGATCTGCTCAAGCAGAAGTTCGCCGGGGCGCCGCTGAAGAACATTGCCCTGAGCCTGCCGGGCCAGGAACCCCGGCCGGGTGAGTTCGTCCTGACCGAGACCGGGGTGGAAGGCAGCCTGGTGTACGCCTGGTCGGCGCAGATTCGCGAAACCATCAACCGCGACGGCCGCGCCACCCTGTTGCTGGATCTGCTGCCGAACAAGCCTGTGGACAAGATTGCCGCGGCCCTGGCGAAACCGCGCGGGTCGCGGTCGATGGCCAAGCATCTGCACGGGCAGTTGGGGCTGGATGGGGTGAAGGCTTCGCTGTTGCGCGAGCTGACCGGGCCGGAGGTGTTCGCCGATCCGCAGAAGCTGGCGGCGGCGATCAAGGCGCTGCCCATCGAACTGGTACGGCCGCGGCCGCTGGACGAAGCGATCAGCAGTGCTGGCGGGGTGAAGTTCGAGGCGCTGGATGAAGGCTTGATGCTCAAGCAAGTGCCGGGGGTGTTCTGCGCCGGGGAGATGCTCGACTGGGAGGCGCCGACCGGGGGGTATCTGCTGACGGCTTGCTTTGCCAGTGGCAGGCAGGCGGGGTTGGGGGTTCTAAACTGGCTTGCCGAGCCCCGTCCATTGTAGGAGCTGGCTTGCCTGCGAAAGGAGCGCGTAGCGGTCCCAAAGACCTTGGGTCTTCACCATTCTGGGACCGCTCTGCGGTCCTTTCGCAGGCAAGCCAGCTCCTACAAGGGTCAGGCGAGCCCGGTGTTGTCAGGGCTTGCGCTTCTTGGGCCCGGTATTGAAAGCCGGCACCTTGCGCACCGGCTTGGCCGCCACCGGCGCATCACCACTGTCCACCCAGCGCCCCAGATTGCCCTTGGCCCCACCCTGCTTCGGCTTCTTCGGTTTCTTCGGCTTTTTCAGGATCTGCCCGCTGGCATCGGTCACCGGCACCCGGTGATCCGGCTCGAAGCCCGGCTCGTCATGTCGTGGCAAGGTCTTGCGGGTCAGGGTCTCGATCGCCGAGAGCAACTGCACTTCATCGGCGCAGACCAGCGACAGCGCCTCGCCGGTATTCCCCGCCCGACCGGTACGGCCAATGCGGTGCACATAATCCTCGGCGACGATCGGCAGGTCGAAGTTGACCACCAGCGGCAGGTCGTCGATATCCAGCCCGCGCGCCGCCACGTCGGTGGCCACGAGAATCTGCACTTCCCGCGCCTTGAAGCTGTCCAGCGCGCGCTGGCGGGTGGCCTGGGGCCGATCGCCATGAATGCCGTCGGCGTTGATGCCCATGCCCAGCAGGCGCTCGACCAGTTGATCGACGCCGTTGCGGGTCTTGGCGAACACCAGCACCTGGCCCCAGCGCTGCTTGCGCAGCAGGTGGCAGAACAGCTCGGTCTTGCGCTTCTTGTCCACGGTGACGATCCACTGCTTCACCGTGCTGGCCGTGACGTTGCGCGGGCTGACTTCGACGCTCAGCGGCTCCTTGAGCATCTGCCCGGCCATCAGGCGGATCTCGTCGGAGAAGGTGGCGGAGAACAGCAGGGTCTGGCGCTTGACCGGCAGCGCGGCGTAGATCGAACGCAGTTCCTCGGCGAAACCGAGGTCGAGCATGCGGTCGGCCTCGTCCAGCACCAGGGCCTGGAGCTGGTTGAACTTCACCGCGTTCTGGCGGAACAGGTCGAGCAGCCGGCCCGGGGTCGCCACCAGCAGGTCGATGCCCTTGCGCAGCTTCATCATCTGCGGGTTGATGCTGACGCCGCCGTACACCGCGTAGGTGCGCAGCGGCAGGTGCTCGGCATATTCGCGGATATTCTCGTGGACCTGCTCGGCCAGTTCGCGGGTCGGCACCAGCACCAGCGCGCGCACCGAGTTGCTGGCGACCTGGGCGCCTTCCAGGGTCAGGCGCTGCAGCAGCGGCAGGGCGAAGCCGGCGGTCTTGCCGGTGCCGGTCTGGGCCGCGGCCATCAGGTCGCGACCGGCCAGCACGGCGGGAATCGCCTGGGCCTGGACCGGCGTCGGGGTGTTGTAGTTCAGGCCGTCGAGGGCGCGCAGCAGCGGTTCGATCAGGCCGAGTTTGGCGAATGTCATGGCAATACCGTCAGGGGAAATCGTGCAATGGCGCGGAGTTTACCCTGTTCGCCGACGATCACCGAGTGCCGGACATCTCGCCTTCGATCACCGCCGCCTGCGGCGCCTTGCGCCACTGCGGGAGGCCGATCAGCACCACCGCGCCGATGATCACCGCCATCGCCAGGCACTCCTCGGCGCCGATCTGTTCGCCGGCGAAGAGAATCCCCAGCAGCACCGCCACCGCCGGGTTGACGTAGGCGTAGCTGGTGGCCGCCGCCGGGCGCACGTGCTTGAGCAGGTACATGTAGGCACTGAAGGCAATGATCGAGCCGAATACCACCAGGTACGCCAGTGCGCCCCAGCCCGCGGCGCTGGGCATCTGGGTCAGGCGCTCGCCACTGAAGAAGCTGCTCGCCAGCAGCACGACGCCGCCCACCAGCATTTCCGCGGCACTGGCCATCGGTCCCTGGGGCAGCGGCAGGCTCTTGCTCCACACCGAGCCGAACGCCCAGGACGCCGCGGCGAACAGGATCAGCGCCGCGCCCAGCGGACTGGCCTGCAGGTTCGAACCCAGGTTGAGCAGGGCGATCCCGGCCAGGCCCATGAAGATCCCGGCCCATTCCAGGCGGGTGTTGCGCTGGCCCCAGAGCAGGCCGAACAGCAGGGTGAACAGCGGCACCGTGGCCACCGCCAGCGCCGCCACGCCGGAGGCGACCCCGGCATGCTCGGCCACCGTCACCCCGCCGTTGCCGCAACTGAGCAGCAGGAAGCCGATGACCCCGGCCGCCTTCCACTGTTGCCAGGTCGGCGCCGGCACCCCGCGCCAGCGCAGAAAGCCATACAGCAAGGCGCCAGCCACCACGAAGCGCACCCCGGCCATGAGCATCGGCGGCCAGGACTCGACCCCGATGCGAATGGCCAGGTAGGTCGACCCCCAGACCAGGTACAGGGCAAGGAAGGCACCGATCAACAACCAGGGAAAACGACGGGAGGCAGGCATGGGGGGCTCGAATTTGAGTAGTTGTGGCGTTAGTTTAAAAAGCCACGCGGGTAAAATTAAGTTTCAAAATATGCTTATCCAGCCCCTGGACTTTCGAAAGAACGGATCTTCAGGCCATTTCCCTTTGTTTCAACGAGACTTCGATGGACAAGTACGATCGCATGCTCCTCGCCGCCCTTCTGGAGAACGGCCGCGCCTCCTTCGCCCAACTGGCGCGCACCGTCAACCTGTCGGCCCCGGCGGTGGCGGAACGGGTGGCGAAGCTGGAAGCCAGCGGGGTGATCACCGGCTATCAGGCCAAGGTCGACATGAGCAAGATCGGCCTGCCGATCCAGTGCGTGATCGAGCTGCGCCTGGCCAGCCACGGCAACCAGCAGGCCTACGAAGCCCTGACGCAGATTCCCCAGCTCACCGAATGCCACCGGGTCACCGGTGACCCCTGCGTGATCATGCAGGCGGCGGTGGGCTCGATGCCGGAGCTGGAGGAGCTGATCAACCGCGTCGCGCAGTTCGGTTTCAGCAAGACCTCGATCATTCTCTCCAGCGCGGTGGAGCGGCGGGTGCCGCTGGGGCAGTTGGAGAAGAAAGCTAACGGTGCTTGAGCAGGGCGTCGCGAATCTTCGCCGCGGGGACCTTCTGCAGCTTGCACAGGAAGGCGTGGTCGAGTTGCTGCACACCGTGGGTCTGGCGCAGCTCGCCGACCAGGTGCTGCAGCAGGTTGGCGGCCATTTCCGCGTCGGCCATGGCCCGGTGCGCGGTGCCGGTGTCGGGCAGCCCGGCCCAGCGGGTCAGGGTGCCGAGCTTGTGGTTCGGCGCCGCCGGCAGCAGGCGCCGCGACAGCAGCAGCGAACAGGCGAAGGACTGGCTGCGGCTGCGGCCGATGCGGCTCAGTTCGTAGTCCCAGAACTTCTGGTCGAAGGCGGCGTTGTGCGCCAGCAGCGGCGTGTCGCCGACGAACTCGGCCACTTCGTTCATCACCCGTTCCACCGGCGGTGCGCTGCGCAGCATCGCCGTGGTGATGCCGGTGAGTCCGGCGACGAAGGCCGGCACCGGCACGCCGGCGTTCATCAGGCTCTGGTAGCGCTCGACGATGCGCCCCTGCTCGAGCATCACCACCGCCACCTCGGTGGCCCGGCAACCGGTGCCGGGGGTGATGCCAGTGGTTTCGAAGTCGATGACGGCGATACGTTCCAAGAAGAAAAACCTCAATGCTTGAGCAAAAGCGCGCCTTCGACGGGCACGTAGCGACTGGCGGCGCGGATCAGCGAATTGGCGGTGAGCCCCGGCACGCCGTAGGCCACTGCCTCGACGCCGTGGCGCTGGATGACCCGCTGCAGCAGCAGGTCGAAATCGCCATCGCCGGAGGCCAGGACCACCTGGTCGACCCGTGCGGCGGCATCCACCACATCGAGGGTGATGCCCACGTCCCAGTCGCCCTTGGCCGAGCCGTCGCTGCGCTGGATATAGGGCTTGAGCTTCACGGTGAAACCGAGGTTGCGCAGGATCTGCTGGAATTGCTGCTGCTTGCTGTCGCCACGGTCGATGGCATAGGCGAAGGCCTCGACGATCTCGCCGTCACGGCTGACCTCGGCCCAGAAGGCGGCGTAGTTGAAATGGCAGCCATAGGCCTGGCGCACGGTGTAGTAGAGGTTCTGGACGTCGACGAACAGCGCGATTTTCTTCATCACCACCTCCTTCTCGCTGGGCCTGGGCCGATAAAGGCGCCCAGTATGCCAGTGTGGAGGCGCTGCTGCTTGGTGTGATCGACTGGCGCCCTCCCCATGTGATCGCTGGCACCCTCCCCGTGTGATCGGCTGGCGCCCTCCCCGTAGGAGCGAGGCTTGCCCGCGAAAGGACCGCACAGCGGTCCCGATCCAGATACTGCACAGAGACAGCCAAATCGGGTTGTCAGGTTTGGGACCGCTGTGCGGTCCTTTCGCGGGCAAGCCGCGCTCCTACGCAGAGGGGGCGTCAGATGAAATCAGACGTAATCATCGTCCGAGAAGAAACCACCACCATCATCGCTGTAGTCGTTGCCGTTGTCGGCCACATAGCGCTGGCTGTCATCGTTCCAGCCCCCGCCCTGGTCGCTGGCCGGTGCCGGCTCTTCCTTGATCACCTCGACGACTTCCTCGGGCTGCGCGTTGTGATGGAACAGGCTGCTGATGCCCTGCGCCAGCATCACCCCGCCCGCTACACCGGCTGCGGTCTGCAAGGCTCCACCGAGGAAGCTGCTGGCCCCGCTGCGCGCCGGGGCGGCCTGGGCTTGCGGAGGCGCAGCGCCCCAGTTGGATTGCGGCGCCACACCGCCACCGCTACCCGGGCCATCACGCCAGCCGCCCGAGGACGAAGGTGGCGCGACCGCCGCTGGCTGGCTCGGCGCCGGCCGGGCACTGGAACCGAAGATGCTCGACAGGAAACCACCACCGCCCTGCTGTGCCGGTGCGGGATTCGCCACCTTGGCCCTGGCCTCGGCCAGCTCGGCCTGGAGCTGGCGGTTCTGTTCGTCGAGACGCTTGAGCGCCGCTTCCTGGACCAGGATCGCCTGGGCCATGTAGTAAGGCGCGGCGGCATGCTGCTGCACGAGGCCGGCGATATGCGCCTGGGCCTCGGCATCGCGCGGAGTGCCTTCGGCCTCGGCCTGGCGCAGCCTGGCGAACAGGCCCTCGATCAGGTTCCGTTCTTCGTGATTCATGACGCGACCTCTCTGCTGTACGGGTTGCAGTGAACATAGGGACAAGCATCCGCGTTTCAATACGCCCTGCGCATGAAACTTTGTTCAGGTTCGACCCACTGAGCTAAAGTGACCGCCTGCTCCGGACACCGACATCGACCCATGAATCCCCTCTCCGTTCTACGCGACTCCCTGTACTTCTTCCGCCGCCACCTGGTCAGCATCGCCGGACTGTGCCTGCCGCTGGTGATCCTCGAAGCCCTGTGCACCCAGCTGCTCTACAGCCAGCTGGAGGACAACGCTTCGCAGGGCTACGGCCTGCTGGTGGGCCTGCTGTTCTATCCGCTGTACAGCGCGGCGCTGATCCTCTACCTCGACGCCCGCACCGACGGCCACGAGCCGCTCAAGCGCAACCTGCTGGCCCGCGCCGTGCAGCTGTGGCCCTCGTTCGCCCTGCTGGTGATGCTCAGCTCGCTGCTGATCATGGCCGGCATCTCGCTGTTCATCCTGCCGGGCATCTGGGTGATGACCAACCTGGTGTTCGCCGAGTACCTGCTGGTGCTGCAGGGCCGTGCGCCGATGGCCGCCATGCGCGAGAGCTTCCAGATGGTCAACGGCAACTTCTGGCGGATCCTGATGTGCATGCTCGGGGTCATGACGCCGCTGTGGCTGTTCAACGGCATCACCCTCGGCCTGCTGCCGGAACAGGTGAGCCCGGCCCTGGAGCTGCTGGTCAATGTGGTCAACAGCTTCCTGCAACTGTTCAGCACCGTGGTGCTGTTCCGCCTGTACATGCTGATCAGCGAGTCCAGCCCGGCGCGCTCCTGAATCCGGGGGCTATGCTCAACCGTCAAACCCGACCTGTCCGAGCCCGATGACCCGACTACTGCGCAACGCCCTGCTGCTGCTCCTGCTGATCATCGTCCTGCTCTGGCTGCTGGCCTGGCAGGCGGGCTGGCGGCCCGAGCCGCTGGAGGAGGTGCCGGTGGCCTGCACGGGCCCGGCCAAGCCATTGGCGCCGGGCCAGCAGTTGAAGGTGATGACCTGGAACCTGCAGTACCTGGCCGGCAAGCGCTACGTGTTCTGGTACGACGAGGCCGCCGGCGAGGACATCCGCCCCACCGCGCAGGACCTGGCCTTCAACCTCGACGAAGTGGCGCGGGTGATCCGTGCCGAACAGGCGGATATCGTCCTGCTCCAGGAACTGGACCAGGGCGCCAAGGCCAGCGACTACCAGGACCAACTCGCCCTGCTCCGCGAACGCCTCGCCGACCTCTACCCCTGCGCCGTGCAGGCCTGGGACTGGAAAGCCGAATTCGTTCCCGACCGGCATATCGCCGGCAGCGTCGGCCGCACCCTGGCCACCCTCAGCCGCTACCCGATCCAGCAGGCCCAGCGGGTGCAGTTGCCGCGTGCGTCCGACAACGTCCTCAGCCGTCTGCTCGAACCGCAGCAGGCCGTGCTGGTCAGCTACCTGCCGCTGCGCGAAGGCGGACAGCTGGCGGTGCTCAATACGCAGTTGGCCAGGCATGTGCCGGGCAACGATGTGCAGCCGCGCCAGGTGCGCGAGCTGGAGACCCTGCTCGACCGCTTCGAACGCCAGGGCACGCCGTGGATCGCCGGCGGCGACTTCAACCAGCTGCCGCTCGGCCAGTACCACCGTCTCAAACCCGAACAGCGGCGCTTCTATGCGCCGGACAGCGAGCTGCACCGGCTGTGGGACAAGTACCCGATGATCCCGGCCAACGCCGAAGCCACCGGTGCCGATCGCCAGCAGTGGCTGACCCATTTCCCCAATGACCCGCGCCTGGACGCTCCGGACCGGACCCTCGACTACCTGTTCCACAGCCCCAAGCTCAGGCGCGTCGCCGCGCGGGTGGTGCAACAGGACACCCTGGAGATCTCCGATCACCTACCGGTAACGGCACGCCTGCTGCTGCCGACGCCGCCGGAATCCTGAAGACCCTCAAGAACCCCGCGCAAGCGCCGGGCCGCAACGATGCAACCCGGCAATCCCACCTTGTAGCGATGCAACATCAATTCGCTAACCACGCCCGCCCCCGGCTGCTAGCCTAGGCCGCAAACACGGATTGACCGGCAGGTATCGCCACCTCACCCATGCGCGATTCGATTGCGTGCGACCCTATAAAAAATACAAAGGGACATCCATGAGCAGTAACCACCACACGACTCCGGCCGGTGGCGACGAACAGCTTCGTCGCGTGCTCGGCCTCCCGGCCCTGGTCTTCTTCGGCCTGGTCTACATGGTCCCGCTGACCATCTTCACCACCTACGGCATCGTCACCGAAACCACCGGTGGCCGCACCGCTGGCGCCTACCTGGTGACCCTGGCGGCCATGCTCTTCACCGCGGCGTCCTACGGCATCATGGTCAAGCGCTATCCGGTGGCTGGCTCGGCGTACTCCTACACCAATATCGCCTTCGGCTCGAACGTGGGCTTCCTCGCCGGCTGGTCGCTGCTGCTGGATTACCTGTTCCTGCCGATGATCAACTACCTGCTGATCGGCCTGTTCCTCAACATCGCCTTCCCCGCCGTGCCGACCTGGGTCTTCGTCATCGGCTCCATCGTCCTGGTGACCCTGCTCAACGTCATGGGCATCCGCTCGGTGGCCAAGGCCAGCAACCTGATCGTCGGCGCCCAGGTGGTCTTCATCGGGGTATTCGTCGCGCTGTCCTGCAACTCGCTGAGCAACGGCCCGGTGGACTGGCTGTCGCCGCTGCTCGGCGATGGCAGCAAGCCAGGCTTCGATCCGCTGATGGCGGGGGCCGCGGTGCTGTGCCTGTCGTTCCTCGGCTTCGACGCGGTCTCGACCCTGGCCGAGGAAACCCGCGATGCACGGCGCAACGTACCGCGGGCGATCATGCTTACCACCCTGGCCGCCGGCGCGCTGTTCACCCTGCTGGCCTACCTCAGCCAGCTGGTGATCCCGGGCAGCCATTTCGAGAACACCGACACCGCCGCCAACGAAGTGATGCTGAAGATCGGCGGCCAGTTCCTCGCCAACTTCTTCACCGCGACCTTCGTCGCCGGCAGCCTGGGCTCGGCCCTGGCCTCGCAGGCGGCGGTATCGCGGATCATCTACAGCATGGGCCGCGACAAGTTGCTGCCGCAGCGCGTCTTCGGCAGCCTGTCGCCGCGCTTCGGCACGCCGATCAACGCCACCCTGCTGGTCTCCCTGGTGTCGCTGATCGCCCTGGTGATCGATCTGGGAACCCTGGCCTCGCTGATCAGCTTCGGCGCGCTGGTGGCCTTCTCGGCGGTGAACATGGCGGTGCTGCGCACTCACCTGCCGGGCAAGGGGCAAGAGCGCAATGTGCTGCTGCACGGTGTGGTGCCGCTGGTAGGACTGGGGCTGACCCTGTGGCTGTGGACCAGCCTGTCCAGCCTGACCCTGAGCATCGGCCTGAGCTGGTTCGGCGTCGGCGTGCTGTACCTGCTGGTCCTCACCGGCGGCTTCCGGCGCAACGTCAAGGTCGCCGACTTCTCCGAAGCCGGCTGATCCCTCTCAAGTCCCGCGCGGCTTGGCCCGCGCGGTGGCTTCCGCTACCAGCGGGTCGTCCGGCCAATAGTGCTTCGGATAGCGTCCCTTCAGATCCTTCTTCACCTCGCTGTAGGTGGATTTCCAGAAGTTCGCCAGATCCTGGGTCACCTGCACCGGCCGCCGCGCCGGCGACAGCAGGTGCAGCAGGACCTGCTGGCGACCCTGGGCGATACGCGGGGTGTCGGCGAGGCCGAAGAGTTCCTGCAGGCGCACCGCCAGCACCGGCGGGTGCTCGCTGTAGTCGATGCGGATGTTCGACCCCGAAGGCACGCTGAGGTGAACCGGCGCCCACTCGTCGAGGCGCTGCGGCAGCGGCCAGGGCAGCAGGTTGCGCAGGATCGAGGCGAGGTCGAGATTGGCGAAATGACTGAGCCGGGTGACCTTGCCCAGGTACGGTTGCAGCCAGTCCGCCAGGGTCGCCAGCAGGGCATCGTCGCCGAGATCCGGCCATTCGCTGCTGCCACCACTGGCCAGGTCCAGCTGACGCAGCAAGGCCACCCGCGCCTGCCACTGGCGCAGCTCCGGGGTCCATGGCAACAACGCCAGGCCCTTGCGCCGGACCAGGTCGAGCAAGGCGCGGGCACGGGCCTCGTCGTCGAGGCCGGTCAGCGGCTCGCGCGCGAGGATCAGTTCGCCGACCTTGCGCTGGCGCTCGGCGCGCAGGACGTTTTCCTTCTCGTCCCACTCCAGTTGCTCGACCACGCTGACCTGCTCGGCCAGCACCTCGTCGAACAGCGTCGGATCGAGTTCGGCCGCCAGGTAGATGCGCTCCTCGCGCTGGCCCTGACGGCTGCCAAGATCGGCGACCACCAGCCACGCTTCCTTCATCAGCGCATCGACCTCGCCGAACTGCGCGGCGCGGCCATTGGCCAGGCGATATTCCGCACCGCCGGCCCGACGCTGCTGGGCGACCCGGTCCGGATAGGCCAGGGCCAGCAGCGCGCCGAGCCAGCGCGGGTGCTGTGGATCGCTCACCGCCGCGCCGGGTTTGTCACGCAGCAAGCCGCGGTATTGCCGGGCCAGTTGTCTCGCTCGCTGCACGCCACCCTGGCTGCCGCGCGCGGCGCGGGTCTCGCCGCTGAGCAGGCTCAGGCGGCTGTGCAGGTCGGCGCCGGCACCACGCAGAATGTCGCGCTCGCCGAGCAAGGCGGCGACGTCGCAGGCCATGGCGCTCAGGCCGAGGTCCTGGCCGCGCAGCAACAGATGGGCGATGCGTGGATGGGCCGGCAGCTCGGCCATTGCCTGGCCATGGGCGGTGAGACGCTCGCCGCTCAGCGCGCCGAGGCGCCGCAGCAGATCCTGCGCCTGGCCGTAGGCCGCGGCCGGCGGCACATCGAGCCAGCGCAACTGCGCCGGGGTGACGCCCCAGCGATTGAGCTGCAAGGCCAGCCCGGCCAGATCGGCCTGGATGATTTCCGCGGTGCCGTAGGCGGCCAGCTGTTCATGCTGGGCCTCCGACCACAGGCGGTAGCACACCCCCGGTTCCAGACGCCCGGCACGGCCGGCGCGCTGGGTGGCGCTGGCGCGGGAGATGCGCTGGGTGTCGAGGCGGGTCATGCCACTGCCCGGGTCGAAACGCGGCACCCGCGCCAGCCCGGCATCGACCACCACGCGCACGCCGTCGATGGTCAGGCTGGTCTCGGCGATATTGGTCGCCAGCACCACCTTGCGCGTGCCCGCCGGCGCCGGCTCGATGGCGGCACGCTGGGCGGACAGGTCCAGCTCGCCGTGCAGCGGACAGAGCAGGATGTCGGCACGCTCGCCCAGGGCATCCTGCAACGACTGGTGCACGCGACGGATCTCCGCCTGGCCCGGAAGGAACACCAGCAGGCTGCCGCTCTCTTCGTCCAGCGCCTGCAGCACGGCGTCGGTGACCCGTGGCTCGATGTACTCGCCGGGCTGGAACGGCCGGCCCCAGCGCATCTGCACCGGGAACATGCGCCCTTCGCTGCTGATCACCGGGGCATCGTCGAGCAGCGCGGACAGGCGCTCGCCTTCGAGGGTCGCGGACATCAGCAGGATCTTCAGCGGCGGCTCGTCGCGCAGCAGCTCGCGGCCGTTCAGGCTCAGGGCCAGGGCGAGATCGGCGTCGAGGCTGCGTTCATGGAATTCGTCGAAGATCAGCAGGCCGACACCGTCCAGCGCCGGGTCGTCCTGCAGGCGGCGGGCGAGGATGCCTTCGGTGACCACTTCGAAACGGGTTTTCGGACCGACCTTGCTGTCCAGGCGGATGCGATAGCCCACGGTTTCGCCGACCTTCTCGCCCAGCTCGCTGGCCAGGCGCTCGGCGGCGGCACGGGCGGCCAGGCGGCGCGGTTCGAGCATGAGGATCGTCTGTCCCGCCAGCCAGGGTTCGTCGAGCAGCGCCAGCGGCACACGGGTGGTCTTGCCGGCGCCGGGCGGCGCTTCGAGCACGGCTTCGTGACGCTGGCCCAAGGCTTCGCGCAGTGCCGGCAGTACGACATCGATCGGTAAGGAAATCATGGTAGCCCTCAAACAGTCGGGCGAGTATAACGGCGAACCCGGCCTGCCCTATCATGGTCTTATGCCCTGAAGCCGGCCTTTTGCCGGTATCGTTGCGGCTTTCCCTGCGGAGACTTTCAATGCGTATTCCATCCCGTGTCACTGGCGGTCTCCTGATCGCGAGTCTGCTGACCCAGCTCACGGCCTGCGGCACCCTGTTCTACCCTGACCGTCGCGGTCAGATCGAAGGCAAGATCGACCCGGTGATCGTCGCCCTCGACGCGGTCGGTATCCTCTTCTACGTAATTCCCGGGCTGATCGCCTTCGGCATCGACTTCGCCACCGGTGCCATCTACCTGCCGGGCGGGACAACCGCGCAGGTCGCGCCGGAAAAGCTCCAGCACGCCATCGGCGCCGACGGCAAGGTGGACAACACTCGCCTGCAGGCCATCCTCGAAAGCGAGCTGGGCCAGCGCCTGCCGCTCAACGACCCGCGCCTGATCCAGCACAAGGGCAGCGTCGAGCAACTGGCGGCCTACGGCCTGGTCCCTGCCGCCTGACATGACCACCTCCCGCGAACACGCGCGTCTGCTGCGCCTGGCCACCGGCGCTTCGCTGGCGGTGGCCTGCATCCTTATCGTCAGCAAGGCGATCGCCTGGTGGCTGAGTGGCTCGGTCAGCCTGCTGGCCGGCCTGACCGACTCGCTGCTGGATGGCGCGGCGTCGCTGCTCAACCTGCTGGCGGTGCGTTATGCGCTGCGCCCCGCGGATGAAGATCATCGTTATGGACACGGCAAGGCCGAGGCGTTGGCAGGGATGGCCCAGGCCTTGTTCATCGCAGTGAGTGCGCTGCTGATCGGGTTCCAGGCCTTCGAGCGCCTGCAGGACCCGCAGCCGCTGGGCAATGCCGGAGTTGGCGTGGCGGTGATGCTGTTGTCGCTGGTGCTGACCGTGGCGCTGCTGATGGTGCAGGGCCGGGTGATCCGCATCACCGGCTCCACCGCGGTGCGCGCCGACTCGCTGCACTACCGCTCCGACCTGCTGCTCAACGGCAGCATCCTGGTGGCGCTGCTGCTGGCAGCGTTCGGCTGGCCGCAACTGGATGCGTTCTTCGGGCTGGGGATTGCCCTGTATATCTTCTGGAGCGCGCTGAGCATCGCCCGGGAGAGCTTCGCCACCCTGATGGATGAAGAGCTGCCTGCGGATGTCAGCGAACGGATGCTGGCCCTGGCCTGCGCGGTGCCGGGGGTGGCGGGAGCGCATGACCTGCGCACGCGGGTATCGGGGAGTCGCTGGTTCGTCCAGGTGCACCTGGAGTTGCCGGGATCGTTGCCGCTGACCCAGGCCCATGCCTTGTGCGACGAGGCGGCGGCGGCGATCAGCAAGGTGTATCCGCGGGCCGAGGTGCTGGTGCATGCGGATCCGGTTGATGCTGACACAACGTGCGGGCCCGCCTTGTAGGAGCGTGGCTTGCCCGCGAAGGACCGCGCAGCGGTCCCAGACCTCAGCGCAATCCGGGACCGCTGCGCGGTCCTTCGCGGGCAAGCCACGCTCCTACGACGGGATTGTGCAAGGCCCGTTACATCAGTTGACGCTGTACCCCCGCCCCGCCATGCACGCCCCCAGCGCCCGCCGATAGATATCCGCCACCTGCGCCGGCGGCGCCTGGTTGGCGTAGGCCGGATCGAAGCCGCTCTGCTCCACCGCCCAGCGATGACACTGGTAGCGATCCTGCTCGACCTGCTGCGGCGGCTGCCCCTGCATCGGGTAGGCGATCACGTCATAACCGCTCTGCACCGGCACCGGCTGTTGCACCTGCGGCGGATTGACCACCACGTACTCCCGACTGTCCTGCTGGTACTGGTAATAGGTGTCCGCCACCAGGAAGAACAGCGCACCACCGATCCACATCTCCCGCGCATAGTCCGGCAGGTAGCTCACCCGCACACCGTAGGGCGGCGTCACCACCACGTACCCCGAGCCATGCGGGCGATACCAGTAGCCACCGGAGTAGAAATAATCCTGTCCGCGATACGGCACTTTCCAATAGCGATCCGGGAACCGATCGATGGCATGCCCCGGCCGATACTGCGGCCCCGGCCCCCAGCCATTGCCGTGACCGCTCGGGCGGCCCGCCCAGTTCGGCTGCTCGCCGCGCGGGCCGGTCTGCCAGTGCGGGTTACCGTCGTTGCGCCGCGGGATGTCCTGGTAATAACCCTGGCGCGGTTGCTGGGTCTGCCACACTTCGCCCGGTTTGGACTGCAAGGGCGAACCGGAAGACCGCTGCTCGCCTTCACCGCGCCCCTGATGCTCGCCACGATGGTCGTACTCGCCTTCGGCATGGACGTTCAGGCTCAGGCACAGCAGACCGATGGCTGCCAGGGGCCAGATACGCACTTTCATGCTGTTCCTCTATCAACGTAGGAATATTCTGTGCGCCACTCTAGCAGGCAGGATTGGCGCCAGCAGGTGAAATCTTGGACAGAAAAAAGGGCGACCCCATGGGGTCGCCCTTCGAGAAACTTGTCCTGGCTCGACGCTTGTGACGCCGGCTCACCTCACGCCTGTCTTGTGGACCGCGTGCAGCCCGGGGGCCAAGCACAACCCTGTGGGATTGCTGGCCGCGACCGTCCTGCTTGGGTCGGTCGCCGTGGACATGTGTCCGGGCAGTGATTCTGGAAACAATGATAGGGAAACCGTGGCGGCAGCGGATTGCGAAGATTGCGGAAGAAAACACTACTTGCGCAATATTTCTCCAATTATTAATAATTGTCAGCAATTCATACAGAAAAGGCCTGATCCATGAGCAAGCTGGACCGCTATGACCTGAGCATCCTCGCCGAATTGCAGCGCGATGCGCGCATCTCCAACCAGGAACTGGCCGAGCGCATCGGGCTGTCGCCGTCGCCCTGCTCGCGGCGGGTCAAGCAGCTGGAAGACGACGGCTTCATCTCCCGCCAGGTGGCCCTGCTCGACCGCAAGAAGCTCGGCCTGAGCCTGACCGCCTACGTGCTGATCGGCATGGACCGGCACACCCCCGAGCGCTTCGAGACCTTCGAGGCGGCGATCCGCAACCTGCCGCAGGTACTCGAATGCAGCCTGGTCACCGGGATGGATGCCGACTACCAACTCAAGGTGGTGGTGCCGGACATGGACCATTACCAGAAACTGCTGCTCGGCCACCTGACCCGCATCGAAGGGGTGACCAGCGTTCGCTCGAGTTTTGTCCTGAATCAAGTGTTGGCCAGCACCGAGCTACCCCTGACTCACCTGCGATAGGCGTATAATCCGGCGCCCTCACGCCGCCGGAGAGAAACGATGGATCCTGTGCTGTTCGAAGAGTGGATGATGACCGTCCTGGTCTCCGTCCTGATTGCCTTCATGGGCTTCATCGTCTACGACCTGGCGAAGAAGTCCAGGGCCGGTAAATTCGGCACCTTCATCCTGTTCTTCGTGCTCGGCCTGGGGATCTTCGCGTTCATCGTCAAGAGCGTGGTGATCACCTATATCGAGATGAACAAGTAGGGCTCAGCGCTTCGCCGGAACGTCTTTCCAATGCCCCGGCTCGAGCCCGTCGAGTGTCCAGTCGCCGATCCTCACCCGCACCAGACGCAGGGTCGGCAGCCCCACCGCCGCGGTCATTCGTCGCACCTGGCGGTTGCGCCCTTCCTTGATGATCAGTTCCAGCCAATGGGTCGGCACGCTCTTGCGAAAGCGTACCGGCGGATTGCGCGGCCACAGTTCGGGCTCGTCGAGCAGGCGGGCCTGGGCCGGCAGGGTCGGGCCGTCGTTGAGTTCGACGCCGTCGCGCAGGCGCTGGATCTGCTCGGCGCTCGGCTCACCTTCCACCTGCACCCAGTAGGTCTTCGGCAGCTTGTGCTTCGGGTCGGCGATGCGCGCCTGCAACTGGCCGTCGTTGGTCAGCAGCAGCAGGCCTTCGCTGTCGCGGTCGAGACGTCCGGCGGGATAGACCCCGGGCACCGCGATGAAGTCCTTGAGCGTCGCCCGCCCCTCGCCGTCGCTGAACTGGGTCAGCACGTCGAAGGGCTTGTTGAACAGGATCAACCGCGGCTCGGCCGGCGGCGCCTTGGGCTGGCGTCGCGGACCGGCGGTTTTCGCCGCGGGGCGGCGCGGCGTGGAGCGTGGGGGTAACGGCATGAAACCTCAGCGGAACGGCGGCTCGTCGAAACTGCGCAGTTTACGCGAGTGCAGCGAGTTCAGTTCGGTGCGCAGCAGGTCGAGGGCGGCGATGCCGATCTTCAGGTGCTGGCTGACCGCGCGGTTGTAGAACGCATTGGCCGCGCCCGGCAGCTTGATCTCGCTGTGCAGCGGCTTGTCCGAGACACACAGCAGCGTGCCGTAGGGCACCCGCAGTCGATAACCCTGGGCGGCGATGGTGCCGCTTTCCATGTCCACCGCCACGGCCCGCGACAGGTTGATCAGCGGTCGCTCCTGGGCCCAGCGCAGCTCCCAGTTGCGGTCGTCGTAGGTCAGCACGGTACCGGTGCGCAGGCGCTTCTTCAGCTCGTCGCCACGCTCGCCGGTGACCTGCGCCGCGGCTTCCTGCAGCGCCAGCTGCACCTCGGCCAGGGCCGGGATCGGGATGTTCGGCGGTACCACGCGATCGAGAATGCCGTCGCGGCGCATGTAGGCGTGGGCCAGCACGTAGTCGCCGATGGTCTGCGACTGCCGCAGGCCGCCGCAGTGGCCGATCATCAGCCAGCAGTGCGGACGCAGCACCGCCAGGTGGTCGGTGATGTTCTTGGCGTTGGACGGGCCGACGCCGATGTTGACCAGGGTGATGCCGTCGCCATCGGCGGCGATCAGGTGATAGGCCGGCATCTGGTAGCGGTGCCAGACCACGCCGGCGACCAGCGCCTGCGCCTCGCCGTTGTCCATCGCCTTCTCGATGATGACGTTGCCCGGCAGGACCATGCGCACGAAACGCGGGTCGTCGCGCAGTTGCTCCAGGCCGTGGCTGATGAACTGGTCGACGTAGCGGTGGTAGTTGGTCAGCAGGATCCACGGCTGCACATGGCGCCAGTCGCTGCCGGTGTAGTGCACCAGGCGGCGCAGCGAGAAGTCCACCCGCGCGGCGTCGAACAGCGCCAGCGGCAGGGTCTCGGCATTGCCCCAGTCGTACAGGCCGTCGGCGATGCCATCGGTGGCGGCGGACAGGTCGGTGCTGGGGAAGACCCGCGCCAGCGCCGCGGCGGTGATGCCGGAACCGGCCAGTTCATCGCCCTGCTCGACCACATAGGGATAAGGAATGTTCTGATCGCTGACACCGACTTCGACGCGCACGGTGAAGTCGTTCATCAGCGGCCGCAACTGATCCAGCAGGTAACCGCGGAACGCCGCCGGATGGGTCACGGTGACGCTGTAGGTACCCGGCAGCTGCACCTTGGCGTAGGCCCGGGTGGTTGCGGGCACTTCGCCATGGCAGTGGTAGGTCAGGCGCAGCTCGGGATAGCGGAACAGCGAACGCTCGTCGGCGTCCGGCTCGGTGCGGTCCTTCAGGTAGCGCTTGAGCGCCTGGCTCAAGGCGGCGGTCGCGGTTTCGTGCAGAGTCGCCAGACGATCGACGGCCTGCTCGGCGGTTTCTACGACAACGAAGGCTTCATCAAAACGGCTCACTGGTTACTTCCTGTCTGACATGCAGGCTTCCATCTTGCCTACATCCGCTGCTAAAGGCACGCCCGTTCAGAGCGGCCAGGCCGGTGTTGCCCGTTGCACCAGCGCAGCGACATCGACGCCCCGCGGCAGCGTGCCGTAGACCCGCCCGCCCTCGCCCAGGCGACTGCCGATGAAGGCATCGCTGACCGTGGCATTGCCGGCCTCGAGCAACAGCTTGGCCTGCAGGCCGACGGCGATGTCCTCGGTCAGTTGCCGGGCGCGGTACTGGATGTCGCAGGTGTCGGCGAAGGCGGCCTTGAGGCTGGCGATATGCGCGGCCAGGCGGCGGTCGCCGTGGCCGTCACCCAGCTCGGCGAACAGGCTGTCGAGCACGCCCGGTTCCTTGGACAGCGCGCGCAGGACATCCAGGCACTGCACATTGCCGGAGCCTTCCCAGGTGGAATTCACCGGCGCCTCGCGGTAGAGGCGCGGCAGGATGCTGTCCTCGACATAGCCGGCGCCGCCCATGCATTCGGCGGCCTCGTTGATCATGGCCGGGGCACGCTTGCAGATCCAGTACTTGCCCACCGCCGTCACCAGCCGCGAGAAATGCGCCTGGCGCGGATCGTCGAGATGGTCCAGGGCCTGGCCCATGCGCAGGCTCAGGGCCAGCGCCGCTTCGCTCTCCAGGGCCAGGTCGGCGAGGACGTTCTGCATCAACGGCTGCTCGGCCAGCAGCCGTCCGCCGACCTGGCGATGGGCGCAGTGGTGCGCTGCCTGGGTCAGGGCCTGGCGCATCAGCGCGCTGGAGCCGACCATGCAGTCGAAGCGGGTCATCGCCACCATCTCGATGATGGTCGGCACGCCGCGACCTTCCTCGCCGATCATCCACGCCAGGGCGCCGCGCAGTTCCACCTCGCTGGAGGCGTTGGACCAGTTGCCCAGCTTGTTCTTCAGGCGCTGGATGTAGAACTGGTTGCGCTGGTCGTCCGGACGGTGGCGCGGTAGCAGGAAACAGCTCAGGCCCTTGTCGGTCTGCGCCAGGGTCAGGAAGGCGTCGCACATCGGCGCCGAGCAGAACCACTTGTGGCCCACCAGCTCATAGACCTGGCCCGGACCCGAGGCGCCCACCGGATAGGCCCGCGTGGTATTGGCGCGCACATCGGTACCGCCCTGTTTCTCGGTCATGGCCATGCCGAGGGTGACGCCGGCCTTGTGCCGGTCGCCGACATTGCGCGGGTCGTACTCGGTGGCGAGGACCTTGGGCAGCCAGTACCTGGCCAGCTCCGCTTGCATTTTCAGCGCCGGCACCGCGGCGAAGGTCATGGTCAGCGGACAGCCGCTGCCGGCTTCGGCCTGGCTGTGCAGGTAGGTCATGCAGGCACGGGCGACATGGGCGCCGTCCCGCGGTTCGCGCCAGGGCAACGACGGCAGGCCGTGCTCGATGGCCGTGCGCATCAGCTGGTGATACGCCGGGTGGAACTCCACCAGATCGACGCGGTGACCGTAGCGGTCATGGCTGACGAACTGCGGCTTGTTCTGATTGGCGAGGAAGCCCGCCTCCATCAGCGGCCCACCGGCCAGGGCGCCGTACGCATCGATCCGCGCCTGCGCCCAACCGGCCCCGTAGCGGCGCCCCCATTCCTGCAGCGGCAGGTCGAGGCGGTAGAGGTTGGCGCCGTCCAGGGCGGGCGGCTGGTTGGTCACCTGGTGGGTTTCAGCGTACTGATGCAGGTTCATCCGAGGGCTCCTGATCGATAGGACGTGTCTGAAAAATCCAGTGAATCACGCCCGCCCCCGGACACAAAGTGACAAAAATGCCTAACGCGGCGCGATATATCCCCCGTCCAGCGCGGCCGCGACGGGCAGCGCGATATGCAATTCGAAACGGCTGCCCTGCCCCGGCACCGAACTGTGCTGCAGCCGTGCGCCGAGCAGATCGGCGAGCTTGCGGCAGATTGCCAGGCCGATGCCCAGGCCGCCGTATTCACGGCTCATGGAACCGTCGACCTGGAAGAAACGCTGGTACAGCAGCGCTTCGTCCAGCTCGACGAAGCCGATGCCGCTGTCGCGCACGGTGAAAGTCAGCGCCAGCAGGTGCTGGCTGACCTGGCCGCGGACCTGCAGGCTGACCCCGCCGCGGTGGGTGAACTTGATGCCATTGTCCAGCAGGTAACCGAGGCACTGCGCCAGCCTGTGACGGTCGCCGAGCAGGCGATCCGGCAGGTCGTCGGCGACGTCCAGGTGCAGCAGCAGGTCCTTGTCCATGGCCGGCGAGAGGAAGCGCGTGCGCAGCTCCTGGACCAGCCCGCGCAGGCTGAGCGATTCCACCCGCGCGACCACGCGCCCGGCCTGCAGCTCGCTGAGGATGAGGATGTCGTCGACCATGCGCATCATGTTCTGCGCGGCGATGCTGGCGGTGTGCTGGTACTGCCCCAGTTCCGTGCCCATGGGCAAGCCCTGCATCAGCTCGAGCGAGCCGATCACGCCGTTCATCGGCGTGCGCAGCTCGTGGGTCACGGTGGCGAGGAACTGGTCCTTGAGCTGGTTGCTGTGGGCCAACTGGCGGTTCAGTTGTTCGAGCTTCTGCCCGGCCTCGCGCAGCACCCGCGCGCGCTCCTCGCGCATGGCATTGATGCGGTCGGCCAGGGCCAGGGACAGCAGGCCGACCTCCAGGGCCGCACCGATCTGGCTGGCGTACATGGTCAGGAACACGTTGGGCAGATAGCCGAGGACCATCAGGGTATTGATCAGCCCACCGAGGAGGAAAGTGCTCCAGGCGATGATGAAATAGCGCGCCACGCGCACCCCGCGCCACCAGGCGAACAGCCCGGCGGCGAAGATGCACAGGGTGAAGGCCAGCGCCAGCGCGGTGGCCAGGCGCAAGGCCAGGCCATAGTCGGACGCCAGCGCCATCACCATCACCAGCGCCGAACTGGCCACCAGCATCAGCAGCAGCCGATCGAAGGCGCGGCTGAGCCGGGCCATGCCCAGGAAACTGCGCGCGAACTGACAACCGAACAACCCCGCGGCGCCGATGAACAGGGGCGTCGCGGCGTTCGCCCACCACGGGCTGTTCGGCCAGAAGTACGCCACCGCGGCGCCATTCACCGACAGCTGGTAGAGCCCGAACGAGGCGATATAGAGGATGTACCAGAGGTAGCTGGTGTCACGCACGCTGACATAGATGAACAGGTTGTACACCAGCATGCCCAGGAGCACGCCGTAGATCAGCCCGAGCACATAGATCTTCGCCGGCAACGCCTCCAGGTAGGCCTGGGTCGACCACAGGCTCAGCGGGGCCTGGACTGAGCCTGCGCTGTGCAGGCGCAGATAGACGGTCAGCGCCTGGTCCGGACGCATCGGCAGCTCGAACAGGTAGTTGCTCTGCTCGATCTGTCGGCTGGCATAGGGCAAGGCATCGCCGGTGCGCTGGACCAGTCGATAACTGCCGCTGGCGTCCGGCAGATAGAGCTCCAGATGATCCAGCGGCGGATAGGCGAGTTCGAGCAACCAGGTGCGCGGCGCGGCCTCGGGCATGGCCAGGTAGTGCAGGTCGACCTTGAGCCAGAACACCGAGCTCGAATAGCCGGCATTGAGCACATCGGCCTGATGCGCAGTGAAGTGACGAGCGAAGTCCGGCGCACTGACCTGGGCGATGGAGGCGCTGCCATCAGGGTCTTCGAACACCTGCATGACGCGGCCCAGTGGCAGGTTTCGGGTCGAGTCGTCGAAGTCGACGGCTCCGGCCAGCAAGGGCAGCCAGCCCAGCAGAACGATCAGCAAATAGCGCATACAGCCCCAGCGTGGCCCGAGCGGTCGCGTCGTGGTGCCTCCAGTCCCTTGAGACGACGAAATCCGTCAGTGCCTGATGTCATTTTCAAAGCACGCTAGCATAGCCTTTTCGGATGATCGACAGCCAGGCAAAAATCCGCAGCAGAGGCTCTATCTCGGCCATTACAGCGATTTTCAAGAAATTTTCTGACCGGTCGTTCAGAAAACCGCCTTGCAACGGCAGACCCGGCAAAAGCGATTGGTGGTAAGCTCGCGCACCTATGAATACCTACAGCTCCCGCCCCGTTGTCCTCTGTCTCTCCGGCCACGACCCTAGTGGCGGCGCCGGCCTGCAGGCAGATATCGAAGCCCTGATCGCCCAAGGCTGCCACGCCGCTCCGGCCGTGACCGCCCTGACCGTGCAGGATACCGTCAATGTGCAAGACTTCCGCGTGCTCGACCGCGAGTGGGTGCTGGCCCAGGCCAACATCGTCCTCGCCGACTCGCAGGTCGCCGCCGTCAAGCTCGGCATGCTCGGCTCGCTGGAGATGGTCGATACCGTCGTCGAGCTGCTCAGCGCCCATCCGCACCTGCCCCTGGTCTGCGATCCGGTGCTGCGGGCCGGCGGTGGCGGGCGCCTGGGCAAGGACGAAGTCGGCTACGCCATGCGCGAACGCCTACTGCCGCTGGCGACCATCGCCACGCCGAACCTGCCGGAAGCGCGCATCCTCGCCGAACTGCCGCAGGGCAGCGCCGACGAATGCGCGGAAAAACTCCTGCCGTACGTCGAGCACCTGCTGATCACCGGCGGCCACGGCGACGAAACCGAAATCCACAACCGCCTGTACAGCCGCGACGGCCAGCGTCACACCTGGACCTGCCAGCGCCTGCCGGGCAGCTACCACGGTTCCGGCTGCACCCTGGCCAGCGCCCTGGCCGGCCGCCTGGCCCTCGGCGAGCAACTGCACAGCGCGGTGCGTTCGGCCCTCGACTACACCTGGCGGACCCTGCGCGACGCCGAACAACTGGGCAAGGGCCAGTTCGTGCCGCGCCGCCTGCCCCTGGATTTCTGCTCCTGAAACATTGATCGCTGTGAGGCCTGTAATGAAGCTACGCGGTTTGTATGCCATCACCGACAGCCAGTTGCTGGCCGGGCGGTTTCTTCCTTATGTCGAAGCGGCCCTCGACGGCGGCGTGACCCTGCTGCAATACCGCGACAAGAGCGACAACCAGGCCCAGCGCCTGCGTGAAGCCGAAGCCTTGCTGCACCTGTGCGAGCGCTACAAGACCCAGCTGATCATCAACGACGACGCCGAACTGGCCGCGCGCCTCGGCGTCGGTGTGCACCTGGGCCAGACCGACGGCCCGCTGACCCCGGCGCGTACCCTGCTCGGCAAGGACGCGATCATCGGCTCCACCTGCCACGCACAACTGGAGCTGGCCGAACAGGCCGCCAGCGAAGGTGCCAGCTACGTCGCCTTCGGTCGCTTCTTCAACTCGCAGACCAAACCCGGCGCGCCCGCCGCCGACATCGAGCTGATCCGCCAGGCCAAGGCGCGGATCAAGCTGCCGGTGGCGGTCATCGGCGGCATCACCCTGGACAATGCCGCACCGCTGGTCGAGCACGGCGCCGACCTGCTGGCGGTGATCCACGGCCTGTTCGGTGCCGACAGCGCCCAGGAAGTCAGCCGTCGCGCGCGCGCCTTCAACGCCCTCTTTTCCAGTATCTGATTCGAGAGAGACCATCATGTCCCGTTCCGAAAGCCTGTTCGCCAACGCACAGAAGCACATCCCCGGCGGCGTCAACTCGCCGGTGCGTGCGTTCCGCAGCGTCGGCGGCACCCCGCTGTTCTTCAAGCATGCCGAAGGTGCCTACGTCACCGACGAAGACGACAAGCGCTATGTCGACTACGTCGGCTCCTGGGGCCCGATGATTCTCGGCCACGGCCACCCGGACGTGCTGGAAGCGGTGCGCAAGCAACTGGTCCACGGCCTGTCCTACGGTGCGCCGACCGCGATGGAAACCGAGATGGCCGACCTGGTCTGCTCGCTGGTGCCATCGATGGAGATGGTCCGCATGGTCAGCTCCGGCACCGAGGCGACCATGAGCGCCATCCGCCTGGCCCGCGGCTACACCGGTCGCGACAGCATCATCAAGTTCGAAGGCTGCTACCACGGCCACTCCGACAGCCTGCTGGTGAAAGCCGGCTCCGGCCTGCTGACCCAGGGCGTACCGAGCTCCGCCGGCGTTCCCGCCGACTTCGCCAAGCACACCCTGACCCTGCCGTTCAACGATATCGACGCGGTCGCCGAATCGCTGGCCAAGGTCGGCCAGCAGGTCGCCTGCATCATCGTCGAGCCGGTGGCCGGCAACATGAACTGCGTGCCACCGGCACCGGGCTTCCTCGAAGGCCTGCGCAGCCTGTGCGACCAGCACGGCGTGGTGCTGATCTTCGACGAAGTGATGACCGGCTTCCGCGTTGCCCTCGGTGGTGCCCAGGCCCACTACGGCGTCACCCCGGACCTGTCGACCTTCGGCAAGATCGTCGGCGGCGGCATGCCGGTGGGCTGCTTCGGCGGCAAGCGGCACATCATGGAGCAGATCGCCCCGCTGGGTCCGGTCTACCAGGCCGGCACGCTGTCCGGCAACCCGCTGGCCATGGCCGCCGGCCTGACCACCCTGAAGCTGATCAGCCGTCCGGGCTTCCACGATGAACTGAGCGCCTTCACCAGCCGCCTGCTCGACGGCCTGCAGCAGCGCGCCGATGCCGCTGGCGTACCGTTCGTCACCACCCAGGCCGGTGCGATGTTCGGCCTTTACTTCACCGGCGCCGACGACATCGTCACCTTCGACGATGTGATGGGCAGCGATGTCGAGCGCTTCAAGCGCTTCTTCCACCTGATGCTGGAAGGCGGCGTGTACCTGGCGCCGAGCGCCTTCGAAGCCGGCTTCACCTCGATCGCTCACGGCGAAACCGAGCTGAAGATCACCCTGGACGCCGCCGAACGCGCGTTTGCCCAGCTGAAGTAAGCCGAACCAGACAGGGGCCGCTTTGCAGCCCTTCGCGAGCAAGCTCGCTCCCACAGAAGGCCTGTGCATCTGTTGTGGGAGCGAGCTTGCTTGCGAAGGGTCGCAAAGCGGCCCCTGCTTTCGTAGGAATCCCCCTCAATCCTGCGCAACAATTGCGTCGCATTGGCAGAAAATCTGGTAAAGACTTTGTAAGGTTGGCGCTGCTTAACCCATAATGTGCCACCAGACACACATTGGCCGCAGCTTTGCAGAGGTAAGTCGATCACCATGAACCGCGCCGGCCGCGCCCTCGCCCTGGGCTGCCTGTTGCTACTTCAGCCCCTGCTGGCCATCGCGGCGGGCGGGGGTAACTCGTTGCTGATCCCCACCACGGGCCGCTGCACCCTCAACACGTCCCCCGAAGAACTCGCCGACGCCGTGAGCCGCTGCAAGCAGGCCGCGCAATCCGGCGACGCCCAGGCCCAGTACGAACTGGGCGACTTCTATTACGAAGGCAAGAACGCCCCGCGCGACCTCAACCAGGCGCTGAGCTATTTCGAGCAGGCGTCGCTGCAGGGCCACGCCGATGCGCAGTTCAAGCTGGGCACCATGTTCTATCGCGGCGAAGGCGTGCCGGCGAACAATATCCAGGCCTATATCGTGCTGAAGATGGCCGCCGTCAACGGCGCCGAGGATGCGCTGGACCTGGCCGACCAGGTGTCGGCGCAGATGCAGCGCGATGAGCTGGAAACCGCCACCCAGGTGCTGGGGCAGATCTTCCGCAAGTACCTGCTGGAGCTGCAGACCGTCGACGGTCGCACGCCCTTCTCACCGCTTCCCTGAAGCGTCTTATCTTTCCGGCATCGGCATGGGGAACGGCATGACATTGCCGACACCCTTGGCATCGCTGATCTTCGGCGTACCCAGACGCTCCACCTCGTCGATACGCACGATCGAGTGCATCGGCACGAAGCTGCGGGTCACCCCTTCGAACTGCGCCTTCAGTTTCTCCTCGCTGGGATCGACCACCACCTGGGTGCGCTCGCCGAAGACGAATTCCTCGATTTCCAGGAAGCCCCACAGATCGCTCTGGTAGATCTGCTTGGCGTACATTTCGAACACCTGGCCCTGGTTGAGGAAGATCACTTTGTAGATGGGGGCTTCGCGCTTGGACATGGTCGGCAGGCAGAATGGCTGGCAAAAAGGGCGCGAATAATACCACAAGGGCCATCGACCAACGGCACGATGCCGGTCGAGGCAAGATAACCGTTTCGTCAACTTCCGCTGCAATAATCCATTGATCGTTTCAGCGCTTTCGCGGCTCCGCAGTCGGCGTTATCCTTGACTTCATATTTCTTGCCCAAGGGCGGCTTAAAACAACCTTGAACGCACCTATCGAACCCCATCGTTTCATTCTCGAGCCCTTCGAGGCTCACCGCTTCGCCAACCTGTGCGGTCAGTTCGACGAGCATCTGCGCCTGATCGAACAACGCCTGGCCATCGAAATCCGCAATCGCGGCAACCAGTTCGAGCTGATCGGCGAACCGCGGGTCACCTCCACCGCCGAGCAACTGCTGCGCCGTCTCTATCGCGAGACCAAGGCCACCGAGCTGTCGCCGGAAACCGTTCACCTGTACCTCCAGGAATCCTCGGTCGAAGCGCTGGAAAACCCGGCACACAACGAAGTCAGCGTATCGCTGCGCACGCGCAAGGGCGCCATTCGTCCGCGCGGCCTCAACCAGCAGCGCTACGTCAAGGAAATCCTCGGCAACGACATCAACTTCGGCATCGGCCCCGCCGGTACCGGCAAGACCTACCTGGCGGTGGCCTGCGCGGTGGACGCGCTGGAGCGCGAACAGGTGCGCCGCATCCTGCTGGTGCGCCCGGCGGTCGAGGCGGGCGAAAAGCTCGGCTTCCTGCCCGGCGACCTCGCGCAGAAGATCGACCCGTACCTGCGCCCGCTCTACGACGCCCTGTACGAGATGCTCGGCTTCGAACATGTGGCCAAGCTGATCGAACGCCAGGTGATCGAGATCGCGCCGCTGGCCTACATGCGTGGCCGCACCCTGAACAACAGCTTCATCATCCTCGACGAAAGCCAGAACACCACCGTCGAGCAGATGAAGATGTTCCTCACCCGCATCGGTTTCGGCTCCACCGCCGTGATCACCGGCGACATCACCCAGGTCGACCTGCCGAAGGGCACAAAATCGGGCCTGGCTCATGTCATCCAGGTGCTCAAGGACGTCCCGGGCATCAGCTTCACCCACTTCCAGCCCAAGGACGTGGTGCGCCATCCGCTGGTGCAACGCATCGTCGAAGCCTACGAGCGCTTCGATGGCGAGCAGGCCAAGGCCGAAGGCACCCGACGCGATGCTTGAACTGGACCTGCAAGTCGCGACCGAAGCGACCGCGCCCGATGAAGCCCTGTTCCGCCGCTGGTGCGAGCTCGCCTTGCGCCAGCGCACGGCCGACTCGGAAATGACCATCCGCCTGGTGGACGAAGCCGAAGGCCGCGAACTGAACCACACCTACCGGCACAAGGACTACGCCACCAACGTGCTGTCCTTCCCCGCCGACGTGCCCGACGACATGCTCGACATCCCGCTGCTGGGTGACCTGGTCATCTGCGTCGCGGTGGTCGAGCGCGAAGCCGCCGAGCAAGGCAAGTCCCTCGAAGCCCACTGGGCGCACCTGGTCATCCACGGCTGCCTGCACCTGCTGGGCTACGACCACATCGAAGACGATGAGGCCGAGGAAATGGAAGCACTGGAACGAACGTTGCTTGCCGAACTGGGTCATCCGGACCCATACGCCGACGACGAAGACGACACACCTCAAACCGATATCTGCAAGGATCACGAGTAACCGCCATGAGCGAAGATCGATCGAGCAACGGGCAAAAGTCATGGCTGGGCAAGCTGACCCAGGCTTTTGCCCATGAGCCGAAAAACCGCCAGGAGCTCCTCGAGCTGCTGCGCGAAGCGCACCAGAACAAGCTGCTCGACAGCGAAGCCCTGACCATCGTCGAAGGCGCCATCCAGGTCGCCGACCTGCAGGTCCGCGACATCATGGTGCCGCGCTCGCAGATGATCAGCATCAAGGCCTCGCAGTCGCCCCGCGAATTCCTCCCGGCGATCATCGAAGCCGCGCACTCGCGCTACCCGGTGGTCGGCGAAAGCCACGACGATGTCCTCGGCGTCCTGCTCGCCAAGGACCTGCTGCCGCTGATCCTCAAGGAGAACGGCGACAGCTTCAACATCAAGGACCTGCTGCGCCCGGCCACCTTCGTGCCGGAGTCCAAGCGCCTCAACGTGCTGCTGCGCGAGTTCCGCGCCAACCACAACCACATGGCCATCGTCATCGACGAATACGGCGGCGTGGCGGGCCTGGTGACCATCGAGGACGTGCTGGAGCAGATCGTCGGCGACATCGAGGACGAGCATGACGTCGAGGAAGACAGCTACATCAAGCCGCTGCCCAGCGGTGACTTCCTGATCAAGGCGCTGACGCCGATCGAGAACTTCAACGAGTTCTTCGACAGCGAGTTCTCCGACGACGAGTTCGACACCGTCGGCGGCCTGGTCATGAGCGCTTTCGGCCATCTGCCCAAACGCAACGAAACCACCGAAATCGGGCCTTACCGCTTCCGTATCCTCAACGCCGATAGCCGGCGGATACATTTGCTGCGCCTGACTCCCGTCACCCGTTAAGGACAACCATGCGCTGGATCACCCGCCCCGGCTGGCCCGGTAACCTGCTGGCCGTGGCGGCCGGCGCCCTGACCACCCTGACCCTGGCCCCGTTCGACATCTGGCCCCTGGCCCTGGTGGCGCTGGGCCTGTTCTACCTCGGCCTGCGCGAGCTGAGCCCGCGCCAGGCCCTGGGTCGCGGCTGGTGCTACGGCTTCGGCCTGTTCGCCGCCGGCACCTGGTGGATCTACGTCAGCATCCACGACTACGGCGGCGCTTCGGCGCTGCTGGCCGGCGCGCTGATGCTGGCGTTCTTCGCCGCCATCGCCTGGTTCTTCGCCCTGCCGGCCTGGCTCTGGGCGCGCTGGCTGCGCCGCAACGAAGCGCCCCTGGCCGACGCCCTCGGTTTCGCCGCGCTGTGGCTGGCCCAGGAAGCCTTCCGTGGCTGGTTCCTGACCGGTTTCCCCTGGCTCTATGCCGGCTACAGCCAGCTCGACGGCCCCCTGGCCGGGCTCGCACCGCTGGGCGGCATGTGGCTGATCTCCTTCACCCTGGCCCTGACCGCCGCGCTGCTGTGCAACCTGCACCGCCTGCGCCAGCGCAAATCCTTCCTCGCCATCGGCGTTGCCCTGCTGATCGGCCCCTGGGTCGTCGGCCTGGCGCTCAAGGACCATGCCTGGACCACCCCGTCCGGCGATCCGCTGCGGGTCGCGGCGATCCAGGGCAACATCGAGCAGAGCTTGAAGTGGGAGCCGAGCGAACTGCGCCGGCAGCTGGAGCTGTACCGCGACATGACCTTCACCAGCAAACCGGTGGACCTGGTCGTCTGGCCGGAAACCGCGGTGCCGGTGTTCAAGGACACGGTCCAGGGCTACCTGGACATGATGAGCGGATTCGCCGCGGACCGGCATGCGGCATTGATCACTGGTGTTCCGGTGCGCCAGTTCGAACACGGGCAGCGCCGCTACTTCAACGGCGTCACCGCGATCGGCGAGGGCGACGGCACCTACCTGAAACAGAAGCTGGTGCCGTTCGGCGAATACGTTCCCCTGCAGGACCTGCTGCGCGGCCTGATCGAATTCTTCGACCTGCCGATGTCCGACTTCGCCCGCGGCCCCGCCGACCAGGCGCTGCTCCAGGCCAAGGGCTACCAGCTGGCGCCGTTCATCTGCTACGAAGTGGTCTATCCGGAACTGGCCGCGAGCCTCGCGGCGCGCAGCGACATCCTCCTGACCATCAGCAACGACACCTGGTTCGGCAAGTCCATCGGCCCCCTGCAGCACCTGCAGATGGCGCAGATGCGTGCGCTGGAGGCTGGGCGCTGGATGATTCGCGCGACCAACAACGGCGTGACCGGGCTGATCGACCCGTTCGGTCGCATCACCGCGCAGATCCCGCAGTTCGAACGCGCCATCCTGTACGGCGAAGTGGTGCCGATGCAGCAGCTCACGCCGTATCTGCAATGGCGCTCCTGGCCTCTCACCCTTCTCTGCGTGGTCCTGCTGGGCTGGGCATTGCTGGCCAGCCGCATCGCCAGAACGGTGTAGGTCTCAGTAGAAAAGCCGGTAGCCGATCAGGCCAGCGACTTCATTGAAGAGCTGGCCGTTCTGCCACACCGCCTTGCTGTCCGGTACCCAGCCCGCGAACGGCCGCCCGTGATCACCTCCCAGGAAGCCCACGGGCGCCGGCACCACCTCGAAACCGGCGCGCTGGAAACTCCAGACCGAACGTGGCATGTGCCAGGCCTGGGTCACCACCACGACCCGCCTGACACCCTGCGGCAGCAGCATCGCCGCGCTCAGCTCGGCGTTTTCCCAGGTGGTGCGGCTTTCCTCCTCCAGCCAGCGCACTGGAACGCCGAAGTCACGCTGCATCACCTCCGCCATCAGCCGCGCTTCGCTGGGGGGCGCGCCGTAGTGCAGGCCGCCACTGGTCAGCACCGGCAAGCCCGATGCCTTGGCCAGTTGCGCGGCATAACGCATGCGTTCCACGGCTACCCCGGTAGGTTGGTCCTGCATGCCCCAAGCGGGGTCGCCGCGCTCGCGGCTCGAACCGAGAATCACGATGGCATCGGCCCGCTGGGACAGCCCAGCCCACTCATCCATACGCAGTGCCGGCAGCGTTTCGATCCGCTGGGCAAGCTGCTGCACCACCAGCGGCAAGCTCATCAACCACAGCCCGCCCAGCCCGGCGACAAAACACAGGCGCGCCATGCGCGGCCAGGACTTGCGCAGCCACCAGGCAGCGATGAGCAAGAGAAGCAGGACACCGGGCGGCATCAGCCATTGTTTGATGAAGAAACGCAGAGGCATCGGGCATCTCCCTGAAAAGTGCTCGAAGCCTAGAGAAATAGGCGCCTGACAACAATTGTCAGGCGCCGTGAAGTAGAAAGAATTCCCGTGGCGCACTCCATCCTGCGCCGTTGATATGCCGAACGGTTATTTGAAGTGCAGCGTTCTGGATTTGAGCGCTGTGGCGGAATCGGCCTTGTCCTTGAGCCAGATGACCCGGCCCGGGGCTGGCGTTTCCTCTTTGGTCAAGACACCGGAAAGGTTCTGTCCGCGGGCCGGAGCGGCCTCGAGATAGGCTTTGATGACGTCGAACTCGGCGCGGCTCAGACCGCGAAGTTCCAGTTCGGCGGGCATCTCGTCGCGCAATCGGACCGAGGCGCGGGCCACATCCAGGGCCAGTCCGAGACGGTCGATCAGGCGTTCGTAGATTTCCGGTTTCGGTGCATGCTGCTGCGACTCTCCCATCCGTTCACCTCATTGAAGATAGAATTCATCTCCCCCACACCTGAGCTTAGCGTCACCCGTGAAACGGGCCGGATGCCGCGACCAACGGCCCCCGGCGCGGTCTGGCGTGCAATCAGGGTTTCCCACGACTGGCGGGGCTCATGTATGCTACGGCGTTCACTCTTGACACCGGATTGCCGGGCGAAACGGTTTCCGACCGGCCTGGATAAGGTCTCCCATTTCTCAGCGCAAAGTAGCCATGCACGAACACTATCAGCCCCGCGAAATCGAAGCCGCCGCCCAGTCCTACTGGGACGAGCACAAGTCTTTTGAAGTCAGTGAACAGCCAGGCAAGGACACCTACTACTGCCTGTCGATGTTCCCGTACCCGAGCGGCAAGCTACACATGGGCCACGTGCGCAACTACACCATCGGCGACGTGATCGCGCGCTACCAGCGCATGCTCGGCAAGAACGTCCTGCAACCGATGGGCTGGGACGCCTTCGGCATGCCGGCGGAAAACGCCGCGATGAAGAACAACGTCGCGCCGGCCAAGTGGACCTACGAGAACATCGCCTACATGAAAGCCCAGCTGAAAAGCCTGGGCCTGGCGATCGACTGGTCCCGCGAAGTCACCACCTGCAAGCCGGACTACTACCGCTGGGAGCAGTGGCTGTTCACCCGCCTGTTCGAAAAAGGCGTGATCTACCGCAAGAACGGTACCGTGAACTGGGACCCGGCAGACCAGACCGTACTGGCCAACGAGCAGGTCATCGACGGCCGTGGCTGGCGTTCGGGCGCGCTGATCGAGAAGCGCGAAATCCCGATGTACTACTTCAAGATCACCGACTACGCCGACGAGCTGCTGGAAAGCCTCGACGAGCTGCCGGGCTGGCCCGAGCAGGTCAAGACCATGCAGCGCAACTGGATCGGCAAGTCCCGCGGCATGGAAGTGCAGTTCCCCTACGATGAAGCCAGCATCGGCCAGGCCGGTGCGCTGAAGGTCTTCACCACCCGTCCGGACACCCTGATGGGCGCAACCTACGTCGCCGTCGCCGCCGAGCACCCGCTGGCCACCCTCGCCGCCCAGGGCAACCCGGCGCTGCAGGCGTTCATCGACGAGTGCAAGAGCGGCAGCGTCGCCGAAGCCGACATCGCCACCCAGGAGAAGAAAGGCGTCGCCACTTCCCTGCTGGTCCGTCACCCGCTGACCGGCGAAAAACTTCCGGTATGGATCGCCAACTACGTGCTGATGCACTACGGCGACGGCGCGGTCATGGCCGTTCCGGCCCACGACGAGCGTGACTTCGAGTTCGCCAGCAAGTACCAGTTGCCGATCAAGGCCGTGATCCGTACCAGCGCCGGCGACGACGTCGGCAGCGAATGGCAGGCCGCCTATGGCGAGCATGGCCAACTGATCAACTCCGGCGAATTCGACGGCCTGGACTTCGCCGGCGCCTTCGACGCCATCGAAGCCGCGCTGATCCGCAAGGAGCTGGGCAAGTCCCGCACGCAGTTCCGCCTGCGCGACTGGGGCATCAGCCGCCAGCGCTACTGGGGCTGCCCGATCCCGATCATCCACTGCCCGTCCTGTGGCGACGTGCCGGTACCGGAAGACCAGTTGCCGGTCACCCTGCCGGAGAACGTGGTGCCGGACGGCGCCGGTTCGCCACTGGCGCGCATGCCCGAGTTCTACGAGTGCACCTGCCCGAAATGCGGTAGCGCGGCCAAGCGCGAAACCGACACCATGGATACCTTCGTCGAGTCGTCCTGGTACTTCGCCCGCTATGCGTCGCCGAACTACGAAGGTGGCCTGGTCGATCCGAAAGCGGCCAACCACTGGCTGCCGGTCGACCAGTACATCGGCGGTATCGAACACGCCATCCTGCACCTGCTGTACGCGCGCTTCTTCCACAAGCTGATGCGCGATGAAGGCCTGGTCAGCTCCAACGAGCCGTTCAAGAACCTGCTGACCCAGGGCATGGTGGTCGCCGAGACCTACTACCGTGTCGCCAGCAACGGCGGCAAGGACTGGTTCAACCCGGCCGACGTCGAGATCGAGCGCGATGCCAAGGCCAAGATCGTCGGCGCGCGCCTGAAGACCGACGGCCTGCCGGTGGAAATCGGCGGCACCGAGAAGATGTCCAAGTCGAAGAACAACGGCGTCGACCCGCAAGCGATGATCGATGCCTACGGCGCCGACACCTGCCGCCTGTTCATGATGTTCGCCTCGCCGCCCGACATGAGCCTGGAATGGTCCGACTCCGGCGTCGAAGGCGCGAGCCGCTTCCTGCGCCGCGTCTGGCGCCTGGCCCAGGCCCACGTTGGCCAGGGCCTGCCGGCCAAGGCCGACTTCAGCGCCCTGAACGACGCGCAGAAAGCCGTGCGCCGCGCCACTCACCTGGCGATCCGCCAGGCCAGCATCGATGTCGGCCAGCACCACAAGTTCAACACCGCCATCGCCCAGGTGATGACCCTGATGAACGTGCTGGAAAAGGCCTCGCAGGACACCGAACTGGACCGCGCCCTGATCCAGGAAGGTCTGGAAGCCGCCACCCTGATCCTCGCGCCGATCACCCCGCACATCAGCCATCAGCTGTGGCAGGCCCTGGGTCACCCGGGCGCGGCGATCGACGCCGGCTGGCCGGCGGTGGACGAAAGCGCGCTGGTGCAGGACAGCATCCAGCTGGTCATCCAGGTCAACGGCAAGCTGCGCGGCCAGATCGAAATGCCGGCCGGCGCCAGCCGCGAGGAAGTCGAAGCGGCCGCGCGCGGTAACGAGAACGTGCTGCGCTTCACCGAAGGCCTGACCATCCGCAAGGTCATCGTGGTCCCCGGCAAGCTGGTCAACATCGTCGCCAACTGACAGGAGCGAGCGCCCCGCGGGGCGCTCGCACAGAAACGTCCCCAAAGGTTTTCCAGGGAGCAACAAGATGATCAAACGCAATCTGCTGGTGATAGGCCTGGCCGTGATGCTCAGCGCCTGCGGTTTTCACCTGCGTGGCACCGCTACCAACGACCTGGCGATCAAGGAACTCGACCTGAGCGCCCGCAACGCCTATGGCGAAACCGTCAACCAGCTGCGCGACCTGCTGAAAAGCAGCGGCGTCAACGTGCATGCCGGCGCGCCGTACAAGCTGGTGCTGACCAACGAGGCCGAAACCCAGCGCGCGGCCAGCTATGCCGGTTCCGCCCGTTCGGTGGAGTACGAGCTGCAGACCCAGCTGTCCTATGACATCCAGGGCCACAACAACACCACGCTGCTCAGCGACAAGCTGGAAGTGCAGAAGACCTACGTGCACGACGGCAACAACATCACCGGATCGACCCAGGAAGCGTCCCAGATCCGCAACGAAATGCGTCGTGACCTGGTCCAGCGCATGGCCCAGCGCCTGCAACAGCTGACCCCGGAACGCCTGGACGAACTGCAGGCCAAGGCCGACGAACGCGCTCGCGCCGAAGCTGCAGCCCTGGAAGCGGCACAACGTGCCCAGGACGCCCAGCCTCAGCAGTCGCCACTGGAAGTACCGGCCAACTGAGCCTGAACGGGGCGCTTCGGCGCCCCGACTCTTTATGAAACTTGCCCCCGCCCAACTCAACAAGCACCTGCAAGGCAGCCTCGCCCCCGTCTACGTGGTCAGCGGCGATGACCCGCTGCTGTGCCAGGAAGCCGCCGACGCCATTCGCCAGGCTGCTCGCCAGCAGGGCTTCGACGAGCGCCAGGTATTCAGCGCCGACGCCAACTTCGACTGGGGCACGCTGCTCCAGGCCGGCGCCAGCCTCTCGCTGTTCGCCCAGAAGCGTGTGCTTGAACTGCGCCTGCCCTCCGGCAAGCCTGGCGACAAGGGCGCCGCGGCGCTGATCGAGTACTGCTCGCGCCCCGCCGACGACACCCTGCTGCTGATCAGCCTGCCCAAGCTCGATGGCAGCGCGCAGAAGACCAAGTGGGGCAAGGCGCTGGTCGAGGGCCAGCAGGTCCAGTTCATCCAGATCTGGCCGGTCGACACCCAGCAACTGCCGCAGTGGATCAATCAGCGCCTGGCCCAGGCCGGGCTCGCCGCGCAGCGTGATGCCGTGGAACTGATCGCCGCGCGGGTCGAAGGCAACCTGCTGGCCGCCGCCCAGGAAATCGAAAAACTCAAGCTGCTCGCCGATGGCAACACCATCACGGTGGAAACGGTGCAGTCCGCCGTCGCCGACAGCGCGCGCTTCGATGTCTTCGGCCTGGTCGACGCCATCCTCAACGGCGAAGCGGCCCATGCCCTGCGCATGCTCGAAGGGCTGCGCGGTGAAGGCGTGGAGCCGCCGGTGATTCTCTGGGCCCTGGCCCGCGAGCTGCGGGTCCTCACCGGCCTGGCGCAGCAATACAGCCAGGGCGTGCCGCTGGAGAAGGCCTTCAGCCAGGCCCGGCCACCGGTCTGGGACAAGCGCCGCCCGTTGATGAGCAAAGCCCTGCAACGCCATTCCGCGCAGCGCTGGGGCCAACTGCTGCACGATGCCCAGCGCATCGACGCGCAGATCAAGGGCCAGGCCCAGGGTTCGCCATGGACCAGCCTGACCCGCCTGTCCCTGCTGATGGCCGGACAGCGCCTGGCACTGCCCGCCGAATAAGGCGCTTGCCGGGAAGGTTCGGCAGTCCTATAGTGCGCGCGAACCCACCCCGCCAGGAGCTCCAGGCATGCCCAAGAAACCGGCAAAATCCCGGCCGAACAAGGCCAAGTCCATCATCGCCCAACCCCTGTTCCGCAGTCGCCAGGAACGTCCGGGCAAAGGCAAAGGCAGCTACCGCCGCGAAGCCTTCCAATCGAGAGATTGGGAGGCTTCGTCCTTTATGGCGGCATGAAAGCAGGAAAGTCACAGGCATGGTATGGTCGTCACCTGACCCGTATTACCTGGATTCGTGCATGCCCCTCTGCCTTACCCGTCGCTGGCAACTTCGCCACCTGACCGCTGCTTCCAGCCTCGTTCTGCTCGTCGCCTGCGCCGAACACCCGACCGCCGCCGACGCCCTGCCCATCGCTCCGCTGCCCGCCGCCCCGAGCGTGGTACAGCCGACACCCAACGCCGATATCGAAGTCCAGCCACAGCAGACCTTCGCCGAGTGGCAGGCCAGTTTCCGCCAGCAGGCCTTGCAGGCCGGTGTAGCGCCGAGCCTGTTCGACCGCATCTTCGCCGGCATGACCCCGGACATGGACGTGATCAAGGCCGACCGCAGCCAGCCCGAGTTCACCCGCCCGGTCTGGGAATACCTCGACGGCGCGCTGTCGCCGGTGCGCGTGCGCAACGGCAAGGCCCTGCTGACCCAGAACAGCGAACTGCTGGCGCGCATCGAACAGCGCTATGGCGTCGACCGCAACGTGCTGGTCTCGGTGTGGGGTATGGAAAGCAATTTCGGCCAGTTCCAGGGCAACAAATCAGTGATCCGCTCCCTCGCCACCCTGGCCTACGAAGGCCGCCGCCCTGCGTTCGCCCAGGCGCAATTGCTGGCGGCCCTGAAGATCCTGCAGAACGGCGACATCGCGCCCGAGGCCATGCGCGGCTCCTGGGCCGGCGCCATGGGCCAGACCCAGTTCATTCCGACCACCTACGATACCCACGCAGTGGATTTCGACGGTGATGGCCGCCGCGATATCTGGAACAGCTCCGCCGACGCCCTCGCCTCCACCGCGCACTACCTGCAGAGCTCGGGCTGGCAGCAAGGCCAGCCATGGGGCTTCGAGGTCAGCGTACCCACCGGTTTCGACTACTGGATCGCCGATGGCACGCAGCGCAAGACCGTCGCCGAGTGGCTGCGCCTGGGCCTGCAACTGCCTGCCGGCAGCCGCCTGCCCGTCGGTGGCGAACAGCTCTCCGCTGCGTTGCTGCTCCCCGCCGGCTACCGTGGCCCAGCGTTCCTGGTGCTGGACAACTTCCACACCATTCTCAAGTACAACAACTCGTCGTCCTATGCCCTGGCGGTCGGCCTGTTGAGCGAACGCTTCGATGGCAGTGGCTTTATCCGCGGTGCCTGGCCGAAGGATGACCTCCCCCTGAGCCGCAGCGAGCGCATCGAACTGCAGGACCTGCTCAATGCCGGCGGACATGACGCCGGCAGCGCCGACGGCATCATCGGCGCCAATACCCGCAAGGCCATTCGCAATGCCCAGCAGGCGCTGGGCTGGCCGGCGGACGGCTATCCGACGCACAAGTTGCTCGACAGCTTGCGCCAGCGCTGAGATCTATTGCTGACACCTGATTTTGTAGGAGCTGGCTCGCCTGCGAAGGCCTGCACAGCAGGCCCACTCCAAGCGCCACCGATTCAAGACCGTCGCTACCCCCCAAAGAAAAAGCCCCCGCACCTTCACAAGTGCAGGGGCTTTTTCATGCAAGGCCGCTGATCAGAGCTTGATCTTGGCCTCGTGCGCCTGCTGGTCGGCGTGGTACGAAGAACGCACCAGCGGCCCGGAAGCGACGTTCTTGAAGCCCATCCGATAACCTTCCTCGGCGAACCAGGCGAAGGTGTCGGGGTGGACGAAGCGCTGCACCGGCAGGTGGCTGCGCGAGGGCTGCAGGTACTGGCCGAGGGTCAGCATGTCGATGTTGTGCTCGCGCATGCGCTGCATCACTTCGATCACTTCCTCATCGGTCTCGCCCAGGCCAAGCATCAGGCCGGACTTGGTCGGAACGTGTGGCACGCGCTCCTTGAACTTCTCCAGCAGGGTCAGCGACCACTGGTAGTCCGAGCCCGGACGCGCGGCCTTGTACAGGCGCGGCACGGTTTCCAGGTTGTGGTTGAACACATCCGGCGGCTCCTGGGCGGTGATGTCCAGGGCGACGTCCATCCGGCCACGGTAGTCCGGAACCAGGGTTTCCAGCTGGACGCCCGGCGACAGTGCGCGGATCTCGCGGATGCAGTCGGCGAAGTGCTGGGCACCACCGTCGCGCAGGTCGTCGCGGTCCACCGAGGTGATCACCACGTACTTCAGGCGCAGGTCGGCGATGGCGATCGCCAGGTTCTTCGGCTCGTCGACGTCCAGAGGCTTCGGCCGGCCATGGCCAACGTCGCAGAACGGGCAGCGACGGGTGCAGATGTCACCCATGATCATGAAGGTCGCGGTACCGCCGGAGAAGCACTCGCCCAGGTTCGGGCAGGACGCCTCTTCGCAGACGCTGTGCAGCTTGTGCTTGCGCAGCAGTTGCTTGATCCGGTCGACTTCCGGGGAAACCGGGATGCGCACGCGGATCCAGTCAGGTTTCTTCGGCAGTTCTTCGGTAGGGATGATCTTGACCGGGATACGCGCGACCTTTTCCGCGCCGCGCAGCTTCACACCCGCTTCAACTTTCGGCCGAGGGGCCGGTGTCACGGTGCTTTGCACCGGATCTTGCACAATAGTCATATTCAGTCGATTCCGCCCGCAAGGGTCGTCTGCTCAGCATAATCGAGGTGCTTGACCAGCTGTCCGCGCAGCCTTGCCCTTACCTCGGAGAGTTCGATCGGACCTGCCTGGTCGCGCAGCTGGGTCATGGCCAGCCCCGCATACCCGCAGGGGTTAATTCGGCGGAATGGCGCAAGGTCCATGTCCACATTGAGGGCAAGGCCGTGGAACGAACAGCCATTGCGAATCCGCAAGCCGAGGGAGGCGATCTTCGCTCCATCGACGTAAACGCCCGGCGCATCGGGCTTGGCCGCCGCTTCCACGCCATAGCTGGCGAGCAGCTCGACCAGGCAGCGCTCGATGCGCGTCACCAGGTCACGCACGCCGAAACCGCGCCGACGCACATCCAGCAGCAGGTAGGCGACCAGCTGGCCCGGGCCGTGATAGGTCACCTGGCCGCCGCGATCGGTCTGCACCACCGGAATATCCCCGGGCACCAGCAGGTGCTCGGCCTTGCCGGCCTGGCCCTGGGTGAACACCGGCGGGTGTTCCACCAGCCAGATCTCGTCGCCATCGCCCGGTTTGCGCTCGTCGGTGAAGCGACGCATCGCCTCCAGCACCGGCTCGTAGGGCAGCAGGCCGAGGTCGCGAAAGCCGAGGCTCGCAGCCATCACAGCACCATGTGCACGATACCGGTCGCGCGCAGGGCGCTGTTGATATCGTGCAGTTGGTCTTCGCTGGTGGCAATGATGTGCAGTTGCACGGTGGTGTACTTGCCGTTGGAGCTCTGGCGCTCGGCCAGGGTCGCCATGTCGACTTCCGCGTACTTGCGCAGGATCTCGATCACGGTGTCCTTGAAATGGACCACGGTGTCGCCGATCACCTTGATGGGGTAATTCGGGCAGGGAAATTCGATTTTTGGTGCGTTGACGTCAGCTTTGCTCATGGCGGTAACGGCCTCGTAAGCCGTGGCAACAACAACGCCCCTGCGGGTGGCAGGGGCGTGCAGGTCACGATATCAGTTGAACAACCCGTAGAAGAACAGGCGGATGCTATCCCACACCCGACGGAAGAAACCACCTTCCTCGACCGCGTCCAGCGCGATCAGGTCGGCGCTGTGAACCACATTCTCGTCCAGTTTGACTTCGACTTTACCGATCACGTCACCTTTGGCGATCGGCGCCATCAGTTGCGGGTTCATGGTCATGCTCGCGGCCAGTTTCTTCAATTGGCCTTTAGGCAAAGTCATGCTCAGGTCTTCGGCCAGGCCGGCCTTCACCTGGTTGCTGGTACCTTTCCAGACCGGCGCCTGGGCCAGTTCGGTGCCCTTCTGGTAGAAGGTCTGGGTTTCGAAGAAGCGGAAACCGTAGGTCAGCAGCTTCTGGGTCTCGGCGGCGCGGGACTGCTCGCTGTTGGTACCGAAGACCACGGCGATCAGGCGCATGCCATCGCGAACGGCGGACGACACCATGCAGTAGCCGGCTTCGTCGGTGTGGCCGGTCTTCAGGCCGTCGACGGTCTTGTCACGCCACAGCAGCAGGTTGCGGTTGGGCTGCTTGATGTTGTTCCAGAAGAACTCCTTCTGCGAGTAGATCGCATAGTGGGCCGGATCTTCGTGGATGATCGCGCGGGCCAGCACGGCCATGTCGTGGGCCGAGGAGTAGTGCTCCGGGTGCGGCAGGCCGGTCGGGTTCATGAAGTGGCTGTTGCTCATGCCCAGGTCGCCGGCGGTCTTGTTCATCATGTCGGCGAAGGCGTCCTCGCTGCCGGCGATGTGCTCGGCCAGGGCCACGCTGGCGTCGTTGCCGGACTGGATGATGATGCCGTGCAGCAGGTCGCTGACGCTGACCTGGGTGCCCACCTTGATGAACATCCGCGAACCGCCGGTACGCCAGGCATTCTCGCTGACGGTCACCGGATCGTTCTCGCCGATCTGGCCGCGACGGATATCCAGGGTCGCGATGTAGGCGGTCATCAGCTTGGTCAGGCTCGCCGGAGGCAGACGCTGGTCGCCATTGTTCTCGACCAGGATGTTGCCGCTGGAGGCTTCCATGAGCACGTAGGACTTGGCTGCCAGTTGCGGCGGCGACGGCATCATCTGCTCCGCCGCGAAGGCGGCAGGGGTGATCAGCAGCGGAACAAGCAGGCAAAGGCGTTTGGCAAAGGTGGTGATGTTCATCCGTCTCTCGAAATGGCTAATGGGCTCATGCCCCAACGGGGCAAAACGTTATCAAGGCTGCGGCAATCCGCCGCGCCTGCGAGCAAAACCGCCATTGTACATGGCTGTTCGGCCCGCTTGCATGACAAACCGACCAGTCCCCCCGGTCAGTCCGCCGTGACTACTTTGGCCTGTCCCAGGTTGGCCAGGCGCACACTGTCCTGCATCTGCTGGACTTCTCCCTGGCTGCGGATCGGCCCCATGCGCACCCGGTGCAGGGTCTGCTGGTTACGCACGATGGAACTGATGAACACCGGCGCGCTGACCATGCCGCTCAGCTTGGAGCGTAGCAACTCCGCGGCGTCCGGGTTGGCGAATGCGCCGACCTGCAGATAGGTGCCGTTGCCGGCCGGCACGCTGTTGCTGGCAACCTGCACCGGCAGGACCGCGGCAGCGTGCTGCTGCGGTGGCGGTGTCCACTGCTCGACGGCACCGGTATTGGCGGGAATCGCCCGGGTCTGCGCCACTTGCGGCTGGTCCAGGACCAGCGGCGCCTGGCGACCGCGCTGGGCCCACCATTGCTGCGGGTCGATACCTTCGACCCGGACCCGCGCGGTGCCGGTTTCGGCATAGCCGAGCTTCTTCGCCGCGGCGTAGGACAGGTCGATGATGCGGTCGGAATAGAACGGGCCGCGGTCGTTGACCCGCAGGATCACGCTGCGGTTGTTGTCCAGGTTGGTCACCCGCACGTAGGCCGGTAGCGGCAGGGTCTTGTGCGCCGCGCTCATGCCGTAGAGGTCGTAGACCTCGCCGTTGGCGGTGTTCTGCCCGTGGAACTTGGTGCCGTACCACGACGCGGTGCCCTCGGCGACATAGTTGCGCGACTCGGGAATCGGGTAGTAGGTCTTGCCCAGCACCGTGTACGGGTTGGCCTTGTAGGCACCGGTGTGCACGGTCGGGGTGGCGTCGGGGATCTTGGTGACATCGACGTCCCACCACGGCGCGCCGTCCTTGTGCGCCCGGTTGATGTCCAGGCCGGGCTTGGAACGGACGATGTTGCCGCTGCCCTGGGAGGTCGGACGGCTCGACGAGCAACTCACCAGCAGCACGCCGATGACCGCACAACTCAGCAGTTTGAGGGATGAAGCACAAAACAGTACGCGCATTACCGGGCGCCCCTTGCCTGAACCAGCAGGTCTGATAGTTGATGTACCGCCATGGCGTACATCACGCTGCGGTTGTAGCGAGTGATCGCGTAGAAGTTCTTCAGGCCGAGCCAGTATTCGGGGCCATTGTCGCCTTCGAGCCGGAAAGCGGTGACCGGCAGATCATCGCGCAGCGCATCATGACTCGACCAACCCAGCGCCCGCAACTCCCCTACGGTCTTGACCGGATCGATGCCCGGGCTCAGGCCCTCGTCGACCCGTTCGCCGCGGACCATGGCACGGCTCACCACCGGCTGGCCGCTGACCCAGCCGTGGCGCTTGAAGTAGCTGGCGACACTGCCGATGGCGTCGTCGGGGTTGTTCCAGATGTTGATGTGGCCGTCACCGTCGAAGTCCACGGCGTAGGCGCGGAAGCTGCTCGGCATGAACTGCGGCAGGCCCATGGCACCGGCGTAGGAGCCCTTCAGGGTGAGCGGATCGACCTGTTCCTCACGGGACAGCAGGAGGAACTCGCGCAGCTCCTTGCGGAAGAACGGTGCCCGTGGCGGGTAGTCGAAGGCCAGGGTCGACAGCGCGTCGATCACCCGGTAGTTGCCGGTATTGCGGCCAAAGAAGGTTTCCACGCCGATGATCGACACGATCACCTGGGCCGGCACCCCGTATTCCTGCTCGGCGCGGGCCAGGGTGGCCTCGTGCTGGCGCCAGAAGTCCACGCCGCGGGCGACCCGGGCGTCGGTGAGGAACATCGGGCGGTATTCCTTCCACGGCTTGACCCGCTCCGCCGGCCGCGAAATCGCGTCGAGGATCGCCTGCTTGCGCTGGACTTCACGGAACACGCCCATCAACTGCTCACCGGCGAAGCCATGGTCGCGGGTCATTTCCCCGACGAACTCGGCGACCTGGGCTGAGCCCTCGTAGTCGCCGGCGCTGGCGTGCTGCACGCCGCCGAGCAGACCGACGAGACCCGCCAGGGGCACACAACGGGCCATCCAGCCCCGTATTGCTTGCATCAAGAAATTCACCTTACTCAAACCTGCGCGATCCATTTGCGGTGGGTATGGATCGACATGAGAACGCCAAACGCTGACAGCAGCGTCACCAGCGAAGTTCCACCATAACTAATGAAGGGCAGCGGTACCCCCACGACAGGCAGCAGACCGCTGACCATGCCGATATTGACGAAGACATAGACGAAGAAGGTCATGGTCAGGCTGCCGGCCAGCAGCTTGCCGAACAGGGTCTGGGCCTGGGCGGTGATGACCAGGCCACGGCCGATCAGCAGCAGGTAGATCAGCAGCAGCGCGCAGATGCCCACCAGGCCGAACTCCTCGCCGAGCACGGCGATGATGAAGTCGGTGTGGCTTTCCGGGAGGAAGTCCAGGTGCGACTGGGTGCCCAGCAGCCAGCCCTTGCCGAACACGCCGCCGGAACCGATCGCCGCCTTCGACTGGATGATGTTCCAGCCCGTGCCCAGCGGGTCGCTTTCCGGGTCGAGGAAGGTCAGCACCCGCTGCTTCTGGTAGTCGTGCATGACGAAGAACCACATCGCCACGGCCACCGGCACCGCCGCCGCGATCACGCTGACGATCCAGCGCCAGCGCAGGCCGCCCATGAACAGGACGAAGGCACCGGAGGCGAGGATCAGCAAGGCAGTGCCCAGGTCCGGCTGGCGGACGATGAGGATGAACGGCATGCCGATCAGGATCAGGCTGATCATGACGTGCTTCAGGTGCGGCGGCAGGGTGCGCTTGGACAGGTACCAGGCGATGGTCGCCGGCATGATGATCTTGAGGAATTCCGAGGGCTGGAAGCGAATCACCCCGGGAATGTTGATCCAGCGCGTCGCGCCCATGGCGTTGTGGCCCATGATGTCCACCACCACCAGCAGCATCACCCCGACCACGTAGGCCAGCGGTACCCAGCGCGCCATGAAGCGCGGTTCCAGCTGGGCGATGACGAACATCGAGACCAGGCCGATACCGAACGAGGAGGCCTGCTTGAGCAGCAGGTCCCAGTTCTTGCCGCTGGCCGAATAGAGCACGAACAGGCTGCCGGCGGCCAGGGTCAGCAGGAGGATCAGCAGGGGACCGTCGATATGGATGCGCTGCAGGAAGCTGGCGCGGCGGCGCATCACGTCCTCGCTGGAGAGCATGCGGTCGAAATTACTCTTCACTGGGCCGGTTCCTGGGCAACGGTGGCGGTGGTGGTGGGCGCGCTGTATTCAGGCTTGAGGCGGCCATGCTCGTCGAGCAGCCAGGCATCCATGACCTGGCGCAGCACCGGCGCGGCCACGCCGGAGCCGGACTCGCCGTTCTCGACCATCACCGAAATCACGATGCGCGGATCCTCGGCCGGGGCGAAACCGACGAACAGGGCGTGGTCGCGGTGGCGTTCCTGGACCTTGTTGCGGTCGTATTTCTCGCCCTGCTTGATCGCCACGACCTGGGCCGTACCGCTCTTGCCGGCGATGCGGTACTGGGCACCGATGGCGGCCTTGCGCGCGGTACCGCGGGCGCCCTGCATCACCTGCTCCATGCCGTGGGTGACCTTGGCCCAGTCGGACTTGTCGCGCAGGATGATGTCTTCCATCGGGTTCGGGTCCACCGGCGGCTGGCCTTCGATGGTCTTGGCCAGGTGCGGACGGTTCCACTTGCCCTTGGCGGCGATCAGCGCGGTGGCCTGGGCCAGTTGCAGCGGCGTGGCCTGCATGTAGCCCTGGCCGATACCGAGAATCAGGGTTTCGCCGGGGAACCAGGCCTGGCGGCGGGTGGCGCGTTTCCACTCGCGGGACGGCATCAGCCCCGGCGATTCCTCGAACATGTCGAGGGCGACCTTCTGCCCGATGCCGAAGCGGTTCATGTAGCTGGACAGCTTGTCGATGCCCATCTTGTGCGCGAGGTCGTAGAAGTAGGTGTCGTTGGACCGCATGATCGCCGTGTCGAGGTCGACCCAGCCATCACCGGTGCGGTTCCAGTTGCGGTATTTGTGGTCGTAGTTGGGCAGTTGGTAGTAACCCGGGTCGAACACCCGCGACGACGAGGTCACCACCCCGGCGTCCAGGCCGGCGATGGCCACTGCCGGCTTGATCGTCGAGCCCGGCGGGTACAGGCCGCGCAGGACGCGGTTGAACAACGGCCGGTCGATGGAATCGCGCAGCTCGGCATAGGCCTTGAAGCTGATGCCGGTGACGAACAGATTGGGGTCGAAGCTCGGCTGGCTGACCATCGCCAGCACCTCGCCGGTGCGCGGATCGAGGGCGACGATGGCGCCACGGCGCCCGCCCAGGGCCTGCTCGGCGGCCTCCTGCAGCTTGATGTCGAGGCTCAGGACAATGTCCTTGCCGGGAATCGGGTCGGTACGCTTGAGCACCCGCAGCACACGGCCGCGGGCGTTGGTCTCGACTTCCTCGTAACCCACCTGGCCGTGCAGCTCGGACTCGTAGAAGCGCTCGATGCCGGTCTTGCCGATATGGTGGGTACCGCTGTAGTTGACCGGGTCGAGGGTCTTCAGCTCTTTCTCGTTGATCCGTCCGACATAGCCGACCGAATGAGCGAAATGCGCGCCCTGTGGATAATGCCGCACCAACTGCGCGACCACTTCCACACCGGGCAGGCGGAACTGGTTCACCGCGATCCGGGCGATCTGCTCCTCGGTCAGCTCGAACAGGATCGGCACCGGCTCGAACGGCCGGCGCCCCTGCTTCATGCGTTTCTCGAACAGCGCGCGGTCGTCCGGGGTCAGTTCCAGCACCTCGACGATGACGTCGAGCACCTGCTGCCAGTCACCGGAGCGTTCGCGGGTCATGCTCAGGCTGAAGCTGGGCCGGTTGTCGGCGATGATCACGCCGTTGCGGTCGAAGATCAGGCCACGGGTCGGCGGAATCGGCTGCACGTGCACCCGATTGTTCTCCGACAGCGTGGAGTGATACTCGTACTGGATCACCTGCAGGTAATACAGCCGGGCGATCAGCACGCAGATCAGCAGCAGGATCGCCACCGCACCGACCACGACGCGGCTACGCACCAGACGGGCGTCTTTCTCGTGGTCCTTGAGGCGAATCGGCTGCGACATTGAAAGGGCTTACAGGCTTATTTGTGGTAAGGGTGCCCGGACAGCACGGTCCAGGCGCGATAGATCTGTTCGCCGATCAGTATCCGTACCAGAGGGTGCGGCAGGGTCAGCGGCGACAGCGACCAGCGCTGTTCGCTGCGCGCACAGACCTCCGGCGCCAGCCCTTCCGGGCCGCCGACCATGAGGTTGACGGTGCGCGAATCCAGCCGCCAGCGGTCCAGCTCGACCGCCAGTTGCTCCGTGCTCCAGGGCTTGCCATGGACCTCCAGGGTGACGATCCGTTCCCCCGGCTGGACTTTCGCCAGCATGGCCTCGCCCTCCTGACGGATCAGGCGGGCGACGTCGGCATTCTTGCCCCGGGTGTTGAGCGGGATTTCCACCAGCTCCAGGGACAGCTCCGCCGGCAGGCGCTTGGCATATTCATGCCAGCCTTCCTCGACCCACTTGGGCATGCGCGAGCCGACCGCGATCAGACGCAGACGCACGACGCTACCTCAGTCCAGGTCTTTGTTGAGCTTGACGAAGTGCTCGTGGGTGTTTTCCGGGCTGTGGTGCTTGCCGTCGGCGGCACGGCTCTGCTCGGCACCCAGCCACAGACGCTCCAGGTCGTAGAACTGGCGGGCAGCGGCGGTCATCATGTGCACGACGACGTCGTTCAGGTCGAGCAGTACCCAGTCGCTGTCGCCCTTGCCTTCTTCGCCCAGGGGCATGACGCCCTTCTGCTTGACGATCTCGCGCACCTTCTCGGCCATCGCGTTGATCTGCCGGTTGGACGTACCGGTGGCGATGATCATGTAGTCGGTCAGGCTGTGCTTGTCGCGCACGTCGATGACCTGGATGTCCTGGGCCTTGACTTCTTCCAGGGCCAGTTTGGCCAGCTGGACCAGCTCTTCGCCGGCGATGTTTTGCTTGGTCATAAAAAACTCGTTCAACTCATTGAAAGCGGCGCCATAAGGCGCCTGCCGTTCTACGCACGATACAGGCCGTGCGTCTCGATATAGGCCAGTACTGCGTCCGGCACCAGGAACCTCACCGACTTGCCGCTGGCCAGCAGCTGTCGGATCTGCGTGGCGGACACCGAAAGCGGTGTCTGCCAGACGAACGAAATGTGCCCCGCCGGGCCGGACATGGCGGTGGGATCGCTCTCCGAGCGCGCAGCCAGCAGGTTGCGCAGCTCGTCGGGTGGTTCGACATCGGCATCCGGGCGTTGCAGCACCAGGATGTGACAGTGTTTCAGCAGCTCTTCCCAGCGATGCCAGCCGGGCAGACCGCAAAAGGCATCCCAGCCCATCAGCAGGAACAGCTGGTCGCTGGCACCCAGCTCGGCGCGCAGCGACTCCAGGGTGTCGATGGTGTACGACGGCTTGTCGCGGGACAGCTCGCGGTCATCCACGCTCAGCCGCTCGACGCCGTCCACCGCGCAGCGGACCATGGCCAGACGATCCTGTGCAGCCACCTGCGGTGTGTCGCGGTGTGGCGGACGGGCGTTGGGCAGCAGGCGCAGCTCGTCGAGCCCCATGTACTCGGCCACCTCCAGCGCGCTGCGCAGGTGACCGATGTGCACGGGGTCGAAAGTACCGCCAAGAATGCCGATCCGCCGGACCGTCGGGGCCTTGCTCAACTCAGCAGGACTCCTGGCCGCGCAACTGGCCGTCGCCGACGACCACGTACTTCTCGCAGGTCAGGCCTTCCAGGCCGACCGGGCCGCGGGCATGCAGCTTGTCGGTGGAAATGCCGATTTCCGCGCCCAGACCGTACTCGAAGCCATCGGCGAAGCAGGTCGGGGTGTTGATCATCACCGACGCCGAGTCCACTTCGGCGACGAAGCGTCGGGCCAGGCCCTGGTGCTCGGTGACGATGGAGTCGGTGTGGTGCGAACCATAGTGGTTGATGTGCTCGATGGCCGCGTCGACGCCGTCGACGATACGGATCGAGAGGATCGCCGCCAGGTATTCGGTGTGCCAGTCTTCCTCGCTCGCCGGGAGCGCCTCGATGACCATGCGAGTGCGCTCGCAACCCCGCAGTTCGACGCCTTTTTCCCGGAATTGGCGGGCCATTTCCGGGAGAAACTCGGCAGCGACGCTGGCATCCACCAGCAGGGTTTCCATGGCGCCGCAGATGCCGTAGCGGTAGGTCTTGGCGTTGAAGGCGATGCGCCGGGCCTTGTCCAGCTCGGCGTGCTCAGCGACGTAGACGTGGCAGATGCCGTCCAGGTGCTTGATCACCGGTACCCGGGCGTCACGGCTGATACGTTCGATCAGGCCCTTGCCGCCGCGCGGCACGATGACGTCGACGAACTCCGGCATGCTGATCAGGGCGCCCACGGCTTCGCGGTCGGTGACCTCGACGACCTGGACCGCCGCCGCCGGCAGGCCGGCCTCGGCCAGGCCGCGCTGGATGCAGGTGGCGATGGCACGGTTGGAGTGGATGGCCTCGGAACCGCCGCGCAGGATGGTCGCGTTGCCCGACTTCAGGCACAGGCTGGCCGCGTCGATGGTCACGTTCGGCCGCGACTCGTAGATGATCCCGATCACGCCCAGCGGCACGCGCATCTTGCCAACCTGGATGCCCGACGGCCGATAGCTCATGTCGCGGATCGCACCCACCGGGTCCGGCAGACTGGCGACCTGGCGCAGACCGACGATCATGCCGTCGATGCGTGCCGGGGTCAGGGCCAGGCGATCGAGCATGGCCGGTTCCAGGCCATTGGCCCGGCCGGCGGCCAGGTCCAGCTCGTTGGCGGCGGACAGTTCGGCGCGAGCGGCGTCCAGGGCATCGGCGGCAGCATGCAGGGCGCGGTTCTTCTGCGCGGTGCTGGCACGGCCGATGACGCGGGACGCCTCGCGGGCGGCGCGACCCAGGCGGGTCATGTAGTCAAGAACGGACTCAGTCATGGGGCTCAGTGTCTTGGCGGAGGGGAAAATCGGATGAGTATAACTGTCACAGGGTTATACGCCCAGCGGTGACAGTCGGATGGTAGGAACCGCAGGAGCTGGCTTGCCTGCGAAGGACCGCAAAGCGCGCAACCTTCTTCTGTGCTGTTCAGCTTCGATAAAGCTTGAAGTTGCTATCATCCGCGAATCATTTCCCGATTCCAGACGCCCCATGCCGCAACCCGCCCCCTGCCCCACCCGCGCCCTGCCCGATTCGTTCTTCGACCGCGACGCCCAGGTCCTGGCCCGGGACCTGCTGGGCAAGATCATCCGCCATCGCCACGGCGCGTACTGGCTGTCGGCGCGAATCATCGAGACCGAGGCCTACTACCTCGACGAGAAAGGCAGCCACGCCTCCCTCGGTTACACCGAGAAACGAAAAGCCCTGTTTCTCGATGGCGGGCATATCTACATGTACTACGCCCGCGGTGGCGACTCGCTGAACTTCAGCGCCCACGGGCCCGGCAACGCCGTGCTGATCAAGTCCGGCTTCCCCTGGGTGGATGCGTTTTCCGATAGCAACAGCCTGGCACAAATGCAGTTGAACAATCCCGATGCCAGCGGTCGGATGCGTCCAGCAGAGCGCCTGTGCGCCGGCCAGACCCTGCTGTGCAAGGCCATGGGCCTGAAGGTGGCGAACTGGGACGCCAGGCGCTTCGACCCGGAGCAACTGTTCGTCGAGGATTGCGGAATCATCGTGCAACACATAATCCAGACCAGCCGGCTGGGCATTCCCCAAGGCCGCGACGAACATCTGCCGCTGCGTTTCGTCGACGCCGAATATGCCCGCTATTGCACGCGGAACCCGCTGCGTCGCGGCCAAGTCGAAGGGCGCGACTTCACTTTTCTGACACAAGGAAACTGACACGATGGGCCCATGGCTCGACAGCCTGACCGGCTGGCTCACCGCGAACCCGCAATGGCTGGGGTTGGCGATCTTTCTGGTGGCGTGCGTGGAGTGCCTGGCCATCGCCGGGATCATCGTGCCCGGCACCGTCCTGCTGTTCGCCGTCGCCGTACTGGCCGGCAGCGGCGCGCTGTCGCTGCATGAAACCCTGCTGCTGGGTTTCCTCGGCGGCCTGCTGGGTGACGCGATCTCCTACACCCTGGGTCGGCGCTTCCACCAGAACATCCGGCGCCTGCCGCTGCTGCGCCATCACCCGGAATGGATCGGCAGCGCGGAAACCTATTTCCAGCGCTACGGCATCGCCAGCCTGCTGGTCGGCCGCTTCATCGGCCCGCTGCGACCGATGCTGCCCATGGTCGCCGGCATGTTCGACATGCCGCTGCCGCGTTTCATCGCCGTCAGCCTGGTCGCCGGCGCCGGCTGGGCCGTGGCCTACCTGCTGCCCGGCTGGGCCACCGGCGCGGCCATGCGCCTGCCCCTGCCGGAAGGCTTCTGGCCACAGGCGGGGGTCGTGGCCGCGGGGCTGGCGCTTCTCGTCGGGCTGAGCATCAGCAGCAGCCTGCGCGCCCTGCCCCGCGGCACCCGCCTGATCGGCGCGGTGAGCCTGGCGATGCTGGTGGCGATGTTCATCGGCTGGCCCTATCTCAACCAGTTCGACCAGGGCCTGATGACGCTGATCCAGGAACACCGCAGCAGCTGGCTGGACAGCAGCATGGTGGTGATCACCCGCATGGGCGACTTCCGCACCCAGTTCATCGCCGCCGCCGTACTGGTCGCCTTGCTGTTCCTCGCCCGGCAATGGCGCCCGGCATGCTTCGCCGCCGCGACACTCGGTGGCACGGCGGTGTGCAACGCAGCACTGAAATGGTTCTTCGCCCGTGCCCGCCCGGAAGTGCTGACCGATCCCCTGACCACCTACAGCATGCCCAGCGGCCACAGTTCGGCGTCGTTCGCCTTCTTCCTGACCCTGGCGGTCCTGGCCGGTCGCGGCCAGCCGCCGCGCATGCGCCTGACCTGGATCCTGCTGGGCTGCCTGCCGGCGCTGGCGATCGCCACCTCACGGGTCTACCTCGGCGCGCACTGGCCGACCGACATCCTCGCCGGCGGCCTGCTCGCCTGCTGTGTCTGCGCAATCAGCCTGAGCGTGATCCAGTACCGTGAGCCGCTGACCGCCATGCCGCTGCGGGTCTGGTGGCTGATCCTGCCAGCCGCCGTCGGCGTGCTCGGCTTTTTTGCCCTGCACGCCCTGCCGCACGCCTTGCTGCGTTATCAGTACTGAGGTTCAGGCGAACAGTTCGCCCTGGATGCGATCGAGCAGCGACTGGATGGCCACCAGTCGCTGGGTCGGCGAGTCGATGGCCAGAAGCTTCAGCTTGTCCTGGTCATCGAACGGCAGCAGATAGGCCAGCTGATTGGCCAGGGCCTGCTTGCCGCTGACCCCGCTGGCCATGTCCAGACCCGAGACCATCGGGTGCTCGGCCAGGGCCATGAGCAACGCCAGCAGGTCATCGTCGTCCTCGTCGAGCGGCTCATCGGCCTGCTCGTCGAGCCAGCGCACGTCGGCCACCAGCAGATGGTCCTTGCGCACTTCGAAGTCATCGACCATGAAGCGTCGCTCGCCCTTGACGCGGATGCCCAGCAAGCCGTTGTCCTGTTGCTGGAAGTCCTCGATCAGCGCCTGGCAGCCGATGCCGGCGAAGGATTCCGGAGCCTTGCCGACCTGTTCGCCCTCGATGATGCAGACCACGCCAAAGCCTCCGCCCTGCTTCATGCAGCGGCCGATCATGTCCAGGTAACGCGCCTCGAAGATCTGCAAATCCAGGTTGCAGCCGGGAAACAGCACGGTATTCAGGGCAAACAGGGGCAAACTCATTGAGGCTCCTCAAGCAACCAGACTGACCGCCAGCGGCAGGAATACCGCGGTAGCCACACCCATAAGGCTCATCGCCAGGGCCGCGAAAGCCCCGCACTCTTCACTTTCCTGCAAGGCCACCGATGTCCCCACCGCGTGGGCGGTCAGGCCCAGCGCCATGCCCCGGGCCTCGGGACTGCGCACGCCGAGACGGGTCAGCAGCGCCGGACCGAAGATCGCCCCGATCACCCCGGTGATCAGCACGAACACCGCGGCCAGGGCGGCCACACCACCGATCTGCTCGGCCACCAGCATGGCGATCGGCGAGGTCACCGACTTCGGTGCCAGGGTCATCAGGATCATGTGCTCGGCGCCGAACCACCAGCCCAGCAGCAGGCAGATACCCGTGGCGAACACGCCTCCGACTACCAGCGTAGTAAATGTCGGCCAGAACAGTTGGCGGATGCGCCGCAGATTGAGGTAGAGCGGTACGGCCAGGGCGACGGTGGCCGGGCCGAGGAGGATGTTCATGATTTCCGTGCTCTTGCGGTACTCGGCGTAGGTCAGGCCGCAGCCGAGCAGCACGCCGACCACCACCAGCATCGAGACGAGCACGGGCTGGAGGAAGATCCAGCGGGTCTTTTCGTAGGCGGCGATGACGATCTGGTAGGCCGCCAGGGTAACGCCGATGCCGAACAGCGGATGGTGGATCACCGCCTGCGTCGCGCCATGCCAGTCGAGCATCATGGGCGCTCCTCGCGGTGCTTGCCGCGGTTGATCAGCTTCTGCATCAGCACGCCGCAGAAGGCCATGGCCAGCACCAGCGAGAGCACCAGGGCGCCGGCGATGGCCCAGAAGTCGGCGACGATATCGGCGGCATAGACCATCACCCCCACCGCCGGCGGCACCAGCAGCAACGGCAGATAGCGCAGCAGGCTGGAAGACGCCTCGCTCAGCGGCGCCCCGACCTCGCCACGCAGCATGAGGAAGATCAGCAACAGCACCAGGCCGATGATCGGCCCGGGCAGGATCGGCACCAGCAGGTGATTGATCGCCGTTCCGAGCAACTGGAACAGCACGAGCCAGGTCAAACCGCGCAACAACATCGCATACCTCCCGTCGAAACCGGCGACCATTATAAGCATGCTATCGACCGCTCTATACCCCGACATTCGCCCCAGCCATGGGCACTTGACCGAGCCATCTGCGCGTGCTGATCTTAGGCACTCGTATCTTTGTTGGTCACAAATAATTCAAAGAAACTCAGGAGAGTCGCGATGCCCTATGTACCCGTTGCAGAGCTGTCGCAGTACGTTGGTAAGGAACTTGGACGTTCCGAATGGCTGAAGATCGACCAAGAGCGTATCAACCTGTTCGCCGAGGCCACCGGCGACTTCCAGTTCATTCATGTGGACCCGGCGAAGGCGGCAAAAACGCCATTTGGCAGCACCATCGCCCACGGTTTTCTCAGCCTTTCGCTGATTCCCAAACTGATGGAAGACATCCTGGTCCTGCCCGAAGGACTGAAGATGGTGGTCAACTATGGCCTGGACAGCGTGCGCTTCATCCAGCCGGTGAAGGTCGACTCGCGGGTGCGCCTGGCGGTCAGCCTCAGTGAAGTCACCGAGAAGAAACCCGGCCAGTGGCTGCTCAAGGCCACCGCCACCCTGGAAATCGAAGGTGAAGAAAAGCCCGCCTATATCGCCGAACCGCTCTCCCTCGCTTTCGTCTGACCCCGCCTTACCGAAGCGGCCTACGGGCCGTTTCGCCATATCCCACGTTGTGCGGCATACTCGGGGCTTCAACCGCCCGGACCCTGTCATGCGCTCACTCGTTCCATTCGCCCTGATTCTGCTGCTCGCCGCCTGTGGCGACGGTGAGTCGCTGTCGCCACCCGATGCCCGCCTGCCCGATGGTGGACGCTACCGGGGCGAGGTGGTCGACGGCCTGCTGCAGGGCGAGGGACGCATCGACTACCCCAACGGCAGCTGGTACGCCGGCCATTTCAAGAACGGCCAGTGGGATGGCGACGGCGAGTGGCACGGCAGCAACGGCGAACTCTATGTCGGCCAGTTCCAGCAGGGTCTGTTCCACGGCCAGGGCAAGCTGACCACGGCCACCAGCAACTACAGTGGCGGCTTCAAGCTTGGTCGCCGCGACGGTGAAGGCATCCTGCGCGACAGCAGCGGGCATTACCGCGGCCAGTTCAAGGACGACCAGTACAACGGCGCCGGGCAGCTGGTGCTGGCCGATGGCAGTCAGTACCAGGGCCAGTTCGCCAAGGGCAAGCCGAATGGCGAAGGTGTGCGCAGCGACAGCAGTGGCAACCAGTTCAGCGGCAAGTTCGTCGATGGCGAGCTGAATGGCACCGGCACCTTCAGCAGCGCCGAGGGCGACCAGTACATCGGCGAGTTCAAGGCCAACCATCTTGAAGGTCGCGGGCGTTATGAAAACGCCGACGGCGACGTGTGGATCGGCGAGTTCAAGGACGGCTCGCTGACCGGCGCGGGCGAACTCTTCGCCGTCGATGGCAGCCATTACAAGGGCGGCTTCCGCGAATGGCGCTTCGCCGGCAAGGGCCGCCTGCAACTGGCGGACGGCAGCGTGTACACCGGCGGTTTCGACAACGACGCCTACCAGGGCAGCGGGCGCCTGGTGCTGAGCGATGGCAAGGTCGAGGCCGGGCACTGGATCAACGGCCTGCGGGTCCGTGACGAACAGGGCCAGTTGTTGTCCGACCCGCTGGAAGAAGCCCTGCTCAACCAGGGCGCCCTGCTCGAAGGCGAACTGGCGCAGGTGCCCGTCTCCTCCGCCGAGATCGAGCTGTACAGCCTGGTCCTGGCCGGCGACGGCAACCAGAGCGTGTTCCTGCGCGAAGCCGACTACGTCAGCGAGATGCTCAAGACCCGCTTCGGCGCGATCGGCCAGATCACCCTGGTCAACCACCGCGACCACCTCGCCGACCGCACCATGGCCACCCGCGAGAATCTGGCCCGCGCCGCTCGGCGCCTGGCCGAACGCAGCGGCCCGGAAGACCTGGTGTTCGTCTACCTGACCAGTCACGGCAGTCACGAGCACGAACTGGTACTGGACCAGCCGCGCCTGCAACTGGCCGACCTGCCCGCCGACGAACTGGCCGCCGCCCTCGCCCCGCTCAAGGAGCGCGACAAGGTAATCGTCATCTCCGCCTGCTATTCCGGAGGCTACATCGAACCGCTCAAGGACGAACGCACCCTGATCATGACGGCCTCGCGCGCCGACCGGGTGTCCTTCGGCTGCTCCGAGGAAGCGGACTTCACCTATTTCGGCGATGCCCTGTTCGCCCAGGCCCTGAACCAGACCGACGATCTGCAACAGGCCTTCGAACTTGCCAGGACCCGTGTGGCCCAACGGGAACAGGCTGAAGACTTCGAAGCGTCCGAGCCGCAGTTATGGGCGCCGAAAGGGGTACTGGCACATTGGCAGAAACTGCGCCAGCAACAAGCCCGCAAAGCCTTGCAAAGTACCGCCGCGCCCAAGGAAAAAAGCGTCACCAGCCACTAAGCTGATGTGTATCAAGGGAGAAACATTATGTACTTGACGCCGCAGCACATTCTGCTTGCCGGAGCTACCGGCCTCACTGGCGAACACCTGCTCGATCGCCTGCTCAACGAGCCGACCATCAGCCGCGTGCTTGCTCCCACCCGCCGGCCGCTGGCCGAACACCCGCACCTGGAAAACCCGGTCGGCGACCCGGCGGTGTTTTTGCCGCAATTGAGTGGCCGGGTCGATATCGCCTTCTGCTGCCTGGGCACCACGATCAAGCAGGCCGGCTCGGAAAATGCCTTCAGGGCTGTCGACCTGGACATGGTCGTGGCCTTCAGCAAACGCGCCCGGGAGATGGGCGCGCGGCACCTGCTGGTAGTCAGCGCGATTGGCGCCGACGCGAAATCGGCGGTGTTCTACAACCGGGTCAAGGGCGAGATGGAAGAAGCGCTGAAGGCCCAGGACTGGCCGCAACTGACCATCGCCCGGCCTTCGCTGCTGCTGGGCGAGCGCGCCGAGCCGAGGCTGGCGGAGAAGGTGGCGGGGAGTCTGTCGCGGCTGATTCCGGGCAAGTACCACGGCATCGAGGCCTGCCAACTGGCGCGGGCACTGTGGCGCCTGGCGCTGGAAGAGCAAGACGGGATCCGGATCGTCGAGTCCGATGAATTGAGGAAATTGGGGAAATAGCTTTGGGGCCGCGTTGCGGTCCCAAAACCTCAGAGCCCACCGGAAGCCTGGAACCCCACACCCAACGCAGTCAACACCGACAACGGCAACAGCAGCGTATCCAGCAGCGCACTCCCCGGCAGGTCCAACCCCGGATACGCCGGTGCTTCAGCGCCGAAGCGATCCTGCGCGCAACACCCGCCCTGCAACGCATACAGGTCCAGCCGCGTCCCGGAGTAGACCACCGGCGCCCCCGGCTTGGCCGCGTCGAGGGTCCGTACCGTGGCGCAACCACTGAGAGCCAGTAGCCCCATCAGCAGCGCCAGCGGCGCAATCTTCACTCCTCGCCACCGAGGTGATGCTCGCCCCAGCGCGGCAGCATGTCCTGGGGAATGTTCAGCAGGTTGAGAATCCGCGCGACGACGAAGTCCACCAGGTCATCGATCGTTTGCGGCTGGTGGTAGAACCCGGGAGCGGCCGGCAGGATCACCGCGCCCATCTGCGACAGCTTGAGCATGTTCTCCAGATGGATGGTGGAGAACGGCGCCTCCCGCGGCACCAGGATCAGTTGCCGACGCTCCTTGAGGGTCACGTCCGCCGCCCGCTCGATCAGGTTGTTGCAGGCGCCGCAGGCGATAGCCGAGAGGGTCCCGGTGGAACAGGGCACCACCACCATCGCCGCCGGCGCGCCGGAGCCGGAGGCCACCGGCGACATCCAGTCTTCCTTGCCATAGACGCGAATCTGCCCGGCACTGGCGCCGGTGTATTCGGTGAGGAACGCTTGCATCGCCTGGGGCTTGGCCGGCAGCACCACGTCGGTCTCGGTGGACATCACCAGTTGCGCCGCCTTGGAAATCAGGAAGTGCACCTCACGGTCTTCCCGTACCAGGCAATCCAGCAGACGCAGGCCATACTGCGCCCCGGAGGCGCCGGTCATGGCCAGGGTGATGCGCTCCGGCCCGCTCATCCGCGCAGCGCCTCGGCCAGCTTGCCGTGCAGGCCACCGAAGCCGCCGTTGCTCATGATCACCACCTGGGTGCCGGCACGGGCCTGGCCCTTGACCCGCTCGATGATGGCTTCGAGGCTGTCGGCGACGACCGCCGGCACCGCACACTGCGCCGCGGTGGCGGCAAGGTCCCAGCCGAGGTTCGGCGGGGCGTACCAGATCACCTGGTCGGCGTGCTTGACACTTTCCGGCAGGCCATCACGGTGGGCGCCCAGCTTCATGGAGTTCGAGCGCGGCTCGATCACGGCGATCACCGGCGCGTCGCCGACACGCTTGCGCAGGCCGTCGAGGGTGGTGGCGATGGCCGTCGGGTGGTGGGCGAAGTCGTCGTAGATGGTGATGCCGTGCACCTCGGCGACCTTTTCCATGCGCCGCTTGACGCTCTTGAACGCGCTCAGCGCGGCAATCCCCATGGCCGGGACCACGCCGACATGACGCGCCGCCGCCAGGGTCGCCAGGGCGTTGGCGACGTTGTGCTGGCCGGTCAGCTCCCACTCGACCACGCCCTGCACTTCGCCCTCGAAGCTGACCTCGAAGCGCGAACCATCGGCGCTGAGCAGGCGCACCTGCCACTGGCCACCGGCACCGGTCGTCTGCACCGGGGTCCAGCAGCCCATCTCGATGACGCGCTGGAGGGCCGGCTCGGTGGTCGGGTGGATCACCAGCCCTTCGCTCGGGATGGTCCGCACCAGGTGATGGAACTGCCGCTCGATCGCCGCTAGATCAGGGAAGATGTCCGCGTGATCGAATTCCAGGTTGTTGAGGATCGCGGTGCGCGGACGGTAGTGGACGAATTTCGAGCGTTTGTCGAAGAAGGCGCTGTCGTACTCATCCGCCTCGACCACGAAGAACGGCGTAGCACCCAGGCGCGCCGACACCGAGAAATTCTGCGGCACGCCACCGATAAGGAAACCCGGGCTCATCCCGGCATGCTCCAGGACCCAGGCCAGCATGCTGCTGGTGGTGGTCTTGCCATGGGTGCCGGCCACCGCCAGGACCCAGCGCCCCTGCAGCACATGGTCGGCCAGCCACTGCGGGCCGGAGACGTAGGGCAAGCCCTTGTTCAGTACATATTCCACCGCCGGGTTGCCCCGCGACAGCGCGTTGCCGATCACCACCAGGTCGGGCGCCGGGTCCAGTTGCGCCGGGTCGTAGCCCTGGGTCAACTCGATGCCCTGGGCTTCGAGCTGGGTGCTCATGGGCGGGTAGACGTTGGCATCGGAGCCGGTGACATGGTGGCCGAGCTCCTTGGCCAGTACCGCCAGCGAGCCCATGAAAGTGCCACAGATACCAAGAATATGAATGTGCATGGTCAACCTCGGAAAACGTGCAGGCAGGGTAGCCCAGGGTGGGAAAAATCTCACCCTGTGTTTCGCTCAGACGCCCCGGGAAAGACCGTGTTTACGCAGCTTCCGATACAAGGTGTTACGACTCACCCCGAGTTGCGCCGCCACCGCCGTCATGTGCCAGCGCTTTTGCTCCAGCGCCGCCAGCAATGCCTGGCGCTCGGCATCATCCAGGGGGTGCGAGGGGTTATCCACAGGCACGACAGGTTCGGCCTTGATCGACGGCGCATTGCGGATCAGGGCCGGCAAATCCGGCACGCCGATGCGCCCGTCCTCGCACAGCGCCACCAGGGTGCGCAGCACGGTGCGCAGTTGGCGCACGTTGCCCGGCCAACTGAAGTCCAGCAGCAGGCGGCGCGCCGCCGGATCGAGCTGGACCGGCTGCCTGCCGGCTTCCTCGGCGAGGAGAAAGTCCAGCAACGGCCCCTTGTCGCTGCGCTCGCGCAGGGCCGGCAGGGCCACCTCCAGACCGTTGAGCCGGTAATAGAGGTCTTCACGGAAACTGCCGTCCTCGACCCGCTCCAGCAGGTTGCGGTGCGTGGCACTGATGATGCGCACATCGACGTCCTGCGGCTCGCCGCCGATCGGCACCACCCGGCGCTCTTCCAGCACCCGCAGCAGGCGGGTCTGCAGGGCCAGCGGCATATCGCCGATCTCGTCCAGCAACAGGGTGCCGCCATCGGCCTGCTGCAGCTTGCCGCGCATGCCTTCCTTGCGCGCGCCGGTGAAGCTGCCGCCGCGATAACCGAACAGCTCGCTTTCGATCAGGCTTTCCGGGATCGAGGCGCAGTTGAGGGCGACGAACGGCTTGCTGGCGCGCTGGCTGGCGTGGTGCACGGCCTTGGCGAAGGCCTCCTTGCCGGAACCGGTCTCGCCGTTGAGCAGCAACGGCACGTCGCGTTCGAACACCCGCAGCGCACGGCGGAAATCGTTTTGCAGGGCGGGATCGAGCAGGCAGATTTCCGCGCTCTTCGCCGCGACAGGCGCGCTGACCACCGGGGCGATCGGCTGCGCCAGCGCGCGGGTCTGCCCACGCAGGCTGGCGAACAGCAGGCGACCGTCGCGGGTACGCAGCGGCCAACTGGTACTGGCCATGGCGGTGGCGCGACCGAAGAGATCGTCGAGGCGGCAATCGAAGAACATTTCCACCGGCTGCCCGAGCAAGCCCCCGCGGCCGTTGCCGAGCAGGTTCAGGGCACTCTGGTTGACCGCGCAGATGCGCCCTTCTCCGTCGAACGCCAGCAGGCCCTCGCTGAACAGGCCGACGGACTCGGCCTGCAAATGGAAGCGCAGCAGCCAGTGATTCTCGAAACAGCGCAGGAAATAGCAGCTCTCGATCATCTTCGCCGAGAGGTTGACCAGGGCCATGGTGTGGAACTGGCTCTGCCGCGAGGCATCGGCCCGCGCCGAGGACACGTCGAGCACCGCCAGCAGCTCGCCATGGGGATCGAACACCGGACTCGCCGAGCAGGTCAGCCCGGTGTGGCGGCCGCGGAAATGTTCCTCCTGGTGGATCGTGACCGCCTGGCGCTCGACCAGGCAGGTGCCGATCCCGTTGGTGCCTTCCCGCGCCTCGCTCCAGTCGGCGCCCAGCCACAGCCCGGCGCGCTCGAAGATGCGCCGTTCGGTGGGCGCGGTGACGCAATTGAGGATCACCCCGCGGGCATCGGTCAGCAGCACGGCATGCCCGGCGCCGGAGAGTTGCTGGTGCAGGCTGGTCATCTCGCCATCGGCGATCTGCAGCACCTGGCGCAGGCGCTCGCGGCTTTCCAGCACGCGCTCGTGTTCGAGCACGGTGGGCGCCACGGCCAGGGCCGGGTCGAGGTGGTAGTCCTCCAGGCAGCGCAGCCAGGAGCGGGCGATGGAAGGATCGCTGCCGGGCCCCTGCAGGCCGCCCTTGCCCTGGGTGACCGTGAGCACTTGCCGGGCATGCCGGCTGAGATGATTACCCTGCACTTTTTATTGTTCTCCGCGGGTCAGAGAAAACCAGCATCCTCCAGGCGCTGGCGCTTTGCAATGCCAGCTTGACCGCCGGGTCACCGGCTGTACCGCAAGCGGTACAGAGTGTCACCCAGCGCGTACCGAACACGTCGCAGAGCGCGCCGAAAACACCGGGAAAACTGCGCCAAGTCATTGATCCAGCGCCCTCCCCCGGCGCTGGCCCGACCTTTGCTCTACGCTTGCAATCCTCCCCAACAAAACTCATAAGCTAGGAGAGACACCATGCGTTACGCACATCCGGGTACCGAAGGCGCAAAGGTTTCGTTCAAGAGTCGCTACGGTAACTACATCAATGGCGAGTTCGTGGCGCCGGTGAAGGGCGAGTACTTCACCAATACCTCGCCGGTCAACGGCCAGCCGATCGCCGAATTCCCCCGCTCCACTGCCGAAGATATCGACAAGGCCCTGGATGCCGCCCATGCCGCCGCCGACGCCTGGGGCCGCACCTCGGTGCAGGACCGCTCCAACGTGCTGCTGAAGATCGCCGACCGCATCGAGCAGAACCTCGAAGTCCTCGCCATCACCGAAACCTGGGACAACGGCAAGGCCGTGCGCGAGACGCTCAACGCCGACATCCCGCTGGCGGTCGATCACTTCCGCTACTTCGCCGGCTGCATCCGCGCCCAGGAAGGCGGCGCCGCCGAGATCAACGAAGGCACCGTGGCCTATCACATCCACGAACCGCTGGGCGTGGTCGGGCAGATCATCCCGTGGAACTTCCCGATCCTGATGGCCGCGTGGAAACTCGCCCCGGCCCTCGCCGCCGGCAACTGCGTGGTACTCAAGCCGGCCGAACAGACCCCGCTGGGCATCACCGTGCTGGTGGAACTGGTCGGCGACCTGCTGCCGCCGGGCGTGCTCAACATCGTCCAGGGCTACGGCCGCGAAGCCGGTGAAGCGCTGGCCACCAGCAAGCGCATCGCCAAGATCGCCTTCACCGGCTCGACCCCGGTCGGCTCGCACATCATGAAGGCCGCCGCCGAGAACATCATCCCGTCCACCGTCGAGCTGGGCGGCAAGTCGCCGAACATCTACTTCGAAGACATCATGAAGGCCGAGCCGTCCTTCATCGAGAAGGCCGCCGAAGGCTTGGTCCTGGCCTTCTTCAACCAGGGCGAGGTGTGCACCTGCCCGTCCCGCGCCCTGGTGCAGGAATCCATCTACGACGAGTTCATGAGCGTGGTGATGGACAAGGTCAAGAAGATCAAGCGCGGCGACCCGCTGGACACCGACACCATGGTCGGCGCCCAGGCCTCGCAGCAGCAGTTCGACAAGATCCTTTCCTACCTGGAGATCGCCGAGAAGGAAGGCGCCCAGCTGCTCACCGGCGGCCAGGTGGAAAAACTCGAAGGCAGCCTGTCCACCGGCTACTACATCCAGCCGACCCTGCTCAAGGGCAACAACCGCATGCGCGTGTTCCAGGAAGAAATCTTCGGCCCGGTGGTCAGCGTCACCACCTTCAAGGACGAAGCGGAGGCCCTGGCCATCGCCAACGACACCGAGTTCGGCCTGGGTGCCGGCGTCTGGACCCGCGACATCAACCGCGCCTACCGCATGGGCCGTGGCATCAAGGCTGGCCGTGTGTGGACCAACTGCTACCACCTGTACCCGGCGCATGCCGCGTTCGGTGGCTACAAGAAGTCCGGCGTCGGCCGTGAAACCCACAAGATGATGCTCGACCACTATCAGCAGACCAAGAACCTGCTGGTGAGCTACGACATCAATCCGCTCGGGTTCTTCTAACCCCCATCGGGGCCGCTTTGCGGCCCTTTCGCGGGTAAGCCACGCGCCTACGGAAGCACACCGTCCCCGGTAGGAGCTGGCTTGCCTGCGAAGGACCGCAAAGCGGTCCCCAAATCCAGAGCCAACCGCTCTGGCTCGCTTCCTGCAAAACAATCACCGCTTAACAACAACTACAGGTGACTCCATGCCAAGCGATCATTCCGCCGGTGCGCCGGCAGGCTCTTCCGTAGATTTCGAAAAGGTCGGCTCCGACTATTTCCAGCAACGTGAACTGAAAAAAGGCGCGGCAGGCTGGGTGCTGCTGGTCGGCCTCGGTGTCGCCTACGTGATTTCCGGCGACTACGCCGGCTGGAACTTCGGCCTGGCCCAGGGCGGCTGGGGCGGGATGTTCCTCGCCACGTTGCTGATGGCCACCATGTACCTGTGCATGTGCTTTTCCCTGGCCGAGCTGTCCTCGATGATCCCCACCGCCGGCGGCGGCTACGGCTTCGCCCGCAGCGCGTTCGGCCCCTGGGGCGGCTTTCTCACCGGCACCGCGATCCTTATCGAATACGCCATCGCGCCCGCGGCGATCGCGGTGTTCATCGGCGCCTACTGCCAGTCGCTGTTCGGTATCGGCGGCTGGATGATCTACCTGGCGTTCTACATCGTCTTCATCGGCATCCACATCTTCGGCGTCGGTGAAGCGCTGAAACTGATGTTCATCATCACCGCGGTGGCGGCCATCGCCCTGGCGGTGTTCCTGCTGGCGATGGTGCCCCATTTCGATGCGAAGAACCTGTTCGACATCGTGCCGACCGAGGCCGTCGGCGCCAGCAGCTTCCTGCCGTTCGGCTATGTCGGCGTGTGGGCGGCGATTCCCTACGCGATCTGGTTCTTCCTCGCCGTCGAAGGCGTGCCACTGGCCGCCGAAGAAACCAAGAACCCCAAGCGCGACCTGCCCCGCGGCCTGATCGGCGCCATGCTGGTGCTGCTCGCCTTCGCCCTGCTGATCCTGGTGGTCGGCCCTGGCGGCGCCGGCGCCGAAGCGCTGAAAAGCTCCGGCAACCCGCTGGTCGAAGCCCTGGCCAAGGCCTACGGCGGCTCCACCTGGATGGGCGGCTTCGTCAACCTGGTCGGCCTGGCCGGGCTGATCGCCAGCTTCTTCTCGATCATCTACGCCTATTCCCGGCAGATCTTCGCCCTGTCCCGCGCCGGCTACCTGCCACGGGCACTGTCGCAGACCAACAAGAGCAAGGCCCCGGTGCTGGCCCTGGTGATCCCCGGGATCATCGGTTTCGCCCTGTCGCTGACCGGCCAGGGCGACCTGCTGATCCTGGTGGCGGTGTTCGGCGCTACGCTGTCCTATGTACTGATGATGGCCGCGCACATCACCCTGCGCATTCGTCGTCCGAAAATGGAGCGTCCGTACCGCACCCCGGGCGGCATCTTCACCTCCGGCGTGGCCCTGGTGCTGGCCTGCCTGGCGGTGGTGGCCGGCTTCCTGGTGGACCCGCGGGTGGTGATCGGCGCCGCCATCATCTACGGCGTGCTGATCGCCTACTTCGCCCTGTACAGCCGCCATCACCTGGTGGCCGGCACGCCGGAAGAAGAGTTCGCCGCGATCCAGAAGGCCGAAGAGGCCCTGCACTGACCGTCACACCGCGCCGCCGGCCAGTCCGGCGGCGCCCTGGAGATTGCGTATGGCAAGTTTCGTACACACGGCGGGTAACCAGACCTACCGCTTCGACAGCCTCAAGGAGGTCATGGCCAAGGCCAGCCCGGCCCGCTCCGGCGACTTCCTCGCCGGGGTCGCGGCCAGCAACGACGGCGAACGGGTCGCCGCGCAGATGGCCCTGGCCGACATCCCCCTCAGCCATTTCCTCAACGAAGCGCTGATTCCCTACGAACAGGACGAAGTCACCCGGCTGATCATCGACAGTCACGACAAGCTGGCCTTCGCCCCGGTCAGCCACCTGACCGTCGGCGGCCTGCGCGACTGGCTGCTCGGCGACCAGGCCGACGAAGCCAGTCTGCGTGCCCTGGCCCCGGGCCTGACCCCGGAAATGGCCGCGGCGGTATCGAAGATCATGCGCGTGCAGGACCTGATCCTGGTGGCGCAGAAGATCCGTGTGGTCACCCGTTTTCGCGGCACCATGGGCCTGCGCGGGCGCCTGTCGACCCGCCTGCAGCCCAACCACCCCACCGACGAGCCGGCGGGCATCGCCGCGAGCATTCTCGACGGCCTGCTCTACGGCAACGGCGATGCCATGATCGGCATCAACCCGGCCACCGACAGCATCGCCTCGATCTGCGCGCTGCTGGAAATGCTCGACGCCATCATCCAGCGCTACGACATCCCGACCCAGGCCTGCGTGCTGACCCACGTCACCACCTCGATCGAAGCGATCAACCGTGGCGTGCCGCTCGACCTGGTGTTCCAGTCCATCGCCGGTACCGAGGCGGCCAACGCCAGCTTCGGCATCAACCTCAATGTCCTGCAGGAAGGCTACGAAGCCGGGCTCAGCCTCAAGCGCGGCACCCTCGGGCAGAACCTGATGTACTTCGAGACCGGCCAGGGCAGCGCGCTGTCGGCCAACGCCAACTTCGGCGTCGACCAGCAGACCTGCGAAACCCGCGCCTACGCCGTGGCCCGGCATTTCAAGCCGTTCCTGGTCAATACCGTGGTCGGCTTCATCGGCCCCGAATACCTGTACAACGGCAAGCAGATCATCCGCGCCGGCCTCGAGGACCACTTCTGCGGCAAGCTGCTCGGCGTGCCCATGGGCTGCGACATCTGCTACACCAACCACGCCGAAGCCGACCAGGACGACATGGACACCCTGCTGACCCTGCTCGGGGTCGCCGGGATCAACTTCATCATGGGCATCCCCGGCTCCGACGACATCATGCTCAACTACCAGACCACTTCGTTCCACGACGCCCTCTACGCGCGCCAGACCCTGGGCCTGAAGCCGGCCCCGGAATTCGAGGCATGGCTGGCGCGCACCGGCATCTTCACCCAGGCCGACGGCCGGGTGCGTTTCGGCGACAACCTGCCGCCGGCCTTCCGCCAGGCCCTGGCGCAACTGGGATAAGCGAGCGATTTCATGGACAAGCAACCCACGCCCAGCGACAACCCCTGGCTGGAACTGCGCCGCCTGACCCCGGCGCGGATCGCCCTGGGTCGCACCGGCACCAGCCTGCCGACCCAGGCGCAGCTGGACTTCCAGTTCGCCCATGCCCAGGCCCGCGACGCGGTGCACCTGCCTTTCGATCACGCTGGTCTGCGCGAGCAGCTGCAGCAGCGTGACCGCGACAGCTTGCTGCTGCGCAGTGCCGCCCAGGATCGTCATCAGTACCTGCAGCGCCCGGACCTGGGCCGACGCCTGCACGAGGACTCCGCCGAACGCCTGCGCGAGCATGCCCGCGACAATCCGGGCGGGGTCGACCTGGCCATCGTGGTCGCCGATGGCCTGTCCGCCCTGGCCGTGCACCGCCACACCCTGCCGTTTCTCACCCGCCTGGAAGAGCAGATCGCCGGCGACGGCTGGTCGACCGCGCCGATCCTGCTGGTGGAACAGGGCCGCGTGGCGGTCGCCGACGAGATCGGTGAACTGCTCGGCGCGCGGATGACCGTGATTCTCATCGGCGAACGCCCCGGCCTCAGCTCGCCGGACAGCCTCGGCCTGTATTTCACCTGGAACCCGAAAGTCGGCCTCACCGACGCCTACCGCAACTGCATCTCCAACGTCCGCCTCGAAGGCCTGAGCTATGGCATGGCGGCACACCGCCTGGTCTACCTGATGCGAGAGGCCTGTCGCAGACAGCTTTCGGGGGTGAATCTGAAGGATGAAGCGCAGGTACAAACACTGGAAACGGAAACAAGCGCGCAACAAAGCGGAAACTTCCTACTTGGAAAGTCCTGAGTAACCGCTACTTTTTCGCCGATTGCGCTTTTTTTCCGCTTTAGGCAGCATCTGGGGCGACGGCTGCCCGAGATTCGCCGCCATTCCCAACGAAACACGAGGCCTGCTTATGCGAATCATCCAAGCAACCCTTGAGCACCTGGACCTGCTCGCCCCGCTGTTCGTCAAGTACCGCGAGTTCTATGGGCAACTGCCCTATCCGGACAGCTCCCGCGCTTTCCTGCAGAAGCGCCTGGAACGCGGCGAGTCGGTCATCTATCTGGCCCTGCCGGACGACGATGACAGCAAACTGATGGGGTTCTGCCAGCTGTATCCGAGTTTTTCCTCGCTATCGCTGAAGCGGGTGTGGATCCTCAACGACATCTACGTCGCCGAAGACTCGCGGCGCATGCTGGTGGCCGACCACCTGATGCGCGAAGCCAAGCGCATGGCCAAGGACACCAACGCCGTGCGCATGCGCGTATCGACCAGCAGCGACAACGAGGTGGCGATGCGTACCTACGAGTCGATCGGTTTCCGCGAAGACACCGAGTTCAAGAGCTACGTTCTGCCGATCAACTGAGACTAACGATCCGGGACCGCTGAGCGGCCCTTCACGACGGTTCGGGGCGCCGAACCGTCGTGAAGGCCTGCAAAGCAGGCCCAGACCATCCCCACATGTCCCGCACATTCAGCTACAAACTGCGTAAGCAGAATCCCCTCGTAGCCGTATAATGATTCCCTTCGCCCTGTGTGAATTTTTACCTCCCCTGCAGGTAGCGCTCACGCCCTCGCACTGCCAGCCATCGCACGCCCGCAAGACCGGGTTCTGAACAAGGTGCTGTACATGGATTTCAACCCGCTGGACCTCATTCTGCATCTCGATGCCTACCTCGACTTGCTGGTCAACAACTATGGTCCCTGGATCTACGCGATCCTGTTCATGGTGATCTTCTGTGAAACCGGCCTGGTGGTGATGCCGTTCCTGCCGGGCGACTCCCTGCTGTTCATCGCCGGCGCCGTGGCCGCGGGCGGCGGCATGGACCCGGTGCTGCTGGGCGGCCTGCTGATGCTGGCGGCGATCCTCGGTGACAGTACCAACTACGTGATCGGACGAACCGCGGGCGAACGCCTGTTCCGCAACCCCAACTCGAAGATCTTCCGCCGCGATTACCTGCAGCAGACCCATGACTTCTACGAGCGCCACGGCGGCAAGACCGTGACCCTGGCGCGCTTCCTGCCGATCCTGCGCACCTTCGCGCCGTTCGTCGCCGGTGTGGCGAAGATGCCCTACCCGCGCTTCTTCGGCTTCAGCGTCGCCGGCACCGTGCTCTGGGTCGGCGGCCTGGTGACCCTCGGCTACTTCTTCGGCAACGTCCCGTTCATCAAGCAGAACCTGTCGCTGATGATCGTTGCCATTATCCTGCTGTCGCTGCTGCCGGTGATCATCGGCGTGGTCCGCGGCCGCATGAACCGTGGCGCGGCCAAGGCGCACTGACCGACCACCATGTGGAGTTTCAGCGCCTGGCGACGGCGCCGGACGATCGCGCGACATCCGATCGACCCAGAGAGATGGCAGCAGGTGCGCGAGCGCCTGCCGATCCTCGACGGCCTCAGCGAGGCCGAGGACCTGTGGCTGCGCGAGGCCTGCGTGCTGTTTCTCGCCGACAAGCACCTGACCTGCCTGCCCGGCGTCGAACTGGACGACACAGAGCGCCTGTTCCTCGCCGCCCAGGCCCAGTTGCCGCTACTGCACCTGGGCGAGTTGAACTGGTACCAGGGCTTCCACGAACTGATCCTCTATCCCGACGATTTCCTCAGTCCGCAGCGCTATCGCGACAGCAGCGGCATCGAGCACGAGTGGGACGCCGAACACAGCGGCGAGGCCTGGCAACAGGGGCCGGTGATCATGGCCTGGCCCGGCGTGCTGGCCAGTGGCGGCTGGGAAGGCTACAACCTGGTGATCCACGAACTGGCGCACAAGCTGGACATGCTCAACGGCGGCGCCAATGGCCTGCCGCCGCTGCACGGTGACATGCGCGTCAGCGACTGGGCCGAGGCCATGCAACAGGCCTATGACGACCTCGACCGCCAGCTCGAGCGCAACCCCGACGCCGAGACCGCCATCGATCCCTACGCGGCGGAAAACCCGGCGGAATTCTTCGCCGTCACCAGCGAATACTTCTTCAGCGCCCCCGACCTGCTGATGCAGGCCTACCCCGCGGTCTACGCGCAATTGCGCCATTTCTATCGCCAGGATCCGCTGGCGCGCCTGCAACATCTGCAGGCCAGCCATCCGCTCTACAAAGATGCGCTGGAGTGAAACGGTCAAGCATCGGGGCGGGCGTGGCAAGCACTGGCGAATGTGCCTATAATCGCGGCCAATTTTTGGTCAAACACGGGGGCAACGCCCAATGAGCTACAGCAAGATCCCGGCTGGCAAAGACCTGCCGAACGACATCTACGTCGCCATCGAGATCCCGGCCAACCACGCGCCGATCAAGTACGAGATCGACAAGGACAGCGACTGCCTGTTCGTTGACCGCTTCATGGCCACCCCGATGTTCTATCCGGCCAACTACGGCTTCATCCCGAACACCCTGGCCGACGACGGTGATCCGCTGGACGTGCTGGTCGTGACCCCGTACCCGGTCGCTCCAGGTTCGGTGATCCGCGCCCGTCCGGTTGGCGTGCTGAACATGACCGACGACGGCGGCGGCGACGCCAAGATCATCGCCGTACCGCACGACAAGCTGTCGCAGCTGTACGTCGACGTGAAGGAATACACCGACCTGCCAGCCCTGCTGCTGGAACAGATCAAGCACTTCTTCGAGAACTACAAGGATCTCGAGAAAGGCAAATGGGTCAAGATCGATGGCTGGGGCAACGCTGACGCTGCCCGCGCCGAGATCAGCAAGTCGGTCGCAGCCTACAAGGGCTGAGTCTCCTTGCCACGAAAGAGCCCCGCATTCGCGGGGCTTTTTTGTTGGCGCGGGCGACAGATCCATCCGAACACAGTGAACGCAGCATAAATAGAGAAACGTCCTACAAACTTGTCGGCATCTACTGTAATCACACCCTAAAAATACCCGGCAAACCCTCAACCGAATGTTTATAGGAAGCCTTGCCCCGGGCCTCTAGAATCGAGCGCATGAATACATCCGGTGATCGATTGAAGGCCCTGCTGAGCGAGTGCAACCTGAGTGCTTCGGACTTCGCGGCGCAGCGCAAGGTAACCCCCCAGCATGTGAACAACTGGTTCCATCGTGGCGTGCCCCAGGCCCGGCTCGATGAAATCGCCGAACTGCTGTGCGTACGCAGCAAGTGGCTGCGCACCGGCGAAGGCCCCAAGCACAGCACACCCCTGCCGCGGATCAATCGCGGCGATGCCGGCCAGTGCCGAAGCGAGGCACCGGATCACAGCGCACTCTTCGCCTACGGCGAGAACGACGTCCAGGTGCCATTCCACTACCTGCGCGGTTGCCAGCTTGAAGCGGTGGAGGCGCGCTACCTGAGCCTGCCGCGGCATGTCCTCGACCGCCTGGGTGTCGACCCGGCCCAGGCCGTCGGCCTGAGCATGCCCGACTACAACATGACCCCGCTGATTCCCTACGGCGCGCCGCTGGCCATCGACCGCGGCCTGACCCGTGTGGTCGACGGCGAGCTCTACGCCGTGCTGCACAACGGCCACCTGCGCATCAACAGCCTGAGCAAGCGCAGTAACGGCACCTTGCGCCTGCACAGCCATGACAGCGAGGGATTTCCCTGCGAGAACTACAGCATCGGCCAGTCGCGCAGCCAACAGCTGGAAATCCTCGGCTGGGTGTTCTGGTGGGCGCAGTTTCGTGGCGAACGTCCGGACTAGCGCATTTTTCTCTGGGCATTGCGAGTCGTTCCCAGTATGCTACGCGCCACCTCCAGCCCCTGACTGCCGCTTGCACGTCACGGGCCGGGCGCGGCCTCACACAGCCCGCGCCCTACGACATCCCAGTGTGTCGTCCAACGATTTGAAGGCGGTTGCGGCTTGCCAAAAGCCAGCCAAGACTGTCCCCGAGAAGCCGGCCACAAGCCGGCTTTTTAATTTCTGCAGCCCGTACTTTGCGGGGCGTCCTCCAGTCAGCAGCGCAAGCCCAACATATCCTGCGGTAGCTGCGCCCAGCCAAATCGGCTCATCCCTGCGCAACATCACCACCGCAACCCGCGTTCTTATCCTTGAACGCACTCATGGCGCCGTGGTGCAAAAAAATCCTGCCTATCATCAATTTTGATGATGCGGGGCGCTGGCTTCGGCATTGCAATGTCCGAAGGCCCGGCACAGCTTTTCAGCACGACATCTTGCGTCTGGAGCGGGCTTTCTGGTCTGCCATCGAACTGCTTGACGGGTGAGGCACATTGAAATGAGAAAACATGCGAAAGGATTTTCCTTGAGTTTCAAACCATTGATCAGCCAGCTGTTTCCCTGTCTGCTGCTGTGCATACCTGTCTACGCTCAGGCCGGTGCGGACAGTTGTGGATCGATGGCGGGAAATCTGAATATACCGGCATTGCAATCAAAGCAGTTCACCCGCCAGAGCCTGCAGGGATACCTCGACAGCTTGTATGTCGAACTTCGCAAAGCCAAGGCAAGTATGGCCAGCGGGGTTGGCTACATGGAGAATTACGACTTCAGCGCTCGACCCGAGTGGGAGAAGATGGCAGGCAATGACTTGCTCATGCTTGATTCCGGCTTTGACAATATAAGCCCTCGAATTCGCTTGTATGAGTGCCATAAGAATGCAGGCTGGCCAACTGCGACTGATGCCGTTGTCGCGAGCGAAAGCAGCAAGCCGTCCAAGGATCCCAAGTCCGCTCAGGCGCGAACGGCATCCGCGGGCAACGCAAATGGCAAGGTATACAGCCAACTCATGAACACGAGTTGCCTCCATGTCGGACCGCGCACTCTTGTTCAGAACACCCATTCCAGAATCATCAATAATTGCGGATTCACCGTGACGGTTGCCGTTTGCTACAAGAAACGACCTGGCTCGGACAGCAGTTCCTGTTCCTTTGCCATTTCCAACGGGGGACAACCGGCCACTATCAAGCCAGAGGGGAAAGATCCCGGAGCGACGGGTATGACTCTGGACCCTACCCAGCCCTATGCGTTGATTGCGTGCAAGCATGAGCAAGGCAAATATTTCTATTATCCCCAGTTCACTGGCGGCAGTTCCTCCAAGCCCTCGGGCCGATGCGAAGCCAACACCGGTGGAAAATAAACACTATTCATTCCACTGATTGACCAGAATGCTCGAGCGCCACTGCCAGGTGGCGCCTGGCACCGCTCGCTTATTCCTTGCAAGGCCGGGTCCGCACTGGACACGGCTTACCACGCGACACTTCCAAACCCCTTCATCGACTATGCTTTTGGTCTGTACTTTGTACAGCTCGTTATTCTTTCATGTTAAAGCTTGATGCCTGGGGTTTTTAATGAAAGAGGGAGAATACGATTTACTGGTTGGCGAAATCTACGAGGCCGCCTGGTCATTCGAGCGCTGGCCGCGCGCCCTGGAGTTGATTGCCAAAGCGGCCGGAGCAGATATTGCGCAGCTCTACCTGGTCGACATTCGGGAAAGAGCCATTCTGGTTTCGATGGCCGGAGGAGATGCCGATCGTATTCTCGCGGCAACGCCGTCCTACCTGGAATATTACGGAGGCATCGATCCCCGCGGTGCGAAAAGCGCTGCCGCCAGACCTGGGGAGTGGATCTTGTGCCATGAACACTTTGACGCTACCTACGCCAGCCAGAGTGAGTTCTATCAGGATTTTCTCTTGCCCCATGGCATGCGCTACGGGATAGGCACCAGCCTGAGCACCCAGAACGGTGTATCGACCTTGCTCGGCCTGATCCACGAAGACCGGCCATTCAGTCGAGGGCATCATCTGCCCTGGCTTCAACGGCTGACGCCCCATCTTCAACGAAGCCTGGCCCTCAATCGCAGGCTTCAACAGGGGGCGTGGGCCGCGGCGACCGGCCAGCAGTTTCTGGAGCGTCTGGCTCATCCCGCAGTCGTTTGCCAGGAGGGAGCGATCGTTGTTCAGTTAAACCAGAAGGCCGTGCAACTGCTGCAAAAAAATCCAGGCATGAAGCTGGAGTCGAGCAGACTGGTATGCAAGTCCACGAAAACCCACAGTGCGCTGCTGGAGCTCATTCGCAATGCCTGCAACGTACGCCGAGGAGTGCTGGAGCTGGACGGTACTCTCTGCTCGGGAGAGCCTGGGGTACTCAAGCTGCAGCAGGGTGACTCCACCGGCATGGTGTGCGTGATACCGCTGTCGGCCTCCAGCTGTCTGGGAGAGGCTGTAACTGCCGAGGGAAGTGCGCTGCTGTTATTCAACAATCCTCACCTCGACACCGAGAGTACCGTCAGGTGGCTGAAGGACTTCTACAGTTGTACGGCCGCCGAAGCGAGAGTGGCCGTTCAACTGCTTCATGGTCGTTCGCCTGCCGAGGCCGCACTGAGCCTTTCGGTAAAACTTCCAACCGTGCGTACCCATATTTCCCGGTTGCTGGAAAAAACAAACAGTCGGCGGATAAGCGACCTCATCCACTTGTTGCTTTCGTTACCGGCCTTTCACTAGTTGTGCATGACGGGCGCCTGGCTCCGATGGTCTCCGGCGGAGCCAGCGCTTCCCACCTATTCAGCCAGGCCGGCACTCTGTTCGAAGGCATACGCCGCCCGATAGATATCGCCCTCGCCAAAGTACCGCCCGACCAGTTGCAAGCCGATCGGCAAGCCGTCACTCGCCCCGCACGGGATCGACATTGCCGGATGACCACTGGCGTCGAAACCGCAGGTGTTGCCGATCATCTCGAAGGCCCGGCCCAGCGTCTCCTCCAGCCCGGCATCGCTGGCCGGCAACGGCGTCGCACGCAGCGGCACGGTCGGCAACAGCAGCAGGTCGAATTCCTCGAACAGCTCGTCGTAGGCCGCCCGCAACGCCCGGGCGAGATTCTGCGCCTTGCCGTACAGGCTCCCCTGGTACTGGCGGTTGATGTATTCGCCGAGGATCAGGGTGGTCTTGACCGTGTCCGGCAGTTCGTCGGCCCGTTCGCGCCAGCGGGCGTGGTGGCCGATCATGCCGCCGAGGTACAGACCGCGCCAGTTGAAACCGTGGCTGTTGCCTTTCATCATCTGCTGCGTCGCACCCTCGGCGGCGATCGCCAGCCAGATGGCCGGGCCGGCACTGTGCATCGGCAGCGATACCTCCTGCACGCTGGCCCCCAGCTCGCGGAACAGTCCCGCCGCCCGGCGCACGGCCTCGTCCACTTCCGGCTCGGAATTGGCATGACCGAAGCCCTCGCGCAGCATACCGATGCGCAACCCGGCCACACCGCGGGACAGCGCTTCGACATAGCCCCCCACCTGGCCGACGAACGCCTGGCGCGGATCGAGACCATCGACACCGGCCATCGCCTCCAGCATCAGCGCGTTGTCACGCACCGTGGCGGTGATCGGCCCCAGGTGATCGAGGGTGGTTTCGATCGGCATGGCACCGGTATAGGGCACCAGTCCGTGGGTTGGTTTCATGCCGTACACGCCGCAATAGGCCGCCGGAATACGCACCGAGCCACCCTGGTCGCTGCCCACCGCCATGTCCACGTCGCCCGCCGCCACCAGCGCCGCCGAACCGGACGACGAGCCCCCCGTGGAATAGCCATGGCGCCGCGGGTTGTGCACCGGACCGCTGGCCGAGGTGTGCGAGCCACCGGAGAAGCACAGCGCCTCGCACACGGACTTGCCGGTGATGGTGGCGCCAGCGTCGAGCAGACGGGTGACCACCGTGGCGTCCACTTCCGGCTCGTAGCCGTCGAGGGTGAAGGTGCCGTTGAGCATCGGCACGCCGGCGACGGCGATGTTGTCCTTGATCGCCACCCGCTTGCCTGCCAGCGGACCGGTGGGCCGGCCGTGGATCAGCGTCCGGCACTGCCAGGCGCCCAGCCGATTCTCGTCGGCGTCGGGCTGGTACACGGCTTTGCGCGGATAGCGCACCGCCGGAAGAAAATCGGGCAGCGCATCGAGTTGGTCGTAAGCGTCGAAATTGGCCTGCAGGACTGCGTGATAGGCAGCCAGTTGCGCGGCGCTGAGGGTGATGCCGAAGTCGGCGGCGATACCGTCGAGTTCGCTGGGATCAGGTCTGCGAATGGTCATGAAATCTCTCGCTGAAAAGGAGTGAACGGTATGGCAGGCGCTGCCTGCCATACGGGGAACCGGTGTTCAACGGGCCTGAGTGCTGCGCGAAGGCGACTCGTACGACTCCAGGTAGCCACCGAACAGGCTGCGCGGCGGCGGCTCGCACCGCTCCAGGTAGCCACCGAACAGATCGACCACCACCGTGCCCTCGTCCGCGGCATCGCCCCACAGCTCGCGGGTGGTGAACAGCACGTGGTAGGTGGGCTCGCTGGGGCTCGACCCGCCATGCCCCACGGCATCGGGAAACGGCCAGGCGTGAGTGGTGCGGTGCAGCACCACCCCGTGCTTGCCGCGCACATAGCCAGGCATGCGGATATGGCCGCTGACGAACTCGTCGCGCACCCGCACGTCATCGCCCACCACGAACGGCTCGCGCGGCGGCCGCGCCTCGCGCCCGGGGCCGAGCGGCAAGGCCAGTGGATAGGCCCCACCCGCCAGCTGCTCCAGGCGTTCCCGCTGCAATGCGCCCTTTTCGACGAACAGCGAGGCCGTACCGACGATGATCCGGTCGTAGTAACTGGACGCCAGGTACTGCTGCGGCGCCATGCGCTCGATGGCGTGGCGCAGCTCGTCGACGTTGAACAAGGCCAGCTCGCCGGCACCGAGGAACAACAGGCTGTAGCCCAGATGCTCCCAGTCTTGGTGGAACACCGGTCTGTAGCTCAGGGAGTTGGCGGTGTGCGCCACCGGGCCGAAGCCCTGGACACCGCCCAGGTCATGAATGCCATCCATCTCAATGCCCTCCCGCACTGTGATCGACCCGCACACCCACCTCGGCCCGGGCGATGCCGATCAGCACGTCCTTGGTCACCAGGCTGGCGAGATCGGCCTCGCTCCAGCCGTCGGTACCTGCCGGACGCATCGGCAGCACCATGTAGCGCGTCTCGGCGGTGGTATCCCAGACCCGGATCGCCACGTCCTGCGGCAGGTCCAGGCCCATTTCCCGCAGTACCGTGCGCGACTCGCGGACCACCCGCGCCCGGTACTCGAAGCTCTTGTACCAGTCCGGCGGCAGGCCCAGCACCGGCCAGGCCGTGCAGGAACACAGGGTGCAGACGATGACGTTGTGCAGGGCCGGGGTGTTTTCCAGGGCAACGATGTATTCGCCCTGCACGCCGGTGTAGCCGAACTGGTCGCAGGCGGCGGTGCCGTCGCGCAGCAGCAGTTCGCGATAGGCCGGATCGACCCAGGCGCGGGCCACCACGCGGGCACCGTTGGCCGGGTCGAAGTCGTTTTCCATCACCTCGGTGAAATGCTCGACATAGCCCTCGGGCACCAGGCCCTTCTCTTCCAGCGCCTGTTTCAAGGCGAAGGCGCGCTCGGCCGCGGACGCCGGCGCAACACTGTTGTGATCGCTCATGGTGTTCTCCTTGCGCGGGCGGCTTCAGACGCCACGCAACAGGCCGGTGCCGGCATGGCAGTTGATGTATTCGTAGTGCTGGTCCTCGGCACGCAGCACGCTGACTTCGTGATAGCCCTTCCATTTCAGCTCGCCCTGCAGGCTTTGCACCATGCGCAGGAAGGTGCCGAAGATCTCGATGTGGGTCGGGTGCGATTCGGACCAGCGCTCCAGGTGCGACATGGACCGCCAGTGGCTCACCGAAAAACTCTTCTCCTCGCGCTGGCCGCGGGCATCGATGTGCTGCATGTAGCGGTTGCTGTAGCAGCCCACCGGCAGGCCGTCGTCGCGCAGGAAATCCATGCCGGCACGCAGCACCGGCTCCATCTCGCCAAGGTAGAGGTCGCGCTCCTTGTCCACGGTCTCGCTCCAGTCCTGGCCGGAGCGGATGATCACCAGGTTCTCGTGACCGCCGACCCTGACCCGGCCGGGCGCGCGGCTGGCGCTCAGCTCACCGGACGGCTGCATGGCGTCGGTCTGCGACAGCGGAATGCGATCGCGCATCGAACCCCAGTAGCCGTGCTCCTGGATCTCGCCGCTGCGCTCGCCCATCGCCAGGCCTATGCCTTCCATGCCTTCGGGCATGGCGTAGAGGGTTTCGAAGCGCTCCACACCGGGACTGGCGATCTCACGGAAGTAACCCAGCCCGTCGCCGCCGCGCTGTTCACCGTTCCACCAGCCGTCCACCCGCGAGTCCGCTTGCCAGCGGGCAAAGCTCGCCGGGTTTTCCCAGTAGGCGATGGCGACCATGTTGTCGTAGCCGGCGGCATCGACGTAATGGGCCATGTCGTAGTGCTGCGGGCCGTTGTCCAGGCCCAGCTGGCCGACGATCTGGCGCAGCGCGCCGCACACCGCGCTCAACTGGCTTTCGCCCTTGCCCTGCACGCCCAGGTAGGCCATGACGTACTGGGTGATATGGCTGCCGGCGCGACCGACCCAGGCCGGGAATGGCGGGGTGTAGTCATCGTCGACGCGGCGCGCACGCAGGCGCGGACAAATCAGGTGCTTGTCGATTGCGGATTCCATCTGGCTGACCTCGTTTTGTTGTTGTAAGGGGCAGGTACGGGGGATCACTTAGAAGATGTGGGCGTAGCGCAGGTTGAGGCGGAAGTCCTCACGCGGACCGTTCTCCACCGCCAGGTCGCGGCCAAGCTGCAACTGCAGCTGATCCTTGGGGGTGAAGAAGCGCGTGGCGCTGAAGCGGACGTTGGTGGTGCGCTGGCGGTTGTCCTGGTCGACCCCGTCGACCTCGCTCTCGCCGCCCCACAGCTGGCCGACGCCCACCGCCAGCGCCGTGGCCGGATCGGGCATGTAGCGGCCCATCAGTTGCGCGCCGTAGGAGACTTTCTGCTTGAGGGTCATGGAGGCCGGGCCATAGTCATCGTTGTCGCCATACCAGATGGCATCGCCGATCAGGTCGACCGCCCACTTGTCACCGAAATGCTTGATGTAGGCGCCCTGGAAATCCACTTTCCAGCGGTTCTCGCCGAGGTTGAGGGCGTCGTCCTTGTCGTAGCTGCCGCTGGGCACGTAGAGGTAGGCGTTGACGCTGAGGGTGTCGCGGGCGCTGTTGAGCAGCAGCTTGATCGGCGCGGTGAGGATCAGGTCACCGACGCCGCTGGTGCTGCCCAGCGCCGAGGCGTCGGCACCACCGGAGACATGGCCGAAGGGCAGCAGGAACTGCGGATCGACGGTGACCTTGTCGTTGACCTGGATGACGTGGAGCAGACGCAGGATGCCGATGTCGGAGGTGAGGTTGAAGTCGGAGCTGGCCGAATGGCCGTCGACGCGCAGGGCGTCGGTGCTGGCGTGCTGGTAATAGACCACGCCGATGGTGGCGCCCGCGGGGTACTGCTCGTAGTCGCCCGGGGCCACCTCCACCGCCATGCTGGAGAACGACACACCGATCAGCAACAGACCACAGATCACGGAACGCTTCAGATCGCAAAACGAAAGGCTTGTTGTTTTCATGATTTTTGCCTTGAGTCAGGGCCCTCGCAGGGGCATTCGAATTGCCGGCTGTCCTGGCCAGGTTCCTGCTGGAAAACAGGACCGGCGACCCTCCCCGCCGGTGACTCAAGGATGAGAGTCCACGCCCTTTGCTTCTTGGCTGAAACGGAACAAAAGCTGTGCTGGGTCGGCCCTTGCGTCCGATGCAGTAGCGGGTGGGGGTTGCCTGGTGTATCAATGATCCTGCAGCGATCGGCGGGCGATGGGGCTGCTGTATGCGCCCCACCACCCGCCGCACCGGGCCTGACAGGCGCGGACGCCACCACGGAACGGGGGACGGCGGGCTGAAGATTCATCCTGAGAAAAAAACCGATAACTGGGGTGTTTCGTCGATGATCAAGCAATCAACCGGGGGCCAGCCGTACCCCGCCAACTGGGCGAGCGACAGCATCGAGCTGGCGACCCTGAGCAACAACGTCAATGATCGGGTGGACTACTGGCGCGAAATGATCCTGCGCCTGTTCGCCGATGTGGAAATCGGCGCCCTGCCCAATCCAGCCTTCTACGGCAAGGTGCGCTCGCAGAAATGCGAGCTGCTGCGGGTCAGCGATGTCGGCGCGGCGGCCCAGGCGGTCAACCGCCGCCACCTGCAGCCGCGTTGTCGCGACGAAGACAAGTACTTCGCCGTGCTGATGCTCGAAGGCCAGGAATGCCTCGAGCAAGGCAGCAACCGCGCGCGCATCGGTCCCGGCGAGTTTTCCATCTACGACGCCACCCGCCCCCACCACCTGGTGTTCGACCACGACTGGCGGCAGATCATCATCAGCGTGCCGCGCGCCAGCCTCAACCAGTTGGTGGTGGACATGGACTCGCGCACCGCCACCCGCGTATCCCTCGATACCCCCACCGGCCGGGTGCTGCGTGCGTTTCTCGAAACCCTGTCGACCCAGATTGGCCAGTTCACGCCCGCCGAAATGGCGCGGCTTTCGGAGTCGGCCACCCACCTCATCGCGCTGACCCTGGGCAACCTGCAGCCCAGCGACCGCGAGCACACCCGGACCCAGGCTCTGACCCTGACCCGGGTCAAGCTGTACATCAACGACCACCTGCGCGACCCGGCGCTCAATGCCCAGCAGGTCGCCTGTGCCACCGGCCTGTCGAGCCGCTACATCGGCAAGCTGTTCGAACGCGAAGGCAGTTCGCTGATGCGCTACGTGCTGCGCAGGCGCCTGGAACGATGCGGCGCCGAACTGGGCAACCCGCTCAACGGCGGCATACGCATCTCTGAACTGGCGTTCGCCTGGGGCTTCAACGACCTGTCGCATTTCAGCCGGGTATTTCGCGAGTTCTACGGGGTGTCGCCGAAGGAATGGCGGGAGGCGGCTTGCGTGGGCTGATGCCGAGGTTGCAGGCGCCACAAAGAACTCAGGCCCACCGGGCGAAACGCCACGACAGGCCTGAGCAAGGGAAAAAAACTGGCCGCCAGGCGGCCAAAGGGAAATCAGAGATTCTCGTCGAGGAAGGTCACCACGGTGCCCATGCACGCCACCCGTTCTTCGACGTGCGGCATGTGGCTGGAGTTCTCGAACAACGCCCAGCGGATCCCCGGGATGATGTCGATGAACGGCTTGACCACCAGCGGGGTCGCTTCGTCGTAGCGCCCGGAAATCAGCAGGCACGGCACGTCGATCTTGCCCAGGCAGTCGAGGACGCTCAGGTCCTTGGTGTTGCCGATGATGTGGAACTCGTTCGGGCCAGCCATGGCGCGGTACACGGTCGGATCGGCATCGACCTGCTCGAAGGTCCGCACCACCTCGTCCGGCCAGGGGTCCAGGCGGCAGACGTGACGGTCGTAGAACACCCGGGTCGCGGCAAGGTATTCCGGAGCACTGAAGTCGCCCGTGGCTTCGTGGCGCAGCAGGGTTTCCTGGACTTGCGGCGGCAGCTCGGCACGCAGGCGGTTGGCTTCCTCGACCCAGACACGCATGTCCACCGGCGAGTTGGCGATCACGAAGCAGCGCAGGCCCGCCGGACGGCGTGCCGCGTGCAGGCTGCCGAGCATGCCGCCCCACGACTGGCCGAGAACCGCATAGCGCTCCTGGATGCCCAGGTGTTCGAGCAGGTTGTCCAGCTCGTCGAGGAACAACTGCGGCGTCCAGAACGACGACGGCTTGTCCGGCAGGTGGGTCGAGCGGCCGTTGCCCAGCTGGTCGTAGTGGATGACGGGATAGCCACCGGCGGCGACATCCTTGTAGGCATCGACGTAGTCATGGGTGCAGCCCGGCCCGCCATGCAGGATGACCAGCGGCGTGCGTCCGCACTCCAGGTCACCGGTGATGCGGTACCAGGTCTGGTAGCTGCCGAAAGGGGCAAAACCTTCACGCGATTTGATGAGTTCCATTTCATCGGGCTCCGTGTGAACTGTAGGACACACGATAGCCGCCAGCGCGTCAGTGCATAACTAGAGAATTCTCTAGGTTTTCGCGATTTTTCCGTCGTCAGATATCAAGAAGCCGGTAATGCACGGCACGGGCTACCGCTTGCACGCGATTTCTTGCACCAAGTTTGTGCATGGCCGACGTCAGGTGCAGGGAGATGGTTGCCAGCGAGCGGTTCAGCTGTTCGGCGATCTGCGCCGCGGTCAGGCCCTCGGCGGCCCAGCGCAGGCATTCCAGTTCGCGCCGGGTGAGGCGGATGGCCTTGTTCGCGCCTTCCTTCAATAGCAGCGGATAGGCGGCCTCCTGCAGGGAATGGGCGAGCAGACTGAAGTCGGCGAGAAAATGACGGGCTTCGGCCAGGTCGCGCTCGCTGGTGTGGGCGCGCAACCCTGTCAGGGTGGCGAGGCCGCCCCGGGGCAGGTGGATGGGCACGGTGACACCGCAGCCCAGCTGGGCATCCTGCAGGTAGCCGCTGACGGGGGCATGACGGTGGTCGAGGTGGCGTTGCAGGACGGTCTCGTCCTCGGGCCGGTAGGACCAGACGAATGGCGCAATGGAGGTGATCGCCAGGTGCTGCACCGGGTCTATCTGGTAGTAGCCCTCGGAACACCAGAGGTCTTCCCAGTCCTCGGGGGTATTGCGCACGCTGACCACGGTGGGTGTGAGCACTTCGCCCACAGGGTCCAGCGGGACCGCCGTGTAGTCGTAGGACAGGGCGTCGAAGCCCAGTTCCGCCGCCAGCTCCGCGGCGGCGTCCATCTGTTCGTCCAGGCTCCTGCCAGACAACAGACGGGCATTGAGGTCAGCCAGCTTGGCCCGCATTCCTTGCACTCCCTGTGTGTGTGTACCCCGGCCGGATTTCCATCTTGAAGTCCGCCAAGTAGAATGCCACGGCTCGGCGCGGGACTGCCAGACGAAACCTATAGGAAATACTAGCTTGTAGGCGAAGCAATCTCCTGCGCAGGGTATAGCCGAATACCATTGCCGACAGGAGAGTAGCGATGTGGCGTGAGATCCAACCCGACCAGCAGTTCGACGTTTCGGTCGATGGCCATAATCTCGTGGCCTACAGCTACGGCGAAGGCGACGAGGTGCTGCTGCTCCTCAACGGCGGACCCGGCCTGCCCTGCGACTACCTGCGCGATGCCCATGCCTGGCTCAAGGACAAGGGCTACCGGGTGGTCACCTTCGACCAGCTCGGCACCGGCGCCTCCGACCGCCCCGACGACACCGCCCTGTGGAACATCACCCGCTATGTCGCCGAGGTGGAAACCCTGCGCCAGGCCCTCGACCTCGGCCGCGTCCACCTGCTCGGGCATTCCTGGGGCGGCTGGCTGGCCATCGAGTACGCCATCCATCACCCGCAGGCGTTGAAAAGCCTGATCCTGGAAAACACCGCCGCCGACATCCCGCACCTCTCCAGCGAGCTCGACCGCCTGCGCGGCGCCCTCGGCAGCGAGACGGTGGCGATGATGCAGCGCTTCGAAGCCCTCGGCCAGCTCGACCACCCGCAGTACCAGGCCGCCATCACCCTGCTCAACTACCGCCATGTCTGCCGCCTCGACGAGTGGCCGGCGCCGGTCCGGCGCTCCCTGGATGACTGGAACATGGGCCCGTACTGCACCATGCAGGGCCCCAACGAGTTCCTCTATACCGGCAACCTGAAGGACTGGAACCGGCTCAAGGAGATGGGCGACTTGCGCATGCCGGTGCTGATCACCACCGGCCAGCACGACGAGCTCACCCCGGCCTGCGCCATGCGCATGAAGCTGGCGCTACAGGACGCACAGCTGCAGGTGTTCCCCAACAGCAGCCACATGCCGTTCTACGAGGAGCCCACGGCCTACTTCCCGGTGTTGCTGGACTTCCTCCAACGCAACCGGGGCTGATCGATGAACCTGGCGCGCTACCGCTTCGTTCTCACCCGCCCGCTGCAACTGCTGCCGGTGCTGTTCGGCATCAGCGTCATCACCTTCGTCCTGGTCCGCTCGATTCCCGGCGACCCGGCGCGGGTGCTGCTCGGCTCGCGCAGCACGCCAGACGCGATCCAGAAGATCCGCGCCCAGTTCGGCCTCGACGAGCCGATCTGGGTGCAGTACCTGTACTTCCTGAAGAACCTGCTCAACGGCGATCTCGGCCAGTCCCTGCTGTACCGGGTCGATGCCTTGAAGCTGATCTCGACACGGATCGAGCCGACCCTGATGCTGGTGGCCGGCAGCGTGCTCCTCGCGTTGCTGATCGCCGTGCCGCTGGCCACCGTCGCCGCACGCAACAAGGGCGGCTGGGCCGACAACCTGATCCGCCTGTTCACCACCGCCGGCCTCGGCCTGCCGGCGTTCTGGCTGGGGCTGATGCTGATCCTGCTGTTCAGCGTGCACTGGGGGCTGTTCCCGGTGTCCGGCTATGGCCGCGAGTGGCCGGACAAACTCCACCACCTGGTGCTGCCCTGCCTGACCATCGCCCTGGCCCTCTCGGCGGTGCTGGTCCGCAACCTGCGCGCCAGCATGCTCCTCGAACTGCAGGCCGACCACGTCACCGCCGCCCGCGCCCGCGGCCTCTCGGAGAACGCCGTGTTCCGGCGCCACGTGCTGCCCAACTCGATGGTGCCGACGGTCAACCTGCTGGCAGTGAACATCGGCTGGCTGATCAGCGGCACGGTGGTGATCGAGAGCCTGTTTTCCCTGCCCGGCATCGGCCAGTTGCTGGTGCGCGGGATCTTCACCCGCGACTACATGGTGGTCCAGGGCGTGGCCATGGTCCTGGCCTGCGCCACCGTGGCGGTGAACTTCATCGCCGACGTGGTGACCACCGCCATCGACCCGCGGGTGAAGATCCAATGAGCAACCCGAGCGTCGCCCTGCCCACACGCTGGCGCCTGCGCTGGAACCTCGGCGATGGCCGCCTGACCCTGTATTGCGGTCTCGCCATCGTCCTCGGCTGGGGCCTGCTGGCGCTGTTCGCGCCCTGGGTCGCGCCCTACGATCCACTGCAGCAGAACGGCGACCTGCGCCTGCTCGCACCGACCCTCGCGCACCCCTTCGGCACCGACAACTTCGGTCGCGACATCCTCTCGCGGGTGATCTGGGGCGCCCGCATCGACCTGCAGATGGCCCTGATCGGCGTGATCTTCCCGTTCCTCCTCGGCACCTGCATCGGGGCGATTTCCGGCTACATCGGCGGGCGCTTCGACGCGCTGTGCATGCGCCTGATCGATATCGTCCTGGCCTTCCCCTTCCTGGTCCTGATGCTGGCGATCATGGCCATCCTCGGCCCCGGCCTGGGCAGTTTCTACATCGCCATGGCCCTGGTCGGCTGGGTGTCCTACGCCCGGCTGATCCGCGCGCAGATCCTCGTGCTCAAGGAAAGCGATTTCGCCCTGGCCGCGAAGAGCCTCGGTTTCAGCCACCGGCGCATCCTCTTCGGCCACCTGCTGCCCAACGCCCTGTTCAGCTCGGTGGTGTTCTGCATGTCCGACGCCGTGCTGGTCCTGCTCAACGGCGCCGCGGTCAGCTACCTCGGCCTCGGCGTGCAGCCGCCCACCGCCGAATGGGGCACGATGGTTGCAGAAGGTCAGAGCCTCATCACCAGCGCCTGGTGGATCTGCACCTTCCCCGGCCTGGCCGTGGTGACCCTGGCGATGGGTTTCAGCCTGCTCGCCGATGGCGTCGCCGAACGCCTGGGAGACCGTTCATGAGCACCGCCCTGCTGCGCGTCGAAGATCTCAGCGTGATCGCCCGTATCGACGGGCGCGACATCGCGGTGGTCGATCGCCTGTCGTTCAGCCTTGGCCAAGGCGAGATCCTCGGCCTGGTGGGCGAATCCGGCTCGGGCAAGACCATGGCCTGCCGCGCGCTGATGCGCCTGCTGCCCTCGCCCAGCCTGCGGGTCGAGGGCACGGCGGTAGAGTTGGCCGGGAAGAACCTGCTGCAGCTGGACGAGGCCGGCATGCGCCAGATGCGCGGGCGTGAACTGGGGATGATCTTCCAGAACCCGAGCAGCCACCTCGATCCGCTGATGCGCATCGGCGAACAGATTGCCGAGGGCATCCGCCTGCACCAGGGCGCCTCGCGCCGCGAAGCGCGGGCCGAAGCCATCGAAGTGCTGCGCCAGGTGGGGATTCCCGATCCGCGGTCGCGGGTCGACAACTACCCCCACGAGTTTTCCGGCGGCATGCGCCAGCGGGCGATGATCGCCGTGGCCCTGGGCTGCAGCCCCAGGGTGCTGATCGCCGACGAACCGACCACGGCGCTGGACGTCACCGTGCAGGCGCAGATCCTGCGCCTGCTGCTCGACCTGCGCGACCGCCGCGGCCTGTCGATCATCCTCATCAGCCACGACCTCGGCGTGGTCGCGCAGAGTTGCGACAGCATCGCCGTGATGTACGCCGGGCGCCTCTGCGAGCACGGCAGCAAGACGCAGGTGCTGGCCCGGCCGCAACACCCGTACAGCGCCGGCCTGCTCGCCTGCCACCCGGCGGCGGACAGTGGCCAGCGCCTGATGAACACCATCGGCGGGCAACCGCCGCTGCTGGGCGACATGCCTCCCGGCTGCCGCTTCGGTCCGCGTTGCGCGCAGGCCTCGACGCGCTGCCGCGAGCACCTGCCGGAACTGCGCGAGAGCGAACCCGGCCATCGCCTGGCCTGCCACACGCCGCTGCTCGCCGGAGGCTGGTCATGACCACGCTGTTGCAGGTCAAGGACCTGCGGGTGCAGTTCCCCGCCGCCGGCGAAGGCCTGTTCAGCCTGCGCCCGCGCAAGGTCAGCGCGGTCAACGGCGCCTCGCTGCACCTGGCCGCCGGGGAAACCCTCGGCCTGGTCGGCGAGTCCGGCTGCGGCAAGAGCACCCTGGCCCGGGCCATCCTTCACCTGGCCCCGGTGGCCGACGGGCAGATCCTCTTCGACGGCATCGACATGGCCCACGGCAGCAAGGCCGATATCGCCCGCCTGCGCCGTGAAACCGCGATGATCTTCCAGGACCCGTACAGCGCCCTGAACCCGCGCCAGCGCGTCGGCGAGATCCTTGCCGAAGTGCTGCGGGTGCAGCGCAAGGTGGCGGACGACCAGGTCGCCGCGCGGGTCGCGCAACTGCTCGAACGGGTTGGCCTGCGCCCCGAACTGGCCGAACGCAAGCCGCGCGCCCTCAGCGGCGGCCAGTGCCAGCGGGTCGGCATCGCCCGCGCCCTGGCCATCGAGCCGCGGCTGATCATCGCCGACGAATGCGTTGCCGCCCTCGACGTGTCGATCCAGGGCCAGATCATCAACCTGCTGCTGGAGCTGCGCGAACGCATGGACCTCGCGCTGCTGTTCATCACCCACGACCTCACCGTGGTGCGCCGCCTGTGCGACCGCGTGGCAGTGATGTACCTGGGGCGGATCGTCGAGGAAGGCCCGGTGCGCGAGGTTTTCGAGTCTCCGCGCCACCCGTACACCGCCGCCCTGATCCAGTCCATCGCCGACATCGACCCGGCCCGCCGCCTGCCCGAGCAACCGCTGCCGGGCGAACCGCCGAGCCCGCTGCACCTGCCGACCGGTTGCGCCTTCCATCCCCGCTGCCGGCATGCCCTGCCGGCCTGTCGGCAAAGCGCACCGCCGACCCATTCGCTGGGCGCGCGGCAATACGCCTGCGTCCATACGGAGCCGCTGTTCTGATCCAACCACATCATCAAATGGAGCTTGAGCATGAAACCCGGAGCATTGAAGTTACTCACCGCCGCCCTGCTGGCTGCCAGCGCCGTGACCAGCGGCGTGGCCCAGGCCGCCGGCGTACTGACCATCGGTTGCCGTGAGGAAAGCACCACCTTCGACCCGATCAAGAGTGCGCAGAACCGCGACAGCTGGGTGTTCGGCAACGTCTACGACGTGCTGGTCCGGGTCGACAACAGCGGCACCAGGCTGGTGCCTGGCCTGGCGGAAAGCTGGACGGTCTCCGACGACGGCCTGACCTACACCTTCAAGATGCGCAACGCCAAGTTCTCCGACGGCTCGCCGATCACCGCCGAGGATGGCGCCTTCACCCTCCTGCGTATCCGCGACAACCCGGGCTCCATGTGGTCCGACGCCTACAAGGACATCGCCGACGCCAAGGCGGTCGACGACCGCACCCTGGTGGTGACCCTGAAGAGCAAGTCGGTGCCGTTCCTCTCGCAATTGAGCACCGCCAACCTGTCGATCGTGTCGAAGAAGGCCATGGAACGCATGGGCGAGGACGCCTACGCCCAGGAGCCGGTGACCTCGGGTGCCTTCCGGGTCAAGGAATGGGTGCATGGCGACCGGGTGATCCTGGAGAAGGATCCCAACTTCTGGGAAGCCGACAAGGTCAGCCTGGATGGCGTCGAGTGGATCTCCATTCCCGACGACAACACGCGCATGCTCAAGGTCCGCGCCGGCGAGCTGGACACGGCGATCTTCGTGCCGTTCTCCCAGGTCGACGAGTTGAAGAAAGACCCGAGCCTGACCATCCACAGCGACCCATCCACCCGCGAAGACCACCTGCTGATCAACCACGCCAAGGGCCTGCTGGGCAAGCAGGAAGTGCGCGAGGCAATCGACCTGGCAATCGACAAGAAGGCGCTGGTCGACACCGTCACCTTCGGTCACGGCGAAGTCGCCTACTCGTACATTCCGAAGGGTGCGCTGTACCACAAGGCCGACAACCTGCAGCGTCCGTTCGACCCGGCCAAGGCCCGCGAACTGCTGAAGAAGGCCGGCGCCGAAGGCCTCAAGCTCAACTACGTGGTCAACGCCGGCAACGAGGCCGACGAGCAGATCGCCGTGCTGGTGCAGAAGCAACTGAAGGACGTCGGCATCACCGCCAACCTGCAGAAGGTCGACCCCACCGCGAGCTGGCAGATGCTGGTGGACGGCGACTACGACCTGTCGGTGATGTACTGGACCAACGACATCCTCGACCCGGACCAGAAGACCACCTTCGTGCTCGGGCATGACTCCAACCAGAACTACATGACCCGTTACAAGAACGACAAGGTCAAGGACCTGGTCGCCGCGGCGCGGGTGGAGACCGATCCGGTCAAGCGCGGACAGATGTACCAGGAACTGCAGAAACTGGCGAAGCAGGACGTGAACTGGATCGACCTGTACTACAGCCCGTACATCAATATCTCGCGTAGCAATATCCAGAACTTCACGCAGAACCCGCTGGGGCGCTTCACCCTGGAGGAGACGGTGAAGCTGGAGCCTGGCGTCAAGACCGCGAAGAACTGACAGGTATTCGCGGGCAAGCCTCGCGCCTACGGGAAGACGCCGATCCCTCGTAGGAGCGAGGCTTGTCGTGTGACGAACCACCGCGAAGGGCCGCAACGCGGCCCCCGAACTCAGCGCAACCCCAACGCCTTGCGCAAGAACCCATAGAACCCACCCGCACTCCTGCGATAGCCCTCCGCCGTCAGGTGAATCAGGTCCCCCCGCGCCAGCCCGTTAGCCTGCCACTGCTCGATCGAGCACGGCCCGCCCATGAACCCCTGCCAGTCCCAGAACAGCGCGCCGTTCGCCTGCGCCACCTCGCGCTGCGCCTCGATGATCCCGGCCAACCCCTGCGGCACCCGCGCCGCGCAGCCCTGGGCAGTGCGCTGCCTGATCGAGTCCGGCGGCCCGAGCAGGACGATCAGCGCACGGGGCAACTGGCGGCGCAGGTCGCCCACGATGCGGGTCAGTTGCTCGCGGTACTGCTGCGGGTCGAAGCGCGGATCGAAGGCTTCATTGGTCCCGTACTCCAAAATCAGCAGGTCCGGGCGCAACGCCCTGAGGGTTTCCTGCCAGCCCGCCTGCCACTTGTCCGTCACCGTCAGTTGCGCGCCATTGATGCCCAGCGCGGAAAGGGTCACCCCGGCATTCTGCTGCCCCTGGACATACCAGCCGCCCAGCGCCAGCCCCGCCGGCGCCTCCACCGACAACTGCAGCGGCAGGCGTGCGTTGTTCAGCAGCGGACTGAAACGCCACTGCCCGCCGCTGGCGGCCAGCATCACCCGGCGATCCGGGTTCTGCCCGTCGCGGGCCTCCAGGCTGGCGTGCTGCTGCGCCTGGTACAGCGCGGAAACCCGATAGCGCTGCTCATCCGCCTGGCGCGCCTCGATGCGCACCGTGGCCTTTTCCACCTGCGGCAGCGCCAGGTAGCCGCCCAGCGGGAACTGTTCGCTGTGCTGGTTGCGTGCCGACACCAGTTGCCATTGCGCTTCGGCCGCCTTGAGCACGACCTGTTCGTAGCGGGTGCCCGGGACCGGCACGGCCGAGATCAGGCCGATACCGCCGTCGCCATGGTCCTGCTGCAACAGCCGGCGCAGTTCGGCGCTGAACAGGTCGGCGGCGGTATGCGAATCGCCAAGCTGGACCACGTTCACCGGCGCCCGGGCCGCCATGCGCAGCTTGCCGGCGAACAGCCCGAGGTTGCCGTCGCGACCTGTCGCCTGGGCACCGCCCACGGGCAGCAGGCAGACGAGCAGCAGCAGGGAAAGCAATCGACGCATCTCAATGCCCCGTCACGTCAGGTCCGGGAAAGGCGATCAGGGCCAACACCTGGTTGGCGATCAGCTTCTGCCCGGGAATGGTGAAATGGATGCCGTCGTCGGCGCGGGTACGCAACTGCCCACCCTGGCCGTTGTGAACGGTAGAAGAAAACTCGTCGGCCTTGTAGCCGAGCACGACGTTGGCCGACACATAGTGCTGGCCATGGCGCTGCGCCTGTTCGCGGTACAGTTCGCTGAGATAGGCCATGGCAGTCGACAGCCGCGGCTGGCGCATGTTCGGCGGCCCGACCCAGATCACCTGCACACCCCGCTCGCGAGCCTGGTCGAGGATGGTATCGATGCGCTGGCGATAGGTCAGTTCCCAGGCCGGGGTCTTGAAGCGCAGGAACGGCTTGCCCTTGCCCTGGGGCATGTCCCAGGGGTCGTTGGGACCGAGGAAGACCACCATCAGACGCACCCTGGGGTGCTCGCGCAGCGTCCGGGCGACGGTCTGCGGCCAGTTGAAAAAGCCCGGATAGGCCAGCCCGGTGCTCTGTCGGCTGAGGTTGATGCTGCGAATGCCGTAGCGCTTGAGCAAGGTGTTGGCCAGGTGCGGCGCGACACCCTGCATCATCGAGTCACCGACCAGGAAGACTTCGTCGCTGGCACGCAGGGTGACCCGCGGCGAACGCACGATGTCCGGCAGCGCTTGGGTAATCGGCGGTTTGCCTGGCGCAGCGGCAGCGGGAGCAGCCACCGGCTTCGGTTTGACCGGTTGCGGCCTGGCTGGCGCAGGCTTGGCCGAAGGCCCGTCGAGGCTGACCGTCACTACCGGGATGTTGGGCGCCAGGTCCACCGTCACCGGTGCCGGCGGTAGCGGCGCCGCAGGCGGTGGCGTTTCGCTGCGCTGCGCGCTGAGGCTGTCGAAGAAGCGCTCGCGGGCATCCACCAGGGCCTGGTCGAGATTGCCGCCCAGGCGCCACAGCGGGCTCTGTCCCAGCAGCGGCAACTCGCAGCTCTGGTGATACTGCTGCTGGCAGTACAGGGCCAGCGACTGCTGGTTCAGCCAGGCCAGCAGCACAGCGCTGATCAGCAAGGCATACAGCACCCGCGCCGCGCCCAGTTGCGTGCGCAACAGCTGGCGGTTGTCAGAAACCGGCATAGATGAAACCCGGTACGCCAGACGGCGCGGCGAAGATGACCAGCGCCAGGAACAGCGCGAACGGCAGCGGGTAGAACGCCCAGGGCAAGCGGGTACTGGCGACGAAGCCACCGCGCAGCAGCGCCAGGGTCGAGGGATAGATGGCCAGGAGCAGCGCGCAGGCCAGCACCAGCAGGCCACTGTCGCCGAGCAGATCGGCGGCCGACAGTCCGTTCAGCATGTCCAGCGCGCCCTCCAGGCTGCTGCTGCGGAAGAACACCCAGGCGAAGGCCACGTAGTGGAAAGTCAGCACCCGTGCGGGCCAGGCCGCTCCGGTCGCCGTCGGCAACAGGCGCGCACAGAGCTTGTACAGCGCCAGGCCGACGCCATGCAGCGCGCCCCAGATCAGGAAGTTCAGGCTGGCGCCATGCCAGAGCCCGGACACCAGCATCGCCAGGAACATGTACAGCGTCGCCAGCCAGGCGCCATGGCGATTGCCGCCCAGGGGGATGTACACGTAGTCGCGGATGAAGCTGGACAGGCTGATATGCCAGCGCGTCCAGAACTCGCGCAGATTGCGCGCGACATAGGGCGCGTCGAAATTGCGCGGCAGACGATAGCCCAGCAGCAGCGCGAGCCCGCTGACCAGGTGGGTGTAGCCGCTGAAGTTGAAGTAGATCTGCAGGCTGTAGCCGTACACCGCCAGGAGCACCTGCGCCGGGGTGAAGTTGCCCGGCGTCTCGAACACCGGATCGACCCACTCGCTGCCCAGCCAGCCACTGAGCAGGAACACCTTGACCACCGCCAGGGCGATCAGCCCCAGCGCCCGCTGCGGCTCCAGCACCTGGCGCAGTTGCCCGACACGGATCTGCGGCAGCAGGTGCGTGGCGCGATTGACCGGACCGGCGATCAGGCAGGGGAAGAACGCCAGGTACAGGGCCAGGTCCAGCGGCGGCACCGGCGCCAGCTCGCCGCGGTTGATCGAGACCACGTAGCTGACGGAATGAAAGGCATAGAAGGAAAAGCCGATCGGCACCAGCACCTGCAGCACCGGCAACGACAGCGTCAGGCCCAGCCCGGCCAGCGCGGCCTGGACGCCGCCGACCAGCAGTTCCTGGTACTTGAACAGGTAGAAACAGCCGAGCACCAGCACCAGCAGGGCCAGGTCACTGAACCAGCGCCCCGGACAGCGCGCCGCCAGCAGCCCGAGGCCGTACACCGCCAGGGTGTAGGCGAACAGCACATACAGGGCGAAGGGGCTGAAGCTGGCCGCCAGACCGTAACTGGCGGCCAGCAGCACGACGTTCTGCAGCCGCGTGCTCCAGCACAGGCTCCAGTACAGGACGAAGAAGACAATGAAGCACAGAGCGGATTCGATCGACAGGAGGCTCACAACGTGGTCCATCACGCAACGGCGGAAGGGATGCTCTGGACGCCGAGCGGGCGCGATTATGGCAGAGAGCCATGAGCGCTCACAACGCGAGCGCCGCAATGCCCCCTCAAGACCACCACCGATTTGCCCCGAATGCCCTGCTCTGCTAGTGTCGCGCCGTTCCAACCGCCACCGAGACAGACGCCATGGCCCGAAAAAAAGCCGCCATCGATTTCGAGCAATCCCTCGCCGACCTGCAAGCCCTGGTCGAGCGCCTGGAGAACGGCGAACTGTCGCTGGAAGACTCGCTGACCGCCTTCGAGCAAGGCATTCGCCTGACCCGTGACTGCCAGGGTGCCCTGACCCAGGCCGAGCAGAAGGTGCAGATCCTCCTGGAGCGCGACGGCGAACTGGCCGCCGAGCCCTTCGACGCGGACCCGGCGGAATGATCGGCAACTATCAGGCGCAATCCCAGGCGCGCGTCGATGCCGCCCTGGAACCCCTGTTCCAGGCCCCTTCGGTGGAACTCGAACGGCTTTACCAGGCCATGCGCTACAGCGTGATGAACGGTGGCAAGCGCGTTCGCCCGCTGCTCGCCTACGCCGCCTGCGAGGCGCTGGGTGGCCGTGCCGAACAGGCCAATGGCGCCGCCTGCGCGGTGGAGCTGATCCATGCCTACTCGCTGGTCCACGACGACCTGCCGGCGATGGACGACGACGACCTGCGCCGCGGCCAGCCGACCACCCACAAAGCCTTCGACGAAGCCTGCGCGATCCTCGCCGGCGACGGCCTGCAGAGCATGGCCTTCGACGCCCTGCTCGATCCGCGCCTGAGCACCCTGAACGACGCCACGCGCCTGGCCATGGTGCGTACCCTGGCCAGGGCGGCGGGCCCGGCGGGCATGGTCGGCGGCCAGGCCATCGACCTCGGCTCGGTGGGCCTCAAGCTCGACCAGAAGGCCCTGGAGTTCATGCACCGGCACAAGACCGGCGCACTGATCGAAGCCAGCGTGCGCCTCGGTGCCCTGGCCAGCGAGCGTGCCGGGGACGCCGAACTCGATGCCCTGCAACAGTACGCCCAGGCCATCGGCCTGGCGTTCCAGGTGCAGGACGACATCCTCGACGTGGAAAGCGATACCGCGACCCTGGGCAAGCGCCAGGGCGCCGACATCGCCCGCGACAAGCCGACCTACCCGGCCCTGCTCGGCCTCGACGCGGCCAAGGCCTATGCCCTCGAGCTGCGCGACCAGGCCCTGGACGCGCTGCGGCCGTTTGACGCAGCGGCAGAGCCGCTGCGGGCGCTGGCGCGGTATATCGTCGAACGGCGCAACTGATCCCGGCACGCCCCCATTACCCCTGTAGGAGCTGGCTTGCCTGCGAAGGACCGCGCAGCGGTCCCTATCGCGGTGAGGTCTGGGACCGCTGCCGCGGTCCTTCGCAGGCAAGCCAGCTCCTACAGCGGAATGGCCAGCACCCCATTGAATGGGCAGCCTCTCCCCAATGGGGTAAACTGCCGCGTCTTCAAACCTATAACGACTCGCCTGATGCCCACGACGTTTCAAGAGATCCCCCGCGAACGCCCGGTCACGCCGCTGCTCGACCGTGCCGATACGCCAGCCGGCCTGCGTCGTCTGGCCGAAGCCGACCTGGAGAACCTGGCTGACGAACTGCGTCAGGAACTGCTCTATACCGTCGGGCAGACCGGCGGGCACTTCGGTGCCGGCCTGGGCGTCATCGAGCTGACGGTCGCCCTGCACTACGTCTTCGACACCCCGGACGACCGTCTGGTGTGGGACGTCGGGCACCAGGCCTATCCGCACAAGATCCTCACCGGTCGCCGCCAGCGCATGAACACCCTGCGCCAGAAGGACGGCATCGCCGCCTTCCCGCGGCGCAGCGAGAGCGAATACGACACCTTCGGCGTCGGCCACTCCAGCACCTCGATCAGCGCCGCACTGGGCATGGCCATCGCCGCCCGCCTGCGCAACGAGTCGCGCAAGTCCATCGCGGTGATCGGCGACGGCGCCCTCACGGCCGGCATGGCCTTCGAGGCGTTGAACCACGCCCAGGAAGTCAACGCCGACATGCTGGTGATCCTCAACGACAACGACATGTCGATCTCGCGCAACGTCGGCGGCCTGTCCAACTACCTGGCCAAGATCCTCTCCAGCCGCACCTACGCGAGCATGCGCGAGGGCAGCAAGAAGGTCCTCTCGCGCCTGCCCGGCGCCTGGGAAATCGCCCGCCGCACCGAAGAGTACGCCAAGGGCATGCTGGTCCCCGGCACCCTGTTCGAGGAGCTGGGCTGGAACTACATCGGCCCCATCGACGGCCATGACCTGCCGACCCTGATCGCCACCCTGCGCAACATGCGCGACCTCAAGGGCCCGCAGTTCCTGCATGTGGTGACCAAGAAGGGCAAGGGCTTCGCCCCGGCCGAGGTCGACCCGATCGGCTACCACGCGATCACCAAGCTGGAGCCGGTGGACAAGCCGGCCGCCGCGCCGAAGAAGGCCGGCGGACCGAAGTATTCCGCGGTGTTCGGCCAGTGGCTGTGCGACATGGCCGCCGCCGACGAGCGCCTGGTCGGCATCACCCCGGCGATGAAGGAAGGCTCCGACCTGGTGGCGTTCAGCGAACGTTATCCACAGCGCTACTTCGACGTCGCGATCGCCGAACAGCACGCCGTGACCCTGGCCGCCGGCATGGCCTGCGAAGGTTCCAAGCCGGTGGTGGCGATCTACTCGACCTTCCTCCAGCGTGCCTACGACCAGTTGATCCATGACGTCGCGGTGCAGAACCTCGACGTGCTGTTCGCCATCGACCGCGCCGGCCTGGTGGGCGAGGACGGCCCGACCCATGCCGGCAGCTTCGACCTCTCCTACCTGCGCTGCATCCCCGGCATGCTGGTGATGACTCCGAGCGACGAGAACGAACTGCGCCGCATGCTCAGCACCGGTCACCTGTACGACGGTCCGGCGGCGGTGCGCTACCCGCGCGGCAGTGGTCCGAACGCGACCATCGAGAACACCCTGGAACCGCTGGAAATCGGCAAGGGCGTGATTCGCCGCCAGGGCAGCAAGGTCGCCCTGCTGGTGTTCGGCGTACAGCTGGCCGAGGCCATGAAGGTCGCGGAAAAGCTCGACGCCACGGTGGTCGACATGCGTTTCGTCAAGCCGCTGGATGAAGCCCTGGTGCTGGAACTGGCCGGCAGCCACGAACTGCTGGCGACCCTCGAAGAGAACGCCATCATGGGTGGCGCCGGTGCCGCGGTCAGCGAGTTCCTGGCCCGCGAAGCGCTGCTCAAGCCGGTGCTGCACCTGGGTCTGCCGGACGTCTACGTCGAGCATGCCAAGCCGGCGCAGATGCTCGCCGAGTGCGGGCTGGATGCCGCCGGTATCGAGGATTCGGTGCGCCAGCGCATGAATCTGCTGGGCCTCTAACGCCCGACCCGCGCGGTCTTTGTAGGAGCTGGCTTGCCTGCGAAGGCTCTGTAGGAGCTGGCTTGCCTGCGAAGGACCGCACTAGCGGTCCCAGATAGCAGTGAGTTCTGGGACCGCTAGTGCGGTCCTTCGCAGGCAAGCCAGCTCCTACAGAGCAAACCACGCTCCCACAACAACCAGACTCTTCAATTTCATGAATCTCCCCCGCCTCGCCCCGCTCCTGCTCTGCCTCCCCACCCCGCTCCTCGCCGAACCCCTGGACCGCGACGCCGCCCTGAAGCTCCCCGACGTGGTGATCAGCGCCAACCGCCAGGTCGAGGACCGTAACCAGTCCAGCGCCGCCACCACGGTCTTCACCCGCGACGACATCGAGCGCCTGCAGCCGGACAACATCACCGACCTGCTGACCCGCGTCCCCGGCGTACAGGTCGCGCGCACCGGCGGCCGCGGCAGCCTGCCGGGGATCTTCGTGCGCGGTACCAAGGCCGCGCAGACCCTGGTACTGGTCGACGGCCAGCGCATCGCCAACACCTCGTCCGGCGACAGCGCCCTGCAGTACCTGGATGTCCAGCAGATCGAGCGGGTGGAAGTGCTGCGCGGCTCGCGCTCGGCGATCTACGGCAGCGATGCCATGGGCGGGGTGATCCAGATCTTCACCCGACGTGGAACGGACCAGGGCCTGCAGGGGCGCGTGCGCCTGGCCGCCGGCAGCCAGCAGACCTTCCAGCGCAGCCTCGGCCTGTCCGGTGGCGACGGCCGCACCCGCTTCAGCCTGGGTGCCAGCCTGGACGAAAGCGCGGGCATCGATGACACCCGCCAGTCCTTCTCCAGCGACAAGGACCATGATGCCTATCGCAACCGGTCGCTGAGCCTGAACCTGGCGCATGCGTTGAGCGACGACGTGGAGGTCGGCGCGAGCGTGCTGGATAGCCGCGGTCGGCGGGAGTTCGACAGCCCCTACGGGCTCTACGTCATCGACACCGGCGAGATCCGCCCGCAGGCGCCCTACACCGATTTCACCGTCAGCAGCGTCAACACCTGGCTCGCCGCGCAGGTCAACGAGCGCTGGCATACCCGCCTGGAACTGGGCCACAGCGAGAACCGCGACCGCAGCCGCGACAAGCTCAACCCGGTCAACGACGTGTACAACACCTACCGCGACTCGCTGACCTGGCAGAACGACCTGACGCTGAACGACCAGCACAGCCTGCTGCTCGGCGGCGACACCTGGGTCGACCGCCTGCACGCCAGCACCGATTTCACCGAGGACAGCCGCTGGAACCGTGGGGTCTTCGTCCAGCATCGCTTCCAGGGCGAACACTTCTCCACCGAACTGGGCCTGCGCCGCGATCGCAACCAGCAGTTCGGCGGACAGAACACCTGGAGCGGCAGCCTGACCCTGCCGCTGAACCTGGACAACGACCTGTTGCTGTCCTACAGCGAAGGCTTTCGCGCACCGACCTTCAACGACCTGTACTACCCCTTCGCCGCCAACCCGAACCTCAAGCCCGAGCACTCGAAGAGTTATGAAGTGCAGTGGCGCAGCCAGCTGAGCGAGGACAGCCGCCTGGAAACCTCGCTGTACCGCACCGACCTGCGCGACGCCATCGTCTTCCGCGATACCGCGCCGTACAACGTCAGCAAGGCGCGCATCATCGGTTTCGAGACGACCCTGAAGCAGCAGTGGTTCGGCTGGCAGAGCCAGTTGGGCCTGGCCCTGATGGACCCGCGCGATCGGGAAAACGGCCGTACCCTGGAACGTCGCGCGCGTCGCACCCTGAGCCTTGACCTGGATCGCCAGTTCGATCGCCTGGGGCTCGGCGCGTCCTGGCAGGCCGTGAGCGGCAGCTACGCCGATGCCGCCAACCAGCGCAGTCTCGGCGGCTATGGCCTGCTCGGCGCCCGCGCGAGCTGGACGCTGAGCCCGGAGCTGCGCCTGGACCTGAAGGTCGAGAACCTGCTGGACAAGGACTACGCCCGCAGCCAGTACAACTTCGGCGGCAGCTACTACGGCTACCGCGAGGAAGGCCGCGGCTGGATGCTCGCCATCAACTGGACGCCGGAGCTCTAGCCAGCGCCTCGCACAGCCTGGCGGTGGCCTCGATCATCTGCCCGCTGGGGCGCTCCAGGCCCTTGTCCGGCACCACCAGCAACCGGCCGTCGCGCACCGCGCTGACCTGCGGCCAGTTCGTCCAGCCCTTCAACTGCGCCGGGTCGCCCACCACGATGACCTGCGGATCGCGCAGCAGCACGCTCTCGATGCTGACCTGCGGCGCGGGCAGCTTGAGGTCGTCGAACAGGTTGCGCGCGCCGCAGACCTTCAGGGCATCGCTGATGATCTGCCCGCCACCGACTGTGTACAGCGGCTTGTCCCACACCTGGTAGAACACCCGCCGTGGCTGCTCGCGGTGATAGTGCTGGCGCAGCTCGTCGAGCCGCGCCCGCAGTTCGGCGGCGCGCTGCCGCCCTGCTTCGGCACGACCGAGACGCTCGCCGATGCTGGCAATCTGCTCGACCAGGCTGTCGAGGTCATGGGGTTCGGCGCTGTACAGCGCGATGCCGAGGCGCTCCAGCTGTGCGCGCTGGGCTGGTGGCACGCTGGCCGGCCAGAGCAGGATCAGGTCGGGCTTGAGGCTGAGCAGGCGCTCCAGATCGAGTTGCCCGTAGCGCCCCACCGAGGGCACCTGCGCCAGCGCCGCCGGACGCTCCCCGGCATCCAGTACGCCCACCAGCAAATCGGCGGCCTGCAGTTCGATCACGATTTCGGTCAGCGAGGGCGCCAGGCTGACTACCCGTGGCGCCGCCGCCAGCGCGCCGGCGCACGCCAGCAGCACCAGCAGGAGAACGCCGCGCATCAGGCCAGCTGACGCGGGATACGGTAGAGGTAGAGGATCACCACGCTGGAGATCGCCAGGAGAATCTGCGGCACCGCCTCCAGACCGACGAACACCGACAGCGCGGCGACCCAGGCCGGCAGGCAGGCGAACAGCATGCCCAGGCGGCGCGCTCGCGCCAGTTCGATCCAGGCCGCCGGTTCGGCGTCGCTGTCCAGGGCCTTGCCGGTGGCGATCAGCGCATGCTTGTAGGCACCGAAGCGCGGCAGGGTAAGAAACATCGACGCCACGCCAGCGATGAACATCGGCATGGCCAGGATCGGAATGACCGGCTCACCGCCACCGAAGGCCCAGGCGAACACCAGCAAGGGTGCCAGCGCCACCGCCAGGTACTGCCACCAGGCGAGGGTCAGGCGGGCGCGAACCTGGCTGCGGGTCACGCCCGGCCGACCTCACCCTGGTGCTCGTTGCCCATCATGTGGCCGAGCTTGCCGGCCTTGGTCGCCAGGTAGTGCTTGTTGTGCGGGTTGTGTCCGGTGTGCAGCGGCACGCGCTCGGCGACGACGATGCCCATGTCGGTCAGCGCCTTGACCTTGCGCGGGTTGTTGGTCATCAGGCGCAGCGCGCTGACGCCCAGGTGCTCCAGCATCGGCCGGCACATGGCGTAGTCACGCTGATCGGCGGCGAAGCCCAGGCGCTCGTTGGCCTCGACGGTGTCGGCACCGCCGTCCTGCAACTCGTATGCGCGGATCTTGTTGAGCAGACCGATGCCACGGCCTTCCTGGCGCAGATAGAGAAGAACGCCACGCCCTTCCCGGGCGATGGCTTGCAGGGCTGCCTCGAGCTGCGAACCGCAATCGCAGCGCTGGCTGAACAGGGCGTCGCCCGTCAGGCACTCGGAATGCAGGCGACCCAGCACCGGCTGGCCGTCATCGACCGCGCCAAGGCTGAGCACGACGTGCTCGCGGCCCGTGGCTTCGTCGAGAAAACCGTGCATGGTGAAAGTCGCGAAAGGAGTAGGCAGCTTGGAAGCGGCAACGAAAACGACGGGCACCTTGTGCTCCTGATATGCATGAAAATTGACGTGGGCCGATTGTAACAGCAGCTTGGCGTGGCTGCTTATGCTGAATTTGCGGGGAAAAATATCGAAAAGTTCGATAATGCGTTGGCTATCGGCCCGCCGGTTCGAACGGGTAAGGCTGCTTCCATTGCTGGAAAATCGGCTTGAGCGCGCCACTGTGCACCAACTCGTCCATGCGCCTGTCGAACAGGTCGCGCAACGCCTTGCCCTGCGGCGTATTGCCGAATGCCAGATACAACGGCAGTTCCGCCACATGGGTGCTGCGGAATTTCTCCGGATGCTCGGCCTGGGCATGCACGTCATTCACTTCGGTCTGGGCATCGATGTAGAAGTCGACCCGCTCGCGCTCGAGCATTGGCAGGATGCCATCGCGGCGCTGCACCTCGCGGTAGTAACCGACATTCGGCAGGTAGTGCTGGTAGTCATAGCCGCGCACCCAGGACAGGCGGAACTGGCCGATGTTGTCCGGGGTCGGCAGCGGCTTGCTGACCAGGCCCAGGGCGTAGATATGGTCGGAATCGAAGTTCCAGCGCGGGTAGAGGTTGTCGCTGTTCTCCTCGTGGTAGGAGCCGACCCAGGCATCCGCCTCGCCGCGCTTCACCAGGCCGATGGCCCGGGTGTAGGGCGCGCTGAGCACGCGGACCTTGACCCCGGCCGGCTCGAAGACCTGGCGCAGGACGTCCCAGGCCAGGCCCGTACCGTCGGCATTGGTGTAGTCCTGCCAGTTTTCACTGGCCAGGCGGACCTCCGACGGAAGATCCTCGGCCCGAGCGATTCCCAGCATCCCAGCCAGCATGGCCACCAGCAGCAGCCATTGTCGCCACTTGCGCATGACGCGCCTCCCTTTAGATCAGACTCCACACCAGCACTTGCATGGCCAGCCAGGCGAACACGCCGGCCAGCACGTCGTCGAGCATGATGCCCACCCCGCCATGCACATGCCGGTCGACCCAGCGGATCGGCCACGGCTTGAGAATGTCGAAGAAGCGGAACATCAGGAACCCGGCAAGCAACCATAGCCACCCCTCCGGCACCAGCCAGAGGGTAATCCACATGCCGACCATTTCGTCCCAGACGATGCCTTCGTGGTCATGCACACCGAGGTCGTCGGCGACCTTGCCGCACAGCCAGAAGCCGAACAGCATGGTCAGCCCGAGCATCAGCCAGTAGCCCCAGTCGGGCAGCATCTGCCACAGCGGCACGAACGGCAGCGCCACCAGCGAGCCCCAGGTACCCGGAGCCTTGGGCAGGGTGCCGGAACCGAAGCCGAAGGCGAGGAAATGCCAGGGGTTGCGCCAGACCGAGGGCGGAACGTTTTCCGCTGGCACCTGATTGGGGTGGTCGGTCACGGTGTCTCCCTGAAATGTTGATAGCCGCGAACGGCGGGGGTGATGTCACGGCCTGCGGCATCGTGCAGGCTGACGCCGCTGCCCGCCTCGACCCGACCGACCACATGCACCGGCCAACCGGCGGCACGCAGGCCGTCCAGCTCGGCGGGCGGCAGGGTGAAGGCGATGACGTAGTCGTCCCCACCCGCCAGTGCCGCCTGGTGCGCCGCGTCGAGGCCGAGGAACGCGGTCAGCGCCGCGCTCAGCGGCAGGCGTTCCAGCTCCACGCGCAAGGCGACACGGGACGCCTTGGCAATATGCCCGCAATCGGCCAGCAGACCGTCGGAAATGTCCAACGCCGCCGTGGCCTTGCCGCGCAGGGCCTGGCCCAGGGCGATCTGCGGCGACGGCGACCAGTAATGGGACAACAGCGGCGCGGCCAGGGTTGCATCGGCTTGCCGCTCGCCCAGGACCAGCGGCAAGGCGCCAGCGGCATTGCCCAGCTCGCCACCGACACAGAGCAGATCACCAACCCGTGCGCCGCTGCGGGTCAGCGCCTGCCCGACCGGCACGCGACCGAACACGGTCATGGTCAGGCTCAACGGGCCGCGAGTGGTGTCGCCGCCGACCAGGGTCAGGCCACATTGAGTGGCCATCTGGCTCAGGCCGCGGGCATAGTCGCGCAGCCAATCCGGATCGGTATCGGCGAGGGTCAGGGCAAGGGTGAAGGCAAGGGGCGTGGCGCCCATGGCAGCCAGATCACTGGCTGCGACCGCCAGCGAGCGCTGGCCGAGCAGGAAAGGGTCGCTGACGGCGGGGAAATGCACCCCGGCCACCAGCGTGTCGGTGGAGATTGCCAGCTGTTCGCCGGGAGCCGGCGCCAGCAACGCGCAATCGTCACCGATGCCGAGGGCGATGCCTTCGCCACCCTGCGCGCAGGGCGCGGCGGCGAAGAACTGGCGGATCAGCTCGAACTCACCCATGGACAGACAGCGCCGCGATCAGCGCTTGTACGCCTTCACTTCGGCTTCGCGAAGCACGGGTGCGAGCTTGTCGAGAACGCCGTTGACGAACTTGTGGCCATCGGTGGAACCGAAGACCTTGGCCAGCTCGATACCCTCGTTGATCACCACGCGATACGGCACGTCGTGGCGCACCAGCAGTTCCCAGCCGGACAGGCGCAGGACGGACAGCTCGACCGGGTCGAGTTCTTCCAGGGCCATGTCCAGGCAAGGCTTGAGGGCGTTGTCGATTTCGTTCTTCTTCGCCGGGACCCCGTGAAGGATCTCGCGGAAGTAGGCGCCATCGACATCGCTGAAATCGTTGTCGACCCGGAACTGCGCTTCGATCTCGTTCAGCGAATGCTGAGCCATGTGCCATTGATACAGGGCCTGGGTCGCGAGCTTGCGGGCTTCGCGGCGCTTGGCGCTCTTCGATGGCTTGCCCGCATCGGCGGGTTTCGGATCACGCGGGTTGAAACGATCGCTTTCGTCGCTAATCACTTGGCCTCCAGCTGCGCCAGCAGACTGACCATTTCCAGAGCGGACAGGGCGGCTTCGGCGCCTTTGTTGCCGGCCTTGGTGCCGGAACGCTCGATGGCCTGTTCGATCGAGTCGACGGTCAGGACACCGAACGCGACCGGGATGCCGAACTCCATGGATACCTGGGCCAGGCCCTTGGTGCACTCGCCCGCAACGTATTCGAAGTGCGGAGTACCGCCACGAATCACCGCACCCAGGGCGATGATCGCGGAGTAATCACCCTGTTGGGCGACCTTCTGCGTGACCAGCGGGATTTCGAACGCGCCAGGCGCACGGATGATGGTGATGTCGCTTTCGCTCACGCCATGACGAACCAGGGCGTCAACGGCACCGCTCACCAGGCTTTCGACGACGAAGCTGTTGAAGCGGCCAACCACCAAAGCATAGCGACCTTTGGGGGCAATGAAGGTACCTTCGATGGTCTTCAGGGACATTGCGGGATTCTCATCTTAAAGAGCCAGGCCGCAAGAACGCGGCCTGTGGGAGTTTTGGTCACGAATGGACGGCGGTCAAACGCCATCGGGTCATTCGGAGGGCACGTATTCTACAACTTCCAGATCGAATCCGGATATCGCGTTGAACTTCATCGGCGAACTCATCAGGCGCATCTTGCGCACACCGAGGTCACGCAGGATCTGCGAACCGGCACCGACGGTGCTGTAGGTGGTCGGCGCCTTGGTCGGCGCATCGCCCGCGCTCTCGCGGATATGCGCCAGCAGCACGTCGCCGTCCAGCGGATGGCCGAGCAGCAGGACCACGCCGCTGCCGGCGTCGGCCACGGCGCTCATCGCCGCGCGCAGGCTCCAGCGCCCCGGTTGCTTGACCATCAGCAGGTCGCGCAGCGGGTCCATGTTGTGCACGCGGACCAGGGTCGGTTCGTCGGAGCAGATCTTGCCGAGGGTCAGGGCCATGTGCACGTCGCCTTCCACGGAGTCGCGGTAGGTGACCAGGTTGAAGTGACCCAGCTCGCTGTCCAGTGGCTGCTCGGCGATGCGCTGGATGGTGCGCTCGTGGATCATGCGGTAGTGGATCAGGTCGGCGATGGTGCCGATCTTGATGCCGTGCTCGGCGGCGAACACTTCCAGCTCCGCACGACGCGACATGGTGCCGTCGTCGTTCATCACCTCGCAGATGACCCCGCTCGGCTCGAAACCGGCCATGCGCGCCAGGTCGCAGGCAGCCTCGGTGTGGCCGGCGCGGGCCAGGGTGCCGCCCGGCTGGGCCATCAGCGGGAAGATGTGACCCGGGCTGACGATGTCCTCGGCCTTGGCGTCCTTGGCCGCGGCGGCCTGCACGGTACGCGCGCGGTCGGCGGCGGAGATGCCGGTGGTGACGCCCTCGGCGGCCTCGATCGATACGGTGAACTTGGTGCCGAAGCCGGAACCGTTGCGCGGCGCCATCAGCGGCAGCTTCAGGGTCTCGCAGCGCTCGCGGGTCATCGGCATGCAGATCAGGCCGCGGGCGTGCTTGGCCATGAAGTTGATGTGCTCAGGCAGGCAGCATTCCGCTGCCATGATGATGTCGCCTTCGTTCTCGCGGTCTTCGTCATCCATCAGGATGACCATTTTGCCCTGGCGGATGTCTTCGACCAGTTCTTCGATGGTGTTGAGCGCCACGCGGCACCCCCTTCTCAATTCAGGATTTCAGGTAGCCGTTGGCGGCCAGGAAACTTTCGGTGATACCGCTGCCTTTGCTCGGCTCGGCGGCCTTGTCGCCCAGGAGCAGGCGCTCCAGATAACGCGCCAGCAGGTCGACCTCGAGGTTGACCCGGCGGCCGGGGCGGTAGTCGGCCATGATGGTCTCGGCCAGGGTATGCGGGACGATGGTCAGCTCGAACTCGGCGCCATCGACGTCGTTGACCGTCAGGCTGGTGCCGTCGACGGTGATCGAGCCCTTGTGGGCGATGTACTTCGCCAGTTCCTTCGGTGCGCGCACGCGGAACTGGATGGCGCGGGCGTTATCGGCACGGGAGACGATCTCGCCGACACCGTCGACGTGACCGCTGACCAGGTGGCCGCCCAGGCGGGTGGTCGGGGTCAGGGCCTTTTCCAGGTTGACCCGGCTGCCGCTCTTCAGGTCGGAGAAGGCGGTGCAGTCCAGGGTCTCCCGGCTGACGTCGGCCCAGAAGCCATCGCCCGGCAATTCCACGGCGGTCAGGCAGACGCCGTTGACCGCGATGCTGTCGCCCAGCTTGACGTCGCCCAGGTCGAGCTTGCCGGTTTCGACATGCACGCGCACGTCACCGCCTTTCGGGGTGATGCTGCGGATGCTGCCGATGGATTCGATGATGCCGGTGAACATGAGGTCCTCCTCGAGAACAGGCCGCGCCTAGCGCAAGCCGCGAATTATACGCCCGGAGCGGGCACGGGGATTGCCGTGACTCGCCAGTCATCGCCAATCGCGCGCATTTCGGTGATTTTCAGTGACGGCGCCTCGCTCATCCGCGCCAGCGGCCAGTCCAGCAGCGGACGCGCACTCGAGCCAAGGAACTTGCCGGCGATGAACAGCTGGTATTCGTCCACCAGGCCGAGCTGGGCGAAGGCGCCGGCAAGACCTGGGCCGGCCTCCACCAGCACTTCGCTGATGTCGCGGCGGGCCAGTTCGACCAGCAGCTTGCGCAGATCGACCCGGCCATCTTCGCCGGCGATGCGCAGCAACTGGTGGCCGGCGGCGGCGTAGCGTGGATCGTCTTCGGCGGCGGTAACCACCAGGGCCGGACCGGCCTGGAAGAACGCGGCCTGCAGCGGCAGGCGCAGACGCCCGTCGATCAGTACCCGCAGTGGCGGACGCGCCAGCGCCAGGGCTGTGGTCTCGGCGTCCAGGCCCAGTTCCTCGCCGCGCACGGTCATCCGCGCGTTGTCCGCCAGCACGCTGCTGGCGCTGCTCAGCACCACGCTGGAACGGGCGCGCAGGCGCTGCACCGCGGAGCGCGCCGCGGCGCCGGTGATCCACTGGCTTTCGCCGCTGGCCATGGCGGTGCGCCCGTCCAGGCTCATCGCCAGCTTGACCCGGACGAACGGCAGGCCGTGTTCCATACGCTTGAGGAATCCGGGGTTGAGTGCCCGGGCTTCGCCTTCGAGCACGCCGCTGGCGACTTCGATACCGGCCTCGGCCAGGCGTTTGAGGCCATTGCCGGCGACCTGGGGGTTGGGGTCGCGCATGGCCGCGACCACCCGGCTCACGCCGGCCTTGACCAGCGCATCGGCGCAGGGCGGCGTGCGCCCATGGTGGCTGCAGGGTTCCAGGGTGACGTAGGCGCAAGCACCGCGCGCCAGCTCGCCGGCCTCGTGCAGGGCATGGACCTCGGCGTGCGGCTCGCCGGCACGCACGTGCCAGCCCTCGCCGACGATGCGCCCGTCACGCACGATGACGCAGCCGACCCGCGGGTTCGGGTGCGTGGAATACAGGCCCTTGCGTGCCAGTTCCAGGGCACGGGCCATGTAGTGGGCATCGAGGACGGCGCGTTCTGTGGACATGTTCACTCTTTGGCAGGCTCGCGGGCCAGGCGGTCGATCTCTTCGCGGAACTCGTCGAGGTCCTGGAAACGCCGGTAGACCGAGGCGAAGCGGATATAGGCGACTTCGTCGAGCTTGCGCAGCTCGGCCATGACCAGCTCACCGACGACCAGCGACTTGACCTCGCGCTCGCCCTTGGCCCGCAGCTTGTGCTTGATATGCGCCAGCGCCGCTTCCAGGCGCTCGACGCTGACCGGGCGTTTTTCCAGGGCGCGCTGCATGCCGGCGCGCAGTTTGTCCTCGTCGAAGGGCTGGCGGGTGCCGTCCTGCTTGATCAGGCGCGGGAGGACCAGCTCGGCGGTCTCGAAGGTGGTGAAGCGCTCACCGCAGGCCACGCATTCGCGGCGACGGCGCACTTGCTCACCCTCGGCGACCAGGCGCGAGTCGATGACTTTGGTGTCGTTGGCACCGCAGAAGGGACAGTGCATGGTGGCAGGCAACAAAAAAAGGGAGGGCCATGGTAGCGCATCCGACTGGCAAGACAAGCCAAAGGGGTTACCATCCAGTGAGGAAATACGCCCCCCAAGGAAATTCACCATGTCGTTTCGAGCGCTCGCCGTGCTCGGCTTCGCTGGCCTGCTGGCAGCCTGCAGCAGCGAAGCCCCCAAACCCGTACCAGCGCCGGCACCGGCGAAGACCGTGGCCAAGCACGTTCATGTACCGACCCCGCTGCCCGCCCACCAGCGCGAGCTGAGCGGCAGCTTCACCAATATCCCCCGTGGCGCCGAAGTCGAGGTTGCCCTGCTGGTGATCGACGAACGCGGCCGCCCGCAACGCCTGCTGGCCAGCGACACCTTCGACGGCACCGGCCAGCCGCTGGCGTTCCAGCTGCGTTTCAATCCGGAAGTCTTCCCGGCCGGCGCCCGCGTCGAACTGCGCGCCCGCGCCAGCCAGTCCGGGCAACTGATCCTGCACCTCAGGCCACTCAGCGTGACCCGCGCCGACACCCAGGCCTTCGGCCCGCTGCAACTGGACAAGGCACCGTAATGGCGCCGGTTCACCTGCAAGCGGCCCTGAGCGAGTTGCTGGGCGATGCCCGCCTGGTGACCAGCGAACTGCCCGAGTGCACGCTGAAGCTCTGGCTGATCGACGCCGACAACATGGACCGCGCCTTCAGCCCCGAGGAAACCCGGCGCATTCTCGACGAGCCTCCGTACTGGAGCTTCTGCTGGGCCAGCGGCCTGGCCATGGCCCGCTACCTGGCCGAACGCCCGGAATGGGTGGCCGGCAAGCGCGTACTGGATTTCGGCGCAGGCTCCGGCATCGCCGGGATCGCCGCGGCGAAGGCCGGGGCCCTGGAAGTGGTGGCCTGCGACCTCGACCCGCTGGCGCTGCAGGCCAGCCGGGCCAACGCGGCGCTCAACGGCGTGGAGCTGAACTACTCCAGCGACTTCTTCGCCGAGGACGACCGCTTCGACCTGATCCTGGTCGCCGACGTGCTCTATGACCGCGCCAACCTGCCGTTGCTGGACGAATTCCTCAGCCGCGGCCAGCAGGCGCTGGTGGCCGATTCACGGGTTCGCGATTTTCGCCATCCGCTGTACCGCCAGCTCGACACCCTGCACGCCCTGACCCTGCCGGACCTCGCCGAACCCCACGAGTTTCGCCAGGTGAGCCTGTACCATGCCAGTCGCGGCGCCGTATAGTGGCGCCATTCATGCGTTCGCGAGAGTCGAGATGAGTCAGGACACCCCGTACATATTCGATACCACCGTCGCCAACTTCGACCAGGTGGTGGTCGCCAACTCGCACCACAAGCCGGTGCTGGTGGATTTCTGGGCCGACTGGTGCGCGCCGTGCAAGGCGCTGATGCCGATGCTGGCGAAGATCACCGAGGAGTATCAGGGCGAGCTGCTGCTGGCCAAGGTCAACTGCGACATCGAGCAGGACATCGTCGCCCGCTTCGGCATCCGCAGCCTGCCCACCGTGGTCCTGTTCAAGGACGGCCAGCCGGTCGACGGCTTCGCCGGTGCGCAGCCGGAATCGGCGATCCGCGCCATGCTCGAGCCCCATGTGCAGCAGCCGGCACCGGCCGCCGCCGATCCGCTGGAGCTGGCCCAGGCGCTGTTCAACGACGGCCGCTTCAGCGAGGCGGAAGCTACCCTCAAGGCGCTGCTGGCGGAAGACAACAGCAATGCCGGCGCACTGATCCTCTATGCCCGCTGCCTGGCCGAGCGGGGTGAACTGGGCGAGGCGCAGACCGTACTCGACGCGGTGAAGAGCGACGAGCACAAGGCCGCGCTGGCGGGTGCCAAGGCGCAACTGACCTTCCTCGCCCAGGCCAAGGCCCTGCCGGAAGTGGCCGATCTGAAAACCCGCCTGGCGCAGAATGCCGAGGATGACGAAGCGGCCTATCAACTGACCATCCAGCAGTTGTCGCGCCAGCAATACGAGGCGGCGCTGGAAGGTCTGCTGAAGCTGTTCAAGCGCAATCGCGGTTATGAAGGCGGGCTGCCGCACAAGACCCTGCTGCAGGTGTTCGAGTTGCTGGGCAACGATCATCCGCTGGTGGGGACCTATCGGCGCAAGTTGTTCGCTGCCTTGTACTGAATCAGTGATGGCCCTATCGCCGGCAACGCCGGCTTGTGTCTTCAGGACCTCTTAAAATCAAGGTGTGAGAGCGGTGGATGGCAGACTGGATGCCGGCGGTGCCCTAGAGCACGTGTGGGAGCATAGTCGCCATCCACCTCTCACTCTGACCCGAAGCCCGAACAGTTGAATGAG
>NZ_JAVYJH010000007.1:0-163274 GCF_032621685.1 Pseudomonas sp. zfem002 | reverse complement strand
AGGCGCCCGCTGCCTGAAAAAGCACCAGGACTGAAATATTGAGCGGGGTTTTCGCCAGCAACACCGGAGAGCTGTGTTGCTGGCGAAGCTATGTCTGGAGGAATCGTTTTTAAAAAAGTCCTCGAAGACAGTTGCTCCTACAGAGACCGCGCCAGCCAGAAGATCCAGCTTGTACAGGGTTTGGCGTGGGTCTCAGACCGCCATCGGCGCCGTCATCGGCGGATGGTGCTCATAGCCTTCCAGGCTGAAATCGCTCGGTTCGATCTTTTCCAGCCACTCCGGCTCGTACTTCCCGGTCCTGGCGAACTCCGGCACCCGATCACTGATCACCAGCTTCGGCGCTGCCAGCGGCTCGCGGCGCAGCTGCTCGTTGAGCATGTCCAGGTGGTTCTCGTAGACATGCGCATCACCGATGAAATAGGTGAACCAGCGCGGCGTGTAGCCGGTCAGGCGACCCACCAGCGACAGCAGCGCGGCGCCTTCGGTGAGGTTGAACGGCGTGCCCAGGCCCAGGTCGTTGGAACGGATGTAGAGGGTCAGGGAGATCTCTTTGGTCTGGGTGTTCGGGTGGAACTGGTACAGCAGGTGGCACGGCGGCAGGGCCATTTCGTCCAGCTGCGCGCAGTTCCAGCCATGGAACAGGATGCGCCGGCTGTTGGGGTCGTTGACGATGGTGTCGACGCACTGGCGAATCTGGTCGATCGCCTTGTACAGCACGACGAAGGCCTCGCCGTCTTCCTCGGCCTCGGCAATCTTGACGAAGCCATTGCGCTGCGCCAGCTCGATGGCCGCGGCATTGCTCAGCGGGATGCGCTTGTAGGCCGGCCACTGGCGCCACTGCACGCCGTAGATCTCGCCGAGGTCGTCAGGCCCCTGGCGGAACGGGTTGGCCAGCCAGGCGGCGTTCTCGTTGGCGTTCTGGTCCCAGACCTTGCAGCCCAGCTCGCGGAACTGCGCGGCATTCTTCACGCCCCGCAGGAAGCCGACCATCTCGCCGATCGCCGACTTGAACGCCAGCTTGCGCGTGGTGATGGCGGGAAAGCCCTTCTGCAGGTCGAAGCGCAGCATGGCGCCCGGCAGGGCGATGGTGCGCACGCCGGTGCGGTTTTCCTGCAGGGTGCCGTTCTCGATGACGTCGCGGACCAGGTCCAGATACTGTTTCATAGCGTTCCTGTAACGAAGACGGCAGGGGGATTGCCCCTGCCGTGGAAAATCAGACCGCCGGTTTTACCGTCGGCTTGCGATTATAGGCCCACCAGATCAGGCCGAGGCCGCCGGCGATCATCGGCACGCAGAGAATCTGACCCATGGTCAGCCAGCCCCAGGCCAGGTAGCCGAGCTGGGCGTCCGGCACGCGGACGAATTCGACGATGAAGCGGAAGATCCCGTAGAACAGGGCGAACATGCCGGACACCGCCATGGTCGGCCGCGGCTTGCGCGAGTAGAGCCAGAGGATCAGGAACAGCGCCACGCCCTCCAGGGCGAACTGGTACAGCTGCGACGGGTGGCGCGGCAGTTGCGCGGGGTCGCTGAACGGCGGGAAGACCATCGCCCACGGCACGTCGGTGGCCTTGCCCCACAGCTCGGCGTTGATGAAGTTGCCGATGCGCCCGGCGCCCAGGCCGATCGGCACCATCGGCGCGACGAAGTCCATCAGCTCGAAGAACGACTTGTTGTTGCGCTTGCCGAACCACAGCGCCGCGAGCATCACGCCGATGAAGCCACCATGGAACGACATGCCGCCCTTCCACACTTCGAAGATCAGGGTCGGGTTGGCCAGGTAGGCGCTCAGGTCGTAGAACAGCACGTAGCCGAGCCGGCCGCCGACGATCACCCCCATGGACAGCCAGAACACCAGGTCCGAGAGCTTTTCCCGGGTCCAGGTCGGATCGAAGCGGTTCAGGCGGCGCGAGGCCAGCAGCCAGGCACCACCGATGCCGACCAGGTACATCAGGCCATACCAATGGATTTTCAGCGGCCCGATGGCCAGTGCCACGGGATCGATCTGCGGGTAAGGCAGCATGGTGACTCCTCTCGTTAAAGCAGAAAGCTCAGGCCGACGCAGAACAGCAGCGCGGCGAACAGGCGTTTGAGCAGGCGCGGCGACAGCTTGTGCGCCAGGCGCGCGCCGAAGCGGGCGAAAAACATGCTCGTCACGGCAATCCCGAGCAGCGCCGGCAGGTAGACGAAACCGAGGCTGTGGGCCGGCAGGTGCTCTTCATGCCAGCCCAGGGCCATGAAACTCAGGGCGCTGACCAGGGCGATCGGCAGGCCGCAGGCCGACGAGGTCGCCACCGCCTGCTGCATCGGCAGGCTGCGCCAGGTCAGGAACGGCACGGTCAGCGAACCACCGCCGATGCCGAAGATCGCCGACGCCCAGCCGACCACGCTGCCGGCCAGGGTCAGGCCGGTCTTGCCCGGCACACTGCGGCTGGCCTTGGGCTTGAGGTCCAGGGCCATCTGCACGGCGATCACCAGGGCGAACACGCCGATGATCTTCTGCAGGTTCGGACCCTGGATCAGCGAGGCGGTCTTGGCCCCGATGCCGGCACCGATGAGGATGCCCAAGGTCATCCAGGCGACGATCGGCCACTGCACGGCGCCCTTGCGATGGTGCTCGCGGATGGCGTTGAGCGAGGTGAAGACGATGGTCGCCAGCGAAGTACCGACGGCCAGGTGGGTCAGCACCGAGGTATCGAAGTCTTGCAGGGTGAAGCTGAACACCAGCACCGGCACGATGATGATGCCGCCGCCAACGCCGAACAGCCCGGCCAGCACGCCCGCGCAGGCGCCCAGCAGCAGATAGAGCACGAATTCCATTGTCGCCCCCGGAAAATTCAGTCCGGCATGGTAACGGAAGGTGGTGCCCGGCCTCCAGTGAAGACGCCGACAGGCAAGTCTGGGTACAGTGACGCACTACCACAGGCCTGCCAAACGGGAACCATGATGTGCCTGATCGTTTTCGCCTGGCGGCCGGGCCATGCCCGCCCGCTGATCGTCGCGGCCAACCGTGACGAATTCTACGCCCGCCCGACCCAGGCGCTGGCGCCCTGGGACGAAGCACCGGGGGTCCATGCCGGACGCGACCTGGAGGCCGGCGGCACCTGGCTGGGGGTCGGACCGCGGGGGCGATTCGCCGCGCTGACCAACATTCGTGATCCGGGCCAGCCCATCGGCGCGCGCTCGCGCGGTGAACTGGTGGCCGGGTATCTGCGCGGGGAATTGTCGGTGGAGGCCTACCTGGACAGGGTGGCCGGCGAGGCGCAGCACTATTCCGGGTTCAACCTGCTGGCGGGCGACGGCCACACGCTGGGTTACCTGCATGGCGGCGATGCGGCGCCACGTTTGTTGCCGGCGGGGGTCTACGGGCTGTCGAATGCCGCGCTGGACACGCCGTGGCCGAAGCTGGTGAAGGCGCGGGAAGGCTTGCGCGGACTGCTGGACGAGACGGCGCCGGAGGCGTTTTTCGCCTTGCTGGGGGATGATCGTCAGGCCGCCGATGCCGAGTTACCAAACACCGGGGTCGGCCTGGCGACCGAGCGGCTGCTGTCCAGTGTGTTCATCGCCAGCCAGAACTACGGGACGCGGGCGAGTACGGTATTGATCGTCGAGGCGGATAGGAAGCGGCGGTTGCTGGAGCGGAGTTTCGGGCCGTTCGGGGGGCATCTGGGGGAGGTAGCGCTGGAGATCTGAGGTGCCTGGTCTGGCCTCATCGCGGGCAACGCCCGCTCCTACAGGGTTCGGCAGCGCACGCGGCCCTTGTGGGAGCGGGCGTTGCCCGCGATGGCGTCGGAACAGTCAGCCAGGTATCAGACCCCGTGCCCCTGCCCCGGGTTGATCATCCGCGACAACCCCAGGTTCTTCAGCGCCAGCTGCAACGTACTGTGGATAACCTGCGGGTTATCGATCTCCATGACCTGCGCCAGCATCTCTTTCGACTTGCCCAGGCTGATCTGGCGCAGCATCCATTTCACCTTCGGCAGGTTGGTGGCGTTCATCGACAGGCTGTCGAAGCCCATCGCCATCAGCAGCACCGCCGCCGCCGGATCACCGGCCATCTCGCCGCAGATGCTGACCGGCTTGCCTTCGGCATGTGCGGCGGTGACCACATGTTGCAGCGCTTGCAGCACCGCCGGGTGCAGGTAGTCGTAGAGGTCGGCGACCCGCGGGTTGTTGCGGTCCACCGCGAGCAGGTACTGGGTCAGGTCGTTGGAGCCGACCGAGAGGAAGTCCACCTGGCGCGCCAGCTCCCTGGTCTGGTACACCGCTGCGGGGATTTCCACCATCACCCCCACCGGCGGCATCGGCACGTCGGTGCCTTCGTCACGCACTTCGCCCCAGGCGCGGTGGATCAGGTGCAGGGCTTCTTCCAGCTCGTGAATCCCGGAAATCATCGGCAGCAGGATACGCAGGTTGTTCAGGCCCTCGCTGGCCTTGAGCATGGCGCGGGTCTGCACCAGGAAGATTTCCGGGTGGTCGAGGGTGACGCGGATACCGCGCCAGCCGAGGAACGGGTTGTCTTCCTTGATCGGGAAGTAGGACAGCGCCTTGTCGCCGCCGATATCCAGGCTGCGCATGGTCACCGGCAGCGGATGGAAGGCCTGCAGCTGTTCGCGATAGATCGCCAGCTGCTCCTTCTCGCTGGGGAAGCGCTGGTTGATCATGAACGGCACTTCGGTGCGGTACAGGCCGACGCCCTCGGCGCCACGCTGCTGTGCTCGCGCCACGTCGGCGAGCAGCCCGGTGTTGACCCACAGCGGCATGCGGTGGCCGTCGGTGGTTTCGCAGGGCAGTTCGCGCAGGGCGTCGAGGCCCTGGGCCAGCTGGCGCTCTTCCTCGACCACATCGGCGTACTGCTTGCGCAGCACGTCGCTGGGGTTGGTGTAGACGTCGCCCTTGTAGCCGTCGACGATCATCTGGATGCCGTCGACCTTGGAATACGGCAGGTCGACCAGGCCCATCACCGTCGGGATGCCCATGGCCCGCGCCAGGATCGCGACGTGGGAGTTGCCCGAACCGAGTACCGAGACCAGACCGGCCAGCTTGCCTTCCGGCACTTCGCCGAGCATCGCCGGGGTCAGCTCCTCGCTGACCAGGATGGTGTTGTCCGGATAGACCAGCGACAGCTGGCGGGCTTCCTGGAGGTAAGCCAGCAGGCGGCGACCGAGATCCTTCACATCGGAGGCGCGTTCGCGCAGGTAGGCGTCGTCCATCAGTTCGAAGCGATTGACATGCTCGCCGACCACCTGGCGCAGGGCGCCCTGGGCCCACTGACCGGTCTTGATCACCTCGACCACCTCGCCACCCAGCGCGGCGTCGTCGAGCATCATCAGGTAGACATCGAACAACGCCCGCTCTTCAGGGCGCAGCTGGGTCGCCAGCTTGGCCGAGAGGGTGCGCATGTCGTTGCGCACGCCTTCGAGGGCGTTGTTGAAGAGTTTCAGTTCGGCATCGATGTCGGTGACGGTCTTGTCCGGCACCACATCGAGATCCGCCGGTGGCAGCATGACCACCGCGGTACCCACCGCCGCACCCGGCGAACCCGGGACGCCGACGAACTTGGCTTCCTGGATGCCCTTGCCCTGCCGGCCCAGGCCGCGGATCGAGCCGGTGGCCTCGGCATGGGCGATAACCCCGGCGAGCTGCGCGCTCATGGTGACGAGGAAGGCTTCCTCGCCCTCGTCGAACTGGCGGCGCTCCTTCTGCTGGATGACCAGCACGCCCACCACGCGACGGTGGTGGATGATCGGTGCGCCGAGGAAGGAAGCGAAACGCTCCTCGCCGGTCTCGGCGAAGTAGCGGTAGCGCGGGTGATCGGCGGCGTTTTCCAGGTTCAGCGGCTCTTCCCGGGTACCGACCAGGCCGACCAGGCCTTCGTTCGGCGCCATGCTGACCTTGCCGATGGAGCGCTTGTTCAGGCCTTCGGTGGCCATCAGGACGAAACGGTTGGTTTCCGGGTCAAGCAGGTAGACCGAGCAGACCTGGCTGCCCATGGCCTCTTTGACGCGCAAGACGATAATCCCCAACGCCGTCTTGAGATCCTTGGCGGAGTTAACTTCCTGGACGATCTTGCGCAGCGTATTGAGCATGGCTCGGGGTCGAACTCCGTCGTCAGTCGCGCGCCAGCAGGCGCGGGGCAAGCTCTTTGAGCGCGCGGCGATACACTTCGCGCTTGAATGTCACCACCTGGCCCAGCGGGTACCAATAGCTGACCCAGCGCCAGCCATCGAACTCCGGTTTGCCGGTGAGGTCCATCCGCACCCGCTGCTCGTTGGACACCAGGCGCAGCAGGAACCACTTCTGTTTCTGGCCGATGCACAGCGGCTGGCTGTGGGTCCGGACCAGACGTTGGGGTAAACGATAACGCAACCAGCCACGGGTGCAGGCAAGAATTTCCACATCCTGACGCTCGAGGCCCACTTCTTCGTTCAGCTCGCGATACAACGCATCTTCCGGCGTTTCGTCGGGATTGATCCCGCCTTGTGGAAACTGCCAGGCGTCCTGGTTGATTCGCCGAGCCCATAGCACCTGTCCAAGATCATTCGTGAGAATGATCCCGACATTGGGGCGAAAACCATCGGGGTCGATCACGGCAGCAGCCTCGCAAACGCATGTCGCCGCATTGTTCCACAAAGCCAGCAAGCCCAGCAACGCGCCCGCCATACCTTATGTGCAGCGTCGTGAAAAGTCCGTATTCTGTGGGACTTTTCAGATGTTATGCGAGTGACTCTTCAATGCGCCTGGCTTTATTCGATCTGGACAACACCCTCCTCGGCGGCGACAGCGACCACGCCTGGGGCGACTACCTGTGCGCCCGCGGCATTCTCGACCCGGTGGAATACCAGAACCGCAACGATGCCTTCTACCAGGACTACCTGGCCGGCAAGCTGGACCTGCAGGCCTACCTGAACTTCAGCCTGGAGATCCTGGCCACCACCGAGATGGCCCTGCTCGACGAATGGCACGGCGACTTCATGCGCGACTGCGTCGAGCCGATCATCCTGCCCAAGGCCCTGGCCCTGCTGAAGAAGCACCGCGATGCCGGCGACAAGCTGGTCATCATCACCGCCACCAACCGTTTCATCACCGGGCCGATCGCCAAGCGCCTGGAGGTGGAAACCCTGCTCGCCACCGAGTGCGAGATGGTCGACGGCCGCTACACCGGCCGCAGCATCGATGTGCCGTGCTTCCGCGACGGCAAGGTGACGCGCCTGCGCCGCTGGCTGGAAGAGAACGGTCTGAACCTGGAAGGCAGCCACTTCTATAGCGACTCGATGAATGACCTGCCGCTGCTGGAGCAGGTGGACAACCCCGTGGCGGTCGATCCAGACCCGAACCTGCGCGCCGAAGCCGAGAAACGCGGCTGGCCGGTGATCAGCCTGCGCGACTGAGGAAAAACGTCAGACCGGCTTGGCGCCCATCAGGCCGGCGATGGCGATGAAGCAGACTCCACTGAACAGCGCCAGGGCCAGGGTGAACTGCGGTTTGCCCTTGGCCGGTTCGCTGCGCAGGCGATTGACCCGGGCCAGCAGCCAGAGCCAGGCCAGCGCACCAAAGGTATAGAGCAGGCTGGAGCCCAGCACCCAGGTCTGCCCCAGCGGCCAGCCCACCCGATGCACCAGCCACCAGCCGGTGAACGGCAGGCTCAGCAGGCACAGCCCCATCAACAGCCAGGCAAAACCCTGCGGACGGGCCAGCAACTGCCCGTAGACCGCCGTATCGCCCGCGCGTCGCGCACGCCAGGCCCAGATCGCCAGCCCCAGCGCACTGCCCAGCAGCAGGACGAGGGCCAGTACGTGGGCGACTTTCAGGGCGGTCAGGCTTTCCATGGGTGCAATTTCCTCGGGTGTTGCTCACAGCGTAGCCGTTCAGCCAAGGAACAGCCGGTACGCCGGGTTGCCGGTCTCGTCCCAGTACGGGTAGCCGATCTTCTCCAGCGCCGCCGGCACCAGGTGGCGCTCGTCTTCCGGCACCTGCAGGCCGGCGACCACACGACCGTCCGCCGCGCCGTGGTTGCGGTAGTGGAACATCGAGATGTTCCAGCGCCCGCCCAGCTTGTTGAGGAAGTTGAACAGCGCCCCCGGACGCTCGGGGAACTCGAAGCGCAGCACCAGCTCGTCGGCGGCCTCGGCATGGCCACCGACCATATGCCGCAGGTGCAGCTTGGCCAGTTCGTTGTCGGTCATGTCCAGTACCGGGAAGCCCTGCTCGGTCAGGTGCTGGATCAGCGCACTGCGCGGGTCGGTCTCCGGGTGGGTCTGCACGCCGACGAAGATGTGCGCTTCGCGGCCGGTGTGGTAGCGGTAGTTGAATTCGGTGATCTGGCGCTTGCCGATCGCCTCGCAGAAGGCCTTGAAGCTGCCCGGCTGCTCGGGGATGGTCACGGCGATGATGGCCTCGCGGCCCTCGCCCAGCTCGGCGCGCTCGGCGACATGGCGCAGGCGGTCGAAGTTGACGTTGGCGCCGGAGTCGATGGCCACCAGGGTCTGGCCGCTGACGCCGCGCTGCTCCACGTACTTCTTGATCCCGGCAACGCCCAGGGCGCCGGCCGGCTCGGTGATCGAGCGGGTGTCGTCGTAGATGTCCTTGATCGCCGCGCAGATCTCGTCGGTGCTGACGGTGATCACTTCGTCGACGTATTGCTTGCAGATATCGAAGGTGTGCTGGCCGATCTGCGCCACCGCGACGCCGTCAGCGAACAGCCCGACCTGCGCCAGCACCACGCGCTCGCCGGCGGCCATGGCGGCCTGCAGGCAGTTGGAGTCGTCCGGCTCGACGCCGATGATGCGGATCTCCGGGCGCAGGTACTTGACGTAGGCGGCGATCCCGGCGATCAGCCCGCCGCCGCCGACCGGGACGAAGATCGCATCGAGGCGACCCGGGTGCTGGCGGAGGATCTCCATGGCCACGGTGCCCTGGCCCGCGATGGTGTGCGGGTCGTCGTAGGGGTGGACATAGACGAAGCCCTTTTCCTCGACCAGCTTAAGCGAATAGGCCAGCGCCTCGGGGAAGGAGTCGCCGTGCAGGACCACCTTGCCGCCGCGGGAACGCACACCCTCGACCTTGATTTCCGGGGTAGTGCGCGGCATCACGATGGTCGCCTTGACCCCCATTTCCTTCGCCGCCAGGGCCAGGCCCTGGGCATGGTTGCCGGCCGAGGCGGTGACCACGCCACGGGCGCGCTCTTCCGCGCTCAACTGCGCCAGCTTGTTGTAGGCGCCGCGGATCTTGAAGGAGAACACCGGCTGCAGGTCCTCGCGCTTGAGCAGCACCTGGTTGCCGAGGCGCTTGCTCAGCTGGCCGGCGGCTTGCAGAGGGGTTTCCACGGCGACGTCATAGACGCGCGAGGTGAGGATCTTCTTGACGTACTGTTCGAGCATCGGGAGTGCATCACAGGCGGCTGGACGGGGGATCGGAGTCTACCCCAGCGCCTTGTCGGGCGACCACAGCAAGTCAGGGGTTTTAGCCGCTATAATGCCCGGCTTCACGATACTCTCCCGCTTCGGAGCCCGCATGACCCAGGACCAACTCAAACAGGCCGTCGCCCAGGCCGCCGTCGACTTCATTCTGCCCAGCCTCGATGACAAGAGCATCATCGGCGTCGGCACCGGCTCGACCGCCAACTGCTTCATCGACGCCCTGGCCAAGCACAAGACCGCCTTCGACGGCGCCGTGGCCAGCTCCGAAGCTACCGCCGCGCGCCTGAAGGGTCATGGCATCCCGGTCTACGAGCTGAACACCGTGAGCGAGCTGGAGTTCTACGTCGACGGCGCCGACGAGAGCGACGAGCACCTGAACCTGATCAAGGGCGGCGGCGCGGCCCTGACCCGCGAGAAGATCGTCGCGGCCGTGGCCCGGAAATTCATCTGCATCGCCGACGCCAGCAAGCTGGTACCGGTGCTGGGCGCCTTCCCGCTGCCGGTGGAAGTGATCCCGATGGCCCGCAGCCACGTCGCCCGCCAGTTGGTGAAGCTGGGCGGCGACCCGGTGTACCGCGAGGGTGTGCTGACCGACAACGGCAACATCATCCTCGACGTGCACAACCTGCAGATCACCAACCCGGTGGAACTGGAAGCGCAGATCAACGCCATCGTCGGCGTGGTCACCAACGGCCTGTTCGCGGCGCGGCCGGCGGATCTGCTGTTGCTGGGCACCAGTGAAGGCGTTAAGACCCTGAAGGCATAAGCCCTTCTCGAGAACACCGCAAAACCCTGTGGGAGCAACTGTCTTGCCAGTTCCCACAGGGTCCGTGTTCAGTCTGCTGGCTGCCTGAAGACATAGAACAGGTTCGGCTCGCTCACCAGATACAACGTCCCCGCATCATCCATGGCGATCCCCTCCGCCTGCGGCACGCTCTGTTCCAAGCCCTGGAAGCCCTTGCGCAGCGACATGCTCGCCAGCGGCCGGCCCTTCACATCCAGTTCCAGCACCAGCTTCGACTCGTCCGACAGCGCCAGCAGGTGGCCGCTGCGCTCGTCGAACTGCAGGCTCGACAGATCCCGCACGAACAAGCGGGAATCGCGCTTGCGGTCCTGGACCACATGCACGGCATACGGCTGCTCCGGGTTGTCATGGGGGAAACCGTGGACCTCGTAGATCAGCATCGGATCCCGCTCCTTGGCCACGAACAGGCGCTTGCCCTGCTGGTCGAACGCCAGCCCCTCGAAGCCCTTGTTGCCGTTGAGGCCGATGCCCAGGGTCAACTGCTCGGCATCCTTGGCGTCGAGAAAGGGCGTGTCGTCGGTCAGGCGCACGCGAATCAGGCGCTGCTCGCGCTCGTCAGTGATCACGTAGCTGTCGCGCCCGACATACTCGACCGCCTCCGGATCGCCGAAGCCGGTCAGCGGCACACGGCGCAGGATACGCCCGTCCAGCGACAGCTCGATCAGCTCGGGATCCTTGTTGGTCACGGTAAACAGGCTGTTGCGGTCCGGATCGAAGGTCAGCGCGGAGATGTCCTTGTCCAGGCCCTCGATGGGTTTCGCCTCGATCGCAACCTTGTAGCGGTCAAGCCCGATGCTCTGCTCGGCCGGTTGCCACCAGGTCTTGAGGTTGAACCAGCCGCGTTCGAACAGGCGGTAGTGCTGCCCCGCGAAAAGCAGGACAGCCAGCAGGGCAGCGAGCAAGGCAAGCAGGGAAATTCGCAGACGCATCGGGAAGGACTCTGGCGGGGAATCGAAACGGCCTGAATCTAACCATGTTCAGCTGAATCGAAGCTTAATGCCACTATCGGAAAAATCGCCGTGCATCATTCCTTGCGAAAGCGATAGAACAGGTTCGGCTCGCTGACCATGTACAGCGTGCCCGCCTCGTCCATTGCCACGCCTTCGGCACGGGGAATGCGCTTTGCCAGGCCGTTGAAGCCGCCGAGCAGGGTCATGAAGCTGACCTGCTCGCCCTGCTCGTCCAGTTCCAGGAGCATGTTCGAGTCCGCCGACAGGGCCAGCGTGTGCCCGGTGCGCGGGTCGATGCCGAGGGCGGAAAGGTTGCGCAGGTCGAGATCGTCGCTGGGCAGTTCCTGCTTGGTCCCGCTCAGCGCCGAGCGGCCATCGGTACGCCAGCTGAACAGCCGCGGTGGACGCTCTTCGCCCAGCAGCAGGCGCTGCTGCGCCGGGTCCCAGGCGATGGCTTCGAAGGCCTTGTTCTGGTTTTCCGAGGGGCCGAGGTCGTAGCGCGGGAAGTCCTTGATATTGAGCTCGCGGGTCGAGTCGTCGAGGCTGACCAGGACCAGATCGTGGTTACGCTCGTCGACGATGGCCAGACGCCCGTCCGCCATCACCGCCACGCCCTCCGGGTTGGCCCAGCCCACCAGCGGCAGCTTGCGCAGCACGTCGCCATTCAGGTTCAGCTCGACCAGGAACGGGTTCTTGCCCATCACCGCGAACAGCGTCTTGCGCTGCGGGTCATAGGAAAGGTCCGAGGCCTCGTCATCCTCCATACCCGGCAGCACCTTGGCATCGATATCGGCATGGTAGTCAGGCAGCCAGATACTGGCCTTCTGCTCGACCTGGCTCTGGAAGCGCTCCTGCAGCCAGAGCAGACCGCGGTCGTCCCAATGCATGGCGATGGCCACGCCATAACCGATCACGGCCGCGGTCGCCAGCCAGGTAGACCAGCGCAGGGCAATGGGACGCTTGCGTCCGGGCGACCGGGTGTCGCCAGGGGTGCGAGAAGTGAGGGGGGTGGCCATCGATGATTCCTGTTGTTATCCCGGCTGACGGACGCAGCCAGAAGACCGGGTAGGAATTATCCAGATGTTTTGTGAAAAAAACGGCAAAAGCCGACGAAGCGCATTGACAAGATGGCCGGGACGACCTCTCTGGCCGCCCCGCACCGCCGGGATCAGAGCACCCGGCCTTCGAAGCGGCTGACGCCCGGCAGTTCCAGGACCAGCTCGTCGCCGACATTCAGCGGCCCGACGCCCGCTGGCGTACCCGTGAGGATCACGTCGCCAGCATGCAGGGAAAACTGCGAGGCCATGTGCTGGATCATCGGCACGATGGGGTTGAGCATCAGCGCGCTGTTGCCGTCCTGGCGCACTTCGCCATTGATGGTCAGGCGAATGCCGATATCGGCGAGGTCCTCGAAGGTGCTGCCGACCACGAACGGCGGCAGGACGCAGGCACCGTCGAAGCACTTGGCGCGTTCCCAGGGCAGGCCCTTTTCCTTCAATTGCGCCTGCAGGTCACGCAGGGTCAGGTCCAGTGCCGGGGCAAAACCGGAAATGGCGTCCAGCACTTCCTCCTCGGAGGGTTGCGGCGACAGCGACTTGCCCAGCAACACGGCGATTTCCGCTTCGTAGTGCACCGAGCCGCGCTCTTCCGGAATCTTGAAGCCGCCGTCCAGCGGCACCACGCAACTGCCGGGCTTGATGAACAGCAGCGGCTCACTGGGGATCGGGTTGTCCAGTTCCTTGGCGTGTTCGGCGTAGTTGCGCCCGATGCACACCACCTTGCCCAGAGCGAAGTGGATGCGCGTTCCGTCTACATATTGGTGCTGATAACTCATGGACGACTCCTGGAGCGCTGGTTGAAGCCGAGGCGGGTCACTCGGGGGCGAAGATCTTGCCCGGGTTCATGATCCCGTTGGGATCGAACACCGCCTTGACTGCTTTCATGTATGCGATTTCCGCCGACGAACGGCTGTAGGCGAGGTAGTCGCGCTTGGTCATGCCGACGCCATGCTCGGCGGAGATCGAACCGTTGTACTTCTCGACGGTTTCGAACACCTGCTTGTTGACCACCGCGCACCGGGCGAAGAACTCGTCCTTGCTCAGGTCGTCGGGCTTGAGGATGTTCAGATGCAGATTGCCATCACCGATATGGCCATACCAGACCACTTCGAAATCCGGGTAATGGGTGCTGACGATGCTGTCGATATCGCGCAGGAACGCCGGGACTTTCGCCACGGTGACGGAAATGTCGTTCTTGTAGGGCGTCCAGTGGGAGATGGTTTCCGAAAGGTACTCGCGCAGCTTCCACAGGTTGCGCAGCTGCTGCTCGCTCTGGCTCATCACCCCGTCGAGCACCCAGCCCTGTTCCACGCAGTGCTCGAACAGCGCCAGGGCGTCGTTGGCGACCTCCTCGGTGGTCGCCTCGAATTCCAGCAGGGTATAGAACGGGCACTGGGTTTCGAACGGCGCCGGCACGTCGCCCCGGCCGAGGATCTTGGCCAGCCCCTTGTCGGAAAAGAACTCGAAGGCAGTCAGGTCGAGCTTGCCCTGGAAGGCATGCAGCACCGGCATGATGGAGTCGAAGTCCGGTGTGCCGAGGACCATCGCGGTGAGGTTCTTCGGTGCCCGGTCCAGGCGCATGGTCGCCTCGACCACGAAGCCCAGGGTACCTTCGGCGCCGATGAACAGCTGGCGCAGGTCGTAGCCGGTGGCGTTCTTGATCAGGTCCTTGTTCAGCTCCAGCAGCTCACCGGCACCGGTGACGACCTTGAGGCCGGCAACCCAGTTGCGGGTCATGCCGTAGCGAATGACCTTGATCCCGCCGGCATTGGTGCCGATGTTGCCGCCAATCTGGCTGGAACCGGAAGAAGCGAAATCCACAGGGTAGTACAGGCCCTGCTCCTCGGCGAAGGCCTGCAGCTGCGCGGTGATCACTCCCGGCTGGCAGACCACGGTGCGGTCGAAGGCGTTGAAGTCGAGGATGCGGTTCATGTAGTCGAACGACACCACCACCTCGCCATTGGCCGCCACGGCGGCGGCGGAGAGGCCGGTGCGGCCGCCCGACGGGACCAGGGCGACCTTGTGTCGGTTGGCCCACTGGACGATGGCCTGGACCTGCTCGATGCTTTTCGGGAAGACGATGGCCGAGGGCGCCGGCGGGAAATGCCTGGTCCAGTCCTTGCCATAGGCCTCGAGGGAAGCGGCGTCGGTCAGGACCTTGCCGGGCTCGACAAGGGTCATCAGTTCAGCAAGCAGAACAGGATCGGTCATCGAACGAACTCTCGAACTATTCATGGTCACCCTGAGCACACTTCACGTGCCGGGGATGGTCTGAGCGCGGCGTCGGTATGCTAGCATACGCCCCCCGCTAATCGTGCTTCAGGCCGATCTGCGATAGCTCCACTTCCCTGCCATTTTTCTCCGGGACACAGGTTTACGCAGATGAGCAAGACTTCTCTCGATAAGAGCAAGATCAAGTTCCTTCTTCTCGAAGGCGTCCACCAGAATGCCGTGGACGTCCTCAAGGCCGCCGGGTACACCAATATCGAGTACCTCACCGGCTCCCTGCCGGACGAGCAGCTGAAGGAAAAGATCGCCGACGCCCACTTCATCGGCATCCGCTCGCGCACCCAACTGACCGAAGAGGTCTTCGACTGTGCCAAGAAACTGGTCGCTGTCGGCTGTTTCTGCATCGGCACCAACCAGGTCGACCTGGACGCGGCCCGCGAGCGCGGTATCGCCGTGTTCAACGCGCCGTACTCCAACACCCGCTCCGTTGCCGAGCTGGTGCTGGCCGAGGCCATCCTGCTGCTGCGCGGCATCCCCGAGAAGAACGCCTCCTGCCACCGTGGCGGCTGGATCAAGAGCGCGGCCAACTCCTTCGAGATCCGTGGCAAGAAGCTGGGCATCGTCGGCTACGGCTCGATCGGTACCCAACTGTCGGTCCTGGCCGAAAGCCTGGGCATGCAGGTGTTCTTCTTCGACCCGCTGACCAAGCTGCCGCTGGGCAACGCCACCCAGGTCACCGACCTGCACGAGCTGCTGGGCCTGGCCGACATCGTCTCGCTGCACGTACCTGAGCTGCCATCCACCCAGTGGATGATCGGCGAGAAGGAAATCCGTGCAATGAAGAAGGGCTCGATCCTGATCAACGCCGCCCGCGGTACCGTGGTCGAACTGGACCACCTGGCCGCCGCGATCAAGGACAAGCACCTGATCGGCGCCGCCATCGACGTGTTCCCGGTCGAGCCGCGCTCCAACGACGACGAGTTCGAAAGCCCGCTGCGCGGCCTGGACAACGTGATCCTGACCCCGCACATCGGCGGTTCCACCGCTGAGGCCCAGGCCAACATCGGTCTGGAAGTGGCGGAAAAGCTGGTCAAGTACAGCGACAACGGTACCTCGGTATCGTCGGTCAACTTCCCTGAAGTTGCCCTGCCGGCGCACCCTGGCAAGCACCGCCTGCTGCACATCCACGAAAACATCCCGGGCGTGCTCAGCGAGATCAACAAGGTCTTCGCCGAGAACGGCATCAACATCTCCGGTCAGTTCCTGCAGACCAACGAGAAAGTCGGTTACGTGGTGATCGACGTCGACGCCGAGTACTCGGACCTGGCGCAAGAGAAACTGCAGCACGTCAAGGGCACCATCCGTTCCCGCGTCCTGTTCTGAGTTCACTTCGACAGTGAAAGGGGAGGCCTGGGTGCCTCCCTTTTTTATTGGCCGGACAAAAACAAAAAGTTGCGTAATTGCGCGACAAATATTGCAGCCACCGTCAAACATCCCGGACTCGTTGCGGTCACAAGGGGCAACTTGACCGTGGCAAATCAGAAAGCCACGGCAATACTGTGTCTATTGCCAATAAAAAGGGGCTCAAATGCGTTTTCTTACCGGGGCATTGTTTGCCGCCAGCCTGCTCAGTCCGTGGGCCCACGCGGAATTGATGGACGAAGTCAGCGACCGCAACGAATTGCGCATCGCCATCGAAGCCAATACACCACCGTTCAACTTTCGCGACAGCGCCGGGCAACTGAGTGGCTTCGAAGTCGAACTTGGGCAGATGCTCGCCCGTGAACTGGACGTCCACGCCTCCTTCGTCGAAGTCGGTACCGAGGACCTGCTGCCCGGCGTGCAGAGCGGCAAGTACGACATTGCCCTGAACCAGGTCGCGGTCAGCCCGGAACTGCAAGAGCGTCTGGACTTCAGCACGCCGTACAGCTACACCCGCGCCCAGTTGATCGTGCGTCAGGAAGAGAAACGCCTGCTGCACAGCCTCGAGGCCTTCAAGGGGCACAGCCTCGGCTTCGTCCAGGGCAGCTCGTTCGCCGAACAGGCGAAGGCGGTGGAAGGTGTGGACCTGCGTGGTTATCAGGACACGACCCAGCCGATCAAGGAGGTCGCCGGCGACCAGATCGACGCGCTCATCAGCGATCGCCTGCTGGTGCCCTACGCGATTCGCGACAGCAAGCTGCCCGTGACGGAAGGCGCCAGCGTCGGTCCGGTGCTGAGCCTGGCGATTCCGTTCCAGAAGGGCAGCCCGGCGTTCCAGAGTGCACTGGATAACGCCCTGCAGCGGGTCAAGGCCGATGGCCGCCTGGCGGAACTGTCGAAGAAGTGGTTCGGCGTGGATGCCACCGTGCCGCCGAAACCCTGAATTCGGTTGCGGCAATCGCGTTGCAGGAGCTGGTTCATCACACGCCTACGGAGGAGATTGCAGCCCATCCAGCGCGACGGCAGCCTCTTCCAGTTCCAGCTCACTGAACACCAGCACCCCTTCCCGCCGCAGCAAGGCACTGGTCACGCCCTCGCCCGTGATCTTGCTGCCCGTGAACGTGCCGTCGTACACCAAGCGGTTGCCACACGACGGACTCCCGGACTTGAGCACCGCCACCCGGATGCCATGGCGCCGCACCAGCTCCAGCGCCTGGCGGGCACCGGCGAGAAATTGCGCGCTGACATCCTCGCCCCGCACCGTCACCACCTGCGCGTCCCCATCCAGCACCGCAGCGCCCTGCCCGCCGGGGATCTCCGCCGGTGGACGCGGCGTTGGCAGACCACCCGCAACCTCGGGACACAACGGCACCACGCGACCTTGCGCCTGCCACCGCCGCAGCAGGTCGGGATGCCCGCTGGCACGCCCGTCATAGCGCACCGGCTGGCCGAGCAGGCAGGCGCTCACCAGTACCGGCGGCAGCTCAGAACGGGTCGTTGCCACGGCGGCGGAACCAGCCGGTGACCGACAGGCGCTCGCGGTTGGCGGCGAGCACTTCGTGCGGCAGGTCAGCGGACATGAACACGATCAGGCTGCCACCGAGCGGCGGCACGTCCTGTTCGCTGCCGTCGGCGAAGAACAGGCGCAACTGGCCGCCATCGTCGGGCTGCCAGTCCTCGTTGAGGTAGATGATCGCCGACACGCTGCGCCGGTCGTCGTCGCGAAAACGGTCCAGGTGCTTGCGATAGAAGCTCCCCGGCGGATACAGGGCGAAATGGCACTCGAAGTCTTCCAACCCCAGGTACAGGTCGCGGTTGAGCGCTTCGCGCAGGCTGTCCATCAGCGCCAGGTACTGATCGCAGGCCTCGGACTGACCGGGTTCGAGCCACAGGATGTGGTCGCCGCGAATCCCCTCGCGGACCTCCTGCCCCTGGCCCCGCCCTACACTCGCCGGCGCCAGCTCGCCCTCGGCCTTGCGCCGCCGGCACTCGACCGCCAGCGCCCGGGTCAGGGCATCGGGAAGGAAAATGGCCTGCCGCGACCAGCCCTGGTTGGCCAGGTCGTCGACGATGCCGAGCAACTGCGGATGATCGGAGGATATGTGCATGCCGCGCATGGTAACGGGCCGTCAGGCAAACCGACAGCGCCACTTGGTCGCATCGACGCAAAGGCGTCTCGACAAAGCCCCGCAAGGCCACGGACAATAGCCGCCTGCCGACAGGAGTCCTGAATGCGCCGTCTGTTTTTTCTGCTGTTGATCCTCTGCACCACGCCTGTCCGGGCAGACTCCCTCGATCAGCTGTACAAGGTCGCCGGCTGGCCCGAGCAGCGTGCCCACTTCTCCGATGCCATCGCCGCCGCCCAGCAGCGCTACCAGAAGAGCCTGCCACCGGCGGTGTTCCAGGCGCTGGTGGACAACAGCAACCAGCGTTTCGAAGCCAAGGCCGTCGATCGTCGCGCCGAGGCCCAGTTGCGCGCCAACCTGAGCAACCCCGCCCCGGCCCTGAACTTCTTCCAGTCGCCACTGGGACGCAAGGTGGTGGCCGCCGAACTGCTGGCCACCCGTCGCGATCAACTGGCCAGGAACGCCAAGGGCCTGCCGAAGGTCGCGGCCAGCGATACCCGCCTGCTCATCGTCGGCCACCTGGCCCAGGCCCTGCCGGCCCGCGAAGCCGGGGCCGAAGTCAGCCTGGCGATCGCCGGGGTGGCCGCCGACAGCCTCAGCCAGATGATTCCCGGCCTGTTCGGCGGCGGTCAGGCCCAGGGCTTGCTGGATGGCCAGCGCCAGCGCCTGATGCAGCAGATCGGCGAAGACCTGAACAACACCCTGCTGTATGTCTATCGCGACCTGTCCGACGCCGAGCTGGAGGAGTTCGCCACCTTCGCCGAATCCGCCGAAGGCCAGGCCTACTACAAGGCCGCCCTGGCGGCGATCCGCGCCGGCCTCGCCGTCGGCCAGAGTACCTCCGACCTGCGCTGATCAGCCCAGGCGCTGGCCGATGAACGCGAAGTAGCGCTGGCGGATCTCCGGCAGTTCATTGGCCAGGTGGTGCCGCGCCTGCGGCAGCATGAGGATCTGCGGTGCATCGAACTTGCCCTTGAGCACGTCCAGGTTGTAGCGCCAGTCCACCGTCATGTCCGCCTCCCCCTGCACGATCAGCGGCCGCCGTGCGCAGCCGGGGGCCGCTTCGATCCGACGAATCCACTGCAGCAGCGCGCCGACCCAGGCCGTGGGCAGGCGCCGTGGCTGCAGCGGATCGGCCAGGAGGAACGGCAGGAAGGTCGGGTCGTTGCTGTTTTCGCTGAAACGCCGGGCGATACCCGTCACGAAGGGGCGCAGCAGCCAGTAGCTGAGCTTCGACCAACCCCAGGCCCGTGGCCGCACCAGTGGCGCCAGGAGGATCACCTCGCCGCTCACCGGGCTGCGTTCACCGTGATGCAGCAGGTGATCGACCGCGATGGCACCGCCGGTGCTCTGCCCGCACAGGTGCCAGGGTTGCGGCAGTTGCAGCTCGGCGGCCTGCTCGAACAGGCCGTCGAGCACCTGCTGGTACACGGCGAAATCATCGATGCTGGCCCGCTCGCCGCTGGACAGGCCGTGCCCCGGCAGATCGCAGGCAATCACCGCGAAACGCCGCTCCAGCGCCCAGTCGATGACATGCCGGTACAGGCCCATGTGGTCGTAGAAGCCGTGCAGCAGCACCAGCGTCGCCACCGGCTCGGCGGGCAACCACACCTGGCTGACCACCTCGAATCCGGCGCGGGAAAAGCGCCCCAGCCAGCTTGCCGCCCGCGGCGCGCGGTCCAGGCCGTAGAAGCGCTGATAGGCCTGCCCCTGCACCGACAGCGGCTGGCGTGCCGCCAGCGCGGGCAGGCTGGCACGCAGGGAATCGGCTTGGAATGACGCGGACATGGGGATTTCCCGAAAAGGCGGCAAAGGATTGATCTGCGATATTCATCTGTCGGCGGGGGCATGGCAAGCTGGCCCCCTTCAATTTGCCAGGATCGTCCATGTCGGGGAAAAAGCTGCTCGCCGTCCTTGCCCTTGTGCTGTGCGCCGCCGGCCTTTGGTGGGCCTACGAGAATTTCCAGCGCCAGTACCTGCGCCCCTTCGACAACCAGACCGCGCTGTTCGCCGGCGAGCGGCTGCGCCTGCCGCCCGGGCTGGCCGGCCCCGGTCCGATCCGCCTGGTGCACTTCTGGGACCCGGCCTGCCCGTGCAACGTCGGCAACCAGCAGCACCTGGCCGAACTGATCGAGCACTATGCACCGCAAGGCGTGTCCTTCCATGTACTGCAGAAACCTGGCAGCCATGGCCAGCTCCCCGCCAACCTCGCTGCCTTGCAGCCCATCGCCGACCTGCCGGGTGCCGAGCACCTGCCGGCCAGCCCCGCCGTGGCGATCTGGGACCGCAATGGCAACCTGGCGTATTTCGGCCCGTACAGCGAAGGGGCGACCTGCAATGCCAGCAACAGCTTCATCGAGCCGATCCTGCAGGCGCTGATCCAGGGGCGACCGGTACAGGTGACGCAGACCCTGGCGGTGGGTTGCTATTGCCCCTGGCAAGCGAACCCTTGACCAGGAGCGCAAAGCAGCCCCCGGGTTTCAACGCACCCGCGCCGGATTGCCCACCACCGTCGCCCCCGCCGGCACGTCGCGGCTGACCACACTCCCCGCCCCGATGATCGCATTGTCGCCCACCGTCACCCCGGGCAGGATGATCGCCCCACCGCCGATCCACACGTTGCGACCGATGGTCACCGGCTTGCCGCTCTCCAGCCCGCTGCGGCGGAGGTCCGGATCGCGCGGGTGGTCGGCGGCGTAGATCTGCACCGCCGGGCCGATCTGGCAGTCGTCGCCGATGCTCACCCTGCAGATGTCGAGGATCACGCAGTTGAAGTTCATGAACACGTTCGCGCCCAGCTCGATGTTGTAGCCGTAGTCGCAATAGAACGGCGGACGAATCACCGCGCCAGCGCCGACCTTGGCGAAATGCGCGACCAGCAGTTCGCGGCGCTGCTCGTTGAGCAGGTCGACGGCGCTGTTGTAGCGCTGCATCCAGTGCTTGTTGGCGATCTGTTCGGCCTGCAGTTCCGGGCAGGTCGCGCGGTACAGCTGGCCGGTGAGCATCTTCTGTTTCTCGCTAAGGTCCATTGGCCATCACTCCTGGCTGATCTATCGGCTGGCAAAGTCTATCCTCTGTCCGATCATGACCGACTCGCTGCCAGAAAGATCCCAAGGAGCTTCGATGAAACGCAGCCTCACCCTTCTCGCCGTGGCCATCGCCGTGGCGGCGGCCGGCGCCGGCTACCTGTACATGCAGGACAAGCAGCCGCAGCGCGACGGCGAACTGGCCCTGGCGAAACTGCAGGCGCCGGTCAGCGTGCGCTATGACGAGCGCGGCGTGCCGCACATCCAGGCGCAGAACGAAGCAGACCTGTACCGCGCGCTGGGCTACGTGCACGCCCAGGACCGCTTGTTCCAGATGGAGATCACCCGGCGCCTGGCCCGTGGCGAACTGGCCGAGGTGCTGGGGGCGAAGATGGTCGCCACCGATACGCTGTTCCGCAGCCTGCGCATCGGCGAGCAGGCGCAGGTGTATGTCGATCGCCAGGACAAGCAGGCGCCCGCCTGGCAAGCCCTGCAAGCCTATCTCGAAGGCGTGAACGCCTGGCAGGACAGCCACCCGCGACCGCTGGAGTTCGATGTACTGGGCATCAGCCCGCGCCCGTTCACGGCGCAGGACACCCTGAGCATCGCCGGTTTCATGGCCTACAGCTTCGCCGCGGCATTTCGCACCGAGCCGCTGCTGACCTTCGTTCGCGATCATCTCGGTGCCCCGTACCTGAAGGTCTTCGACCTCGACTGGCATGCCGACGGCGTGCTGCAACGCGCCCCGGCGCTGGCCGACGCCGACTGGAAAACCCTTGGCCAGCTGGCGCAGGTCAGCCAGCAGGCTTTCGCCGCGGCCGGCCTGCCGCAGTTCGAAGGCAGCAACGCCTGGGCGGTCAGCGGCAGTCGCACCCGCAGCGGCAAGCCGTTGCTGGCCGGCGACCCGCATATCCGCTTCTCGGTGCCGGCGGTGTGGTACGAGGCCGAGCTGTCGGCGCCAGGTTTCCACCTCTACGGCTATCACCAGGCGCTCCACCCGTTCGCCTTCCTCGGCCACAACCGCGAGTTCGGCTGGAGCCTGACCATGTTCCAGAACGACGACGTCGACCTGATCGCCGAACAGGTCAACCCGGACAACCCGGACCAGGTGCGGGTCCATGGCCAGTGGCAAGCGCTGACCCGCAGCGAGCAGCAGATCAAGGTCAAGGGCGAGCCGACGCAGACCATCACCCTGTTGCGCTCGCCCCATGGCCCGATCGTCAACAAGGTGCTCGGCCAGGACGCCGGGGCGGCGCCGATCGCCCTGTGGTGGGCGTTTCTCGAAAGCCCGAACCCGCTGCTCGATGGCTTCTATGAAATCAACCGCGCCAGCACCCTCGACGCCATGCGCAATGCGGTGCAGAAGGTCCAGGCGCCGGGGCTGAACTTCGTCTGGGCCAACGCCCGTGGCGATATCGGCTGGTGGGCGGCGGCGGCCTTGCCGATCCGTCCGGAGGGGGTGAACCCGGCGTTCATTCTCGATGGCAGCACCGCGCAGGCGGACAAGTCCGGGTTCTACCCGTTCAGCGCCAACCCGCAGGCGGAGAATCCGCCCAGCGGCTATATCGTCTCGGCCAACTTCCAGCCCCGGTCGCCCAGCGGCGTGGCGATTCCCGGCTACTACAACCTGCCCGACCGCGGTCGCCAGCTCGACCGGCAACTGGCCGACGACCAGGTGAAATGGGACCTGCAGAACAGCCAGGCGTTGCAACTGGGCACGGCGACCGACTATGGCCCACGCCTCCTCGGCCCGTTGCTGCCGGTGCTGCGCCAGGTGGTCGAGGACCAGCAGGGCCGCGAGCTGGTGGAGCAACTGGCGGCCTGGCGCGGCGACTACCCGCTGGATTCGGTGAGCGCCACGCTGTTCAACCAGTTCCTCTACGAACTGGCGTTCGCCGCGATGCACGACGAACTGGGCGATGCCTGGTTCCAGGCGCTGATCTCGACGCGGGTGATCGACGATGCCCTGCCGCGCCTGGCCGCAGACCCCGACTCGCCCTGGTGGCAGACCGAGGGCAGCAGCGAGCGTGGCAGCCGCACGGCGGTGGTCAGGCAGGCCTGGGATCGGACCCTGGCGCACCTGGGCGAAACGCTGGGCAAGGAGCCATCGGCCTGGCAGTGGGGCAAGGCGCACACCCTGACCCACGGGCACCCGCTGGGCATGCAGAAGCCGCTGGACCACTTGTTCAATGTCGGGCCGTTCGCGGCACCGGGGACCCATGAGGTGCCGAACAACCTGTCGGCGAAGATCGGCCCGGCACCGTGGCCGGTGACCTACGGCCCGTCGACGCGACGGCTGATCGACTTCGCCGATGCGGGAACGGCGCTGAGCATCAATCCGGTCGGGCAGAGCGGGGTGCTGTTCGACAGGCACTATGCCGATCAGGCGAAGCCGTATATCGAGGGGAAATACCAGCGGGCGTGGCTGGGGTTGGCGGGGGAGACCGAGGGGACCTTGCGGCTGGTGCCTGCCAACTAAAGGCCTGCCCGCGATCACTCTGTAGGAGCGTGGCTTGCCCGCGAAGGACCGCGTAGCGGTCCCAGACCTCATCGCTATCTGGGACCGCTACGCGGTCCTTCGCGGGCAAGCCACGCTCCTACGAGATGTTTTCGGGAAAGCCTCCAGAAAGAAAACGGGCCGGGTGGAAACTCCACCCGGCCCGTTTCGTCCTGCAGCTCGCCTACACCTGGGCGACAGCAGCGGGACGCCGCACTTCCGGCTGTTTCCAGCCATCCGCGGCCGCTTCCTCGATGGCCTGCTGGATCGCGCGCTTGCGGCGCTCTTCGGCACGGCGGCTGAAGTACCAGACCATGAAGGTCGCCAGCGACACCGCCAGCAGGATCAGGCTGGCCACGGCGTTGATCTCCGGTTTCACGCCCAGGCGCACCGCCGAGAACACTTCCATCGGCAGGGTGGTGGAACCCGGACCCGAGACGAAGCTCGCCAGCACCAGGTCGTCCAGCGACAGGGCGAAGGACATCATGCCGCCCGCCGCCAGCGACGGCGCGATCATCGGGATGGTGATCAGGAAGAACACCTTCCACGGCCGCGCGCCGAGGTCCATGGCGGCCTCTTCGATGGACAGGTCCAGCTCGCGCAGGCGGGCCGACACCACCACCGCCACATAGGCGGCGCAGAACGTGGTGTGGGCGATCCAGATGGTGACGATGCCACGCTCCTGCGGCCAGCCGATCATCTGCGCCATGGCCACGAACAGCAGCAGCAGCGACAGACCGGTGATCACTTCAGGCATCACCAGCGGCGCGGTGACCAGGCCACCGAACAGGGTACGGCCCTTGAAGCGAGTGACCCGGGTCAGCACGAACGCCGCCAGGGTACCTAGCGCCACCGCGGCGATCGCGGTGTAGCAGGCGATCTCCAGCGAGCGCATCACCGATCCCATCAGCTGGGTGTTATCGAGCAGGCCGACGTACCACTTCACCGACCAGCCGCCCCAGACCGTCACCAGCTTGGAGGCGTTGAACGAGTAGATCACCAGGATCAACATCGGCAGGTAGATGAACAGCAGGCCCAGGACCAGCATCAATTTGGAGAATTCGAAACGCTTCATGCCCTGCCCTCCATTTCTTTCGCCTGGCTGCGGTTGAACAGCAGGATCGGCACGATCAGGATCGCCAGCATCACCACGGCCAGGGCCGAGGCCACGGGCCAGTCGCGGTTGTTGAAGAATTCCTGCCAGAGGACTTTACCGATCATCAGGGTTTCCGGACCGCCGAGCAGCTCGGGAATCACGAACTCGCCCACCACCGGGATGAACACCAGCATGCAGCCGGCGATGATGCCGTTCTTGGACAGCGGCACGGTGATTTTCCAGAAGCTGTTGAAGCGGCTCGAACCCAGGTCCGACGCGGCTTCCAGCAGGCTCGGGTCATGCTTCACGAGGTTGGCGAACAGCGGCAGGATCATGAACGGCAGGTACGAATAGACCACGCCGATGTACACCGCCAGGTTGGTATTGAGGATCTGCAGCGGCTGATCGATCAGCCCCAGCCATTGCAGGAACGCATTGAGCAGCCCGTTGTTGCTGAGGATGCCCATCCAGGCGTAGACGCGGATCAGGATCGCCGTCCAGGTCGGCATCATGATCAGCAGCAGCAGCACGGTCTGGCTTTCCTTGCGTGCGTTGGCGATGGCGTAGGCCATCGGGTAGCCGATCAGCAGGCACAGCAGGGTGCTGAAGAAGGCCATCTTCAAGGAGCCCAGGTAGGCCGAGATGTACAGCTCGTCCTCGGTCAGCAGGCCGTAGTTGGCCAGGTTGAGCACGACCTGGATCTTGTCCTCGACGTAGCTGTAGATCTCCGTGTACGGCGGGATCGCCACGTCGGCTTCGGCGAAGCTGATCTTCAGGACGATGAAGAACGGCAGCATGAAGAACAGGAACAGCCACAGGAACGGCACACCGATGACCAGGTGCCGGCCTTCGGGTGTCAGGCGGTTGAGCGCTCGCTTGAGCTTGCGCGGGTTCATGAGCGCAGTACCACGCCGCTGTCGTCTTCCCACCAGACGTAGACTTCATCGCCCCAGGTAGGACGCGAGCCCTGGCGTTCGGCGTTGGCGACGAAGGACTGGACGACCTTGCCGCTCGGCAGCTCGACGTAGAACACCGAGTGACCACCCAGGTAGGCGATGTCGTGGACCTTGCCGCGCGACCAGTTGTACTCGCAGGTCGGTTGCTGGGTGGTGACCAGCAGTTTTTCCGGGCGCAGTGCGTAGGTGATCGACTTGTCTTCCACCGAGGTGGTGACGCCGTGACCGACGTAGATCGGACGCTCCAGTTCCGGGCTGGCGATCCGTGCGTGGCCTTCGGCATCGTCGACCACTTCACCGTCGAACAGGTTGACGTTGCCGATGAACTCGCAGACCAGGCGGCTGGTCGGGGTCTCGTAGACGTCGATCGGGCTGCCGATCTGGGCGATCCAGCCCAGGTGCATGATGGCGATGCGCTGGGCCATGGTCATGGCCTCTTCCTGGTCGTGGGTCACCATCACGCAGGTCACGCCGACGCGCTCGATGATTTCCACCAGTTCCAGCTGCATCTGCGAACGCAGCTTCTTGTCCAGCGCGCCCATCGGCTCGTCGAGCAGCAGCAGTTTCGGACGCTTGGCCAGGGAACGGGCCAGGGCCACGCGCTGGCGCTGGCCACCGGACAGCTGGTGCGGCTTGCGCTTGGCGTACTGGGTCATGTGCACCAGCTTGAGCATCTCGGCCACGCGGGCTTCGATCTCGGCCTTGGGCATCCTGTCCTGCTGCAGGCCGAAGGCGATGTTCTGCGCCACGGTCATGTGCGGGAACAGCGCGTAGGACTGGAACATCATGTTGATCGGCCGCTCGTAGGGCGGCATGTCGGTGATGTCGACGCCATCGAGGAAAATGCGTCCTTCGGTCGGACGCTCGAAGCCCGCCAGCATGCGCAGCAGGGTCGATTTACCCGACCCCGAGCCACCCAGCAGGGCGAAGATCTCGCCCTTCTTGATTTCGAGGGAGACATCGTCCACCGCGACGGTTTCGTCGAACTTCTTCGTGACCCTGTCGATCTTGACCAGCACCTGCTTGGATTGCTGGTCGCCTTCAAGGGCTTTCTTATAGGCGCCGGAGGCAACTGCCATGTGTGAAACTCCCAACAGAATGTTCTGCACCCGCCCCTGCCGTGGCGGGTCCGGATTTTTATTTGCCCGACTTGACCTTGGTCCAGATGCGGGTCATCAAACGCTGCACTTTGGGCGGCAACTCGGAATTGACGTAAAGCTTGTCGATCACTTCCTGCGGTGGGTAGACCGCGGGATCCTTCCGTACATCCTGGTCCATCAGGTCGCCAGCCTTGGGGTTCGGGTTGGCGTAACCAACGTAATCGCTGACCTGGGCGATCACCGCAGGTTCGAGCAGATAGTTGATGAAGGCATGGGCCTCCTTGACGTTGCCGGCATCCTTGGGGATGGCCAGCATGTCGAACCAGAGGTTGCCTCCCTCCTTGGGAATCACATAAGCCACGTCCACACCCTTGCCGGCTTCCTCGGCCCGGGCCTTGGCCTGGAACACGTCGCCGGAGAAGCCGGCGGCCACGCAGATGTCGCCGTTGGCGAGGTCCGAGATGTATTTGGACGAGTGGAAATAGGTCACGTAGGGACGGATGGAGAGGAGTTTGTCCTCGGCCTTCTTGTAGTCCTTCGGGTCTTCGCTGTTGGGGTTCAGCCCCAGGTAGTTGAGCATCGCCGGAAGCATTTCGTCCGCCGAGTCGAGGAAGGCGACGCCGCAGCTGGAAAGCTTCTTGATGTTCTCCGGCTCGAACAGCGTGGCCCAGGAGTCGATCTTGTCGGTGCCGAGCACCGCCTTGACCTTCTCGACGTTGTAGCCAATACCGTTGGTACCCCACAGGTAGGGCACGGCGTACTGGTTGCCCGCGTCGTTGCGCTCGAGGCGCTTGAGCAGGGCAGGGTCGAGATTGTTCCAGTTCGGCAGCTGGGCACGGTCGAGTTTCTGGAACGCACCGGCCTTGATCTGCTTGCCGAGGAAATGGTTGGACGGCACCACCACGTCATAACCGGTGCGACCGGCCAGGAGCTTGCCTTCCAGGGTTTCGTTGGAGTCGAAGACGTCGTACAGCGGCTTGATGCCGGTGGTCTTTTCGAAGTCCGCGAGGGTGGTCTGGCCGATGTAGTCCGACCAGTTGTAAATGTGCACCGTGGGCGCCGCTTGGACGCTGCATGCCAGCGTCAGACCCGCTCCAGCCATGACGGCCTTGCGAAGTATGGAAATAGACAAGTGGGAGGTCCTCTACATTAGTGCCCGTGTGGCGTGCGGCAGAAATGACTGCCGGATCACCGAACCGGCGCGCAACTTACCTTCGATACACCCATCCAGCAAAAAAATTTGTGTTGCGGCCGTCAAGGACGCGGCTTTCGCCGCGTCCCGAGGCAAACATCGGCTTACTTGCCCGATTTGATCTTGGTCCAGCTGCGGGTGATCAGGCGCAGGGTCTGGGCATCCTGGTCGCTGATCGCGTACAGCTGCTTCTTCACTTCATCCGACGGGTAGATGCTCGGATCGCCGGAGATGTCCTTGTCCACCAGCGGGGTGGCCGCCTTGTTGCCGTTCGGGAAACGCACGGCGTTGGTGATTTCGGCCATGATTTCCGGCTGCTGCAGGAAGTTCATCCATTGATAGGCCGCGTCGACGTTCTCGGCATCCTTCGGAATGGCGACCATGTCGTAGAAGGTGCCGGCGCCTTCCTTCGGAATCACGTAGCTCAGCTTGACCTTGTCGCCAGCTTCGTGGGCACGGGCCTTGGACTGCTCCAGATCACCCGAGTAGCCGACGGCCACGCAGATGTTGCCGTTGGCCAGGTCCGAGATGTACTTGGAGGAGTGGAAGTAGGTGACCGATGGACGAATGCTCAGGAACAGGGCTTCGGCGGCCTGCAGGTCCTTCTTGTCCTTGCTCGCGGTCGGCTTGCCCAGGTAGTGCAGCGCGGCCGGGATCATTTCGGTCGGGGCGTCGAGGAAGCTCACGCCGCAGCTCTTCAGCTTGGCGATGTTCTCCGGCTTGAAGACCACATCCCAGGAGTCGATCTTGTCGATGCCCAGCGCGGCCTTGACCTTCTCCGGGTTGTAGCCGATGCCGATGCTGCCCCACATGTACGGGAAGGCGTACTTGTTGCCCGGATCGCTGGCGTCGCCGACGGCCTTGAGCAGGTCTTCGTCGAGGTTCTTCCAGTTGGTCAGCTTGGACTTGTCCAGTTCCTGGTAGACGCCGGCCTTGATCTGCTTGGCGAGGAAGTTGTTCGACGGCACGACCACGTCGTAGCCGGACTTGCCTGCCAGCAGCTTGGCTTCCAGGGTCTCGTTGCTGTCGAAGACGTCGTAGACCACCTTGATGCCGGTCTGCTTCTCGAACTTGGCCACAGTGTCCGCGGCGATGTAGTCGGACCAGTTGTAGACATGGAGAACCTTGTCGTCCGCCTGAACAGCACTAGCCACCATCCCGGCGAGGGATACGGCCAACAGCGTCTTGCCGAATTTCTTCATGCGTATTGCTCCAGAATTTTTATAAAGCCATCTGTTCAGCGGCCGGCCCTGTCCGTGCCAGTACTGGGCGACTGAAACAGGCGCTAGTCTGGCAAGATCCAAGGCGCTCTTTCAACGCCTTGGCATGCCGCAAAGCCACTACGCCAGCCTAGCAGGCGATCAGCTCAGTGCTTCGAGGGTCAGATCCAGACACTTGCGGGCCTTTTCCACCAGTTCGTCGATCTCGACCCGGCTGATCACCAGCGGCGGGGCGATGATCATGGTGTCGCCCACCGCGCGCATGATCAGGCCGTTGTCGAAGCAGAACTGGCGACAGATCATGCCGACCGCCTTGCCTTCGTAGCGGCTGCGGGTGGCTTTGTCCTTGACCAGTTCGATCGCACCGAGCATGCCCAGACCGCGGACCTCGCCCACCAGCGGATGGTCGTTCAGCTCGCGCAGACGTTTTTGCAAATAGGGTGCCGTTTCCTCGCGAACGCGCTCGACGATCTTCTCGTCGCGCAGGATGCGCAGGTTTTCCAGGCCCACCGCCGCCGCCACCGGGTGTCCGGAGTAGGTGAAGCCGTGGTTGAAGTCGCCGCCTGCGCCGAGCACCCTGGCCACTTCGTCACGGACGATCACGCCGCCCATGGGGATATAGCCGGAGGTCAGGCCCTTGGCGATGGTCATCAGGTCGGGCTTCAGGTCGTAGTAGTCGGAGCCGAACCACTCGCCGGTACGGCCAAAGCCGCAGATCACTTCGTCGGCGACGAAGAGGATGTCGTAGCGGGCGAGGATCTCCTTGATCTTCGGCCAGTAGCTGTCTGGCGGGATGATCACGCCGCCGGCGCCCTGGATCGGCTCGGCGATGAAGGCGGCGACGTTGTCCACGCCGACTTCGAGGATCTTCTTCTCCAACTGCTCGGCGGCCCAGATACCGAATTCCTCCGGGCTCTTGTCGCCGCCCTCGCCGAACCAGTATGGCTGCGGGATATGGACGATGCCGGGGATCGGCAGGTCGCCCTGCTCGTGCATGCCGGACATGCCGCCGAGGCTGGCACCGGCCACGGTGGAGCCGTGGTAGCCGTTGACGCGACCGATGATCACCTTCTTCTGCGGCTTGCCTTGCAGTGCCCAGTAGTGGCGGACCATGCGCAGCACGGTGTCGTTGCCTTCGGAGCCGGAACCGGTGAAGAACACATGGCTCATGCCCGCCGGCGCCACGTCGGAGATGGCCTTGGCCAGCTCCAGTGCCGGTGGGTGAGCAGTCTGGAAGAACAGGTTGTAGTAGGGCAGCTCGCGCATCTGCTTGCTCGCCGCCTCGACCAGTTCTTCACGCCCGTAGCCGACCGCCACGCACCACAGACCGGCCATGCCGTCGAGGATCTTGTGGCCCTCGCTGTCCCACAGATGCACGCCCTGGGCCTTGGTGATGATCCGCGGACCCTTCTCCTGCAACTGCTTGTAGTCGCTGAAGGGCGCCAGGTGATGATCACGGCTCAGGTCCTGCCACTCGCGGGTTTGCGGGTTCTTGACGCTCATGTGCTTCTCCGATTGCTGGCGGCCGCGCTCCTGCGGCCCCGGGGTTTATCAGACCGCGAACAGCAGGAACTCGCGTTCCCAGGAGCTGATCACGCGCTTGAAGTTTTCATGCTCGGCGCGTTTGGTCGCGACGTAGCCGGCGATGAATTTCTTGCCCAGATAGGCCTCCAGCGCACGGCAGTTCTCCATGCGTTCCAGGGCGTCCTCGATGGTCAGCGGCAGGCGCAGGTTGCGCCGCTCGTAGCCACGACCCTGGACCGGTGCGCTGGCATTCACGCCCTCGACCATGCCGATGTAGCCGCACAGCAGGCTGGCGGCAATCGCCAGGTACGGGTTGGCGTCGGCGCCGGGCAGGCGGTTTTCCACACGACGGTTCTGCGGACCGGCATCCGGTACGCGCAGGCCGACGGTACGGTTTTCCTCGCCCCATTCCACGTTGACCGGCGCCGAGGTGTCGGGCAGGAAGCGGCGGAACGAGTTGACGTTGGGGGCGAACAGCGGCAGCACCTCGGGGATGAACTTCTGCAGTCCGCCGATGTGATAGAGGAACAGCTCGCTCATGCTGCCGTCTGCGTTGGAGAAGATGTTCTTCCCGGTCTTCACGTCGATGATGCTCTGGTGCAGGTGCATGGCGCTGCCCGGCTCGCCGGTCATCGGCTTGGCCATGAAGGTGGCGGCGACGTTGTGCTTGAGCGCGGCCTCGCGCATGGTGCGCTTGAACACCAGGATCTGATCGGCCAGGGACAGCGCGTTGCCATGACGGAAGTTGATTTCCATCTGCGCGGTGCCGTCCTCGTGGATCAGCGTGTCGAGATCGAGGTTCTGCAGTTCGCACCAGTCGTAGACGTCCTCGAACAGCGGGTCGAACTCGTTGGCAGCCTCGATGGAGAACGACTGGCGACCGGTTTCCGGGCGGCCGGAGCGGCCGATCGGCGGCTGCAGCGGGAAGTCCGGGTCTTCGCAGCGCTTGGTCAGGTAGAACTCCATCTCCGGCGCCACGATCGGCTGCCAGCCCTTGTCGGCATAGAGTTTCAGGACTTTCTTGAGCACGTTGCGCGGCGACAGCTCGACCGGGTTGCCCTTCTTGTCGTAGGTGTCGTGAATGACCTGGGCGGTCGGCTCGATGGCCCATGGCACGAGGAATACCGCGTTCTCGTCGGGACGGCAGACCATGTCGATGTCGGCCGGGTCGAGCAGCTCGTAATAGATGTCATCATCGACGTAGTCACCGGTCACCGTCTGCAGCAGGACGCTCTCGGGCAGACGCATGCCCTTTTCCGCGATGAACTTGTTGGTCGGCGAGATCTTGCCGCGGGTGATACCGGTCAGGTCGCTGATCAGACATTCGACTTCGGTGATCTTGTGCTCTTTCAGCCAATCGGTGAGCTGGTCGAGATTGCTGCTACTCATACATACCTCGGGAGGTAAATGCCTGGACTGTGGTCAGGACGCCCGCAACGGGCCGTCTCCAGCATTCTGGATGCCGCGCGGAGGCAAAGCAAAAGCCGCGCGGGAAGAATGCCGCTCCGGCATCCATCGGGATGCGGGGGAGCCGACTATAGTCATGAATGGCAGTATGAGAGGGTGAATCTTTCGGGAACACGTCGCCTTGGCCGTCAACTATTTTGGCCGGATTGAACGCTACGGGCAGGTAGCGATCGCTGCTCGCGAAAGTGGCGCTCAGGCCTGTCCAGACTGGACAGCCACGATCGCCGTTGATCGACAGGCGGAACATGTAACCCCCGGTATTATTGATGTTATGGGTTGCGACCGAGCTTAGCCTTGTTCATTTTTTTACACAACACCCCCGTAAAAAATAAAATACGGCTTTCATGTTCCAGCGCTTCGGCGACTAAAGCAGTCCTTGTCGACGCCCTCAATTGCAGCAAAAATGCCGCTCTGGTGCCTTTTTAGGGCATCATGGGCCTTGCTTGACTTCACTCGGGCTTTCCGTTTGACTGGGCTTGCAAGCCCCACTTGATTGATATTTTTAACAACAAAGGTGTTGCATCATGTCGGTACCCCCGCGTGCCGTTCAGCTTAACGAAGCGAACGCGTTCCTTAAGGAACATCCTGAGGTTCTCTACGTTGACCTTCTGATTGCAGATATGAATGGTGTGGTGCGTGGCAAGCGCATCGAGCGCACCAGCCTCCACAAGGTTTACGAGAAAGGCATCAACCTGCCCGCCTCCCTCTTCGCCCTGGATATCAACGGTTCCACCGTCGAAAGCACCGGTCTTGGCCTGGACATCGGCGATGCCGACCGGATCTGCTACCCAATCCCCGGCACCCTGTCCAACGAACCCTGGCAGAAGCGCCCCACCGCGCAACTGCTGATGACCATGCACGAACTCGAAGGCGAGCCGTTCTTCGCCGACCCGCGGGAAGTGCTGCGCCAGGTGGTGAGCAAGTTCGACGACCTGGGCCTGACCATCTGCGCCGCGTTCGAACTGGAGTTCTACCTGATCGACCAGGAAAACGTGAACGGCCGTCCGCAGCCGCCACGCTCGCCGATCTCCGGCAAACGTCCGCAATCGACCCAGGTCTACCTGATCGACGACCTCGACGAATACGTCGACTGCCTGCAGGACATCCTCGAAGGTGCGAAGGAACAGGGCATTCCCGCCGACGCCATCGTCAAGGAAAGCGCCCCGGCGCAGTTCGAAGTCAACCTGCACCATGTCGCCGATCCGCTGAAGGCCTGCGACTACGCGGTCCTGCTCAAGCGCCTGATCAAGAACATCGCCTACGACCATGAGATGGACACCACCTTCATGGCCAAGCCGTATCCGGGCCAGGCGGGCAATGGTCTGCACGTGCATATCTCGGTGCTGGACAAGGATGGCAAGAACATCTTCACCAGTGAGGATCCCGAGCAGAACGCCGCGCTGCGTCACGCGATCGGCGGTGTGCTCGAGACCCTGCCCGCCTCGATGGCGTTCCTCTGCCCGAACGTCAACTCGTACCGTCGTTTCGGTGCACAGTTCTATGTGCCGAACGCGCCGAGCTGGGGTCTGGACAACCGCACCGTGGCCCTGCGCGTACCGACCGGCACCGCCGATGCCGTGCGCATCGAGCACCGCGTGGCCGGCGCCGACGCCAACCCGTACCTGCTGATGGCCGCCGTGCTGGCGGGCGTGCATCACGGCCTGACCAACAAGGTCGAGCCGAGCACGCCGGTCGAAGGCAACGCCTACGAACAGGTCGAGCAGAGCCTGCCGAACAACCTGCGCGATGCCCTGCGCGAGTTGGACGACAGCGAGATCCTCAACAAGTACATCGATCCGAAGTACATCGACATCTTCGTCGCGTGCAAGGAGAGCGAGCTGGAGGAGTTCGAGCACTCCATCTCCGACCTCGAGTACAACTGGTACCTGCATACCGTGTAACTGAAAACGCCGCCTGATCAGGCGGCGTTTTTCATGGCTTCATCGCTGGCTTGCCAGCGATAGGGCCTTGGAGGACTACAAAGCCTTCTCGAAGATCTTCGAATTGCGCTGATAGTTGTACAACGACGCCCGCGCCGCCGGCAGCCGCTCCACCCCGCTCGGCACGAACCCGCGCTCGCGGAACCAGTGCGCCGTCCGGGTCGTCAGCACGAACAACGTCTTCAAGCCCATCTCCCGCGCCCGCGTCTCGATCCGCTCCAGCAGGTCATCCCCGCGTCCGCCGTGGCGATACTCCGGATTCACCGCCAGGCAGGCCAGCTCCCCGGCATCGGAATCGGCAATCGGATACAGCGCCGCGCAGGCGATGATGGTGCTTTCCCGCTCCACCACGCTGAACTGCTCGATCTCGCGCTCCAGCACCTCGCGGGAGCGCCGCACCAGGATGCCCTGCTCTTCCAGCGGGCTGATCAGCTCCAGCAGGCCGCCGACATCCTCGATCGCCGCCTCGCGCACCAGCTCGAACTGCTCCTGCGCCACCAGCGTACCGCCGCCCCCGCGGGTGAACAGTTCGTTGAGCAGCGCGCCATTCTCCACGTAGCTGACGATATGGCTGCGCGCCACACCACCACGGATCGCTTCCGCGGCGGCATCCAGCAATTCGCCCTGATAGTCGCTACCCAGGCGCTCCAGATGCGGCGCCACCTGCTGCGGGCGAATCTCCCGCACCAGCCGGCCACTGGCGTCCAGCAGGCCCGGTTCGGCACCGAACAGCAGCAGCTTGTCCGCCGCCAGCTCGATGGCGGCGCGGGTGGCGACGTCTTCGCAGGCCAGGTTGAAGATCTCGCCGGTGGGCGAGTAGCCCAGCGGCGACAGCAGCACGATGGAGCGCTCGTCCAGCAGGCGGTTGATACCCTTGCGATCGACCCGGCGCACCTCGCCGGTGTGGTGATAATCGACACCCTCGACGACCCCGATCGGCCGCGCGGTCACCAGGTTGCCCGAGGCCACCCGCAGGCGCGCGCCCTGCATCGGCGAATTGGCCATGTCCATCGACAGGCGCGCCTCGATGGCGATACGCAGTTGCCCCACGGCATCGATCACGCACTCCAGCGTCGCCGCGTCGGTGATGCGCAGGCCATGATGGTAATGGGCGCTCAGGCCACGCGCGGCGAGGCGGCTTTCGATCTGCGGACGGGAACCGTGCACCAGAACGAGGCGTACCCCGAGGCTGTGCAACAGCACCAGGTCGTGGACGATATTGCCGAAGTTGGGGTGTTCGACCCCGTCTCCCGGGAGCATGACCACGAAGGTGCAGTCCCGGTGGGCATTGATGTAGGGAGAAGCATGACGCAGCCAGTTGACGTATTCGGGCATGACCTGAGCCTGTAAGAGTTAAAACAAGAACGGAACGGCACACAGCGCTCGAAGGGTTATCGTCGCAGCAGGCAAGGCGTCACGCGCGTTCTCCTCTGGCAAGAAATGGGTTTTGTCTCAGCGGGCGATCGCCGGGCTGAGGCAGTAATGCTGGATCAGCTCACGCAACAGACGCACTGTAGGCGCCAGGCGTGACAGTTCCAGGTACTCGCCGGGCTGGTGGGCGCAGGCGATGTCGCCGGGGCCCAGGACCAGGGTCTCGCAGCCCAGGCGCTGAAGATAAGGCGCTTCGGTGCCGAAGGCTACTGCCGCGGCCGCATGACCGGTAAGACGTTCGGCCAGTTGCACCAGTTCCGCATCCGCGCTCTGCTCGAATGGCGGTACCTCGGGGAATAGCGGCGCGTAGTCGATCTTCACCTGATGCTGCTCGGCCAGCGGCGCCAGCTTGCCGCGGATCGCCGCGCGCAGCACCTGCGGATCCATGCCCGGCAGTGGCCGCAGATCGAACTCCAGGGCGCACTGGCCGCAGATGCGGTTGGGGTTGTCGCCACCATGGATGCAGCCGAAGTTCATCGTCGGTTGCGGCACCGTGAACTGGGCATTGTTGTACTCGCGCTGCCATTGCCGGCGCAGGTCCATCAGCTCGCCCATGACCTGGTGCATGGCTTCCAGGGCACTGTGCCCAAGGGACGGATCCGACGAATGGCCGCTGCGCCCGAGGATGTCGATGCGCTCCATCATCACGCCCTTGTGCAGGCGGATCGGCTTCAGCCCGGTCGGCTCGCCGATCACCGCGGCCCGTCCCAGCGGCCGTCCGGCCTCGGCCAGGGCGCGGGCGCCGGACATGGAGCTCTCCTCGTCGCAGGTCGCCAGAATCAGCAACGGCTGCCTGAACGGCTGGTCGAGCAGCGGCAGGACCGCCTCGATGATCAGCGGGAAGAAGCCCTTCATGTCGCACACCCCCAGGCCGATCCAGCGGTCGCCCTCTTCGCTGAGCGTCAGCGGGTCGCTTTTCCACAGCTGTGGATCGTACGGCACGGTATCGCTGTGCCCGGCCAGCACCAGGCCGCCGGGGCCGCTGCCGAAACTGGCGAGCAGGTTGAACTTGCCCGGGGTCACTTGCTGGATCTCGCAGGAGAACCCCAGGTCGCCGAGCCAGCCGGCGAGCAGGTCGATCACCGCGCGATTGGACTGGTCCAGATCCGGTTGGGTACAACTGACCGAAGGCGCCGCAATCAGCGCGGCGAACTGGTCCTTGAGCGATGGCAGCGGCATGCGCGTTCTCCTGGAAACGAATCCCATCATAGGGCCATCGGGCTGCATGAATAAACCGTCGGCGAGCGACTCCTGTACACTGCACGACCAAGACGTACCCCGCCCTTCCAGCCTGGTTACCCGGCAATGAATAAAGAAACCGAAATCAAACTGCGGATCAGCCGCGAGACCCTCGCCGCCCTGCGCGAACACCCGTTGCTGAAAAAGCGCAACAAGTCCGGCTGGCAGCAGCGCGAGCTGCTCAACCAGTACTTCGACACCCCGGAGCGCGATCTGTCCGCGGCCAAGGTCGCCCTGCGCCTGCGCCGTGACGGCGACGTAGTGATCCAAACCCTGAAAAGCCGTGGCAAGAGCGTCGCCGGCCTGTCCGAGCGCAACGAATTCCAGTGGGAGCTGGCGAAGGCCAAGCTGGACCTGAAGAAGCTCGACGACACCTGCTGGCCAGCCTCCCTGGCCGAGCTGGACAAGAAAACCATCAAGCCGCTGTTCACCACCGATTTCGTCCGTGAATTCGCCGATATCGCCTGGGGCCGTGGCAAGTCCAAGGTGGTCATCGAGGCGGCCCTGGACCTCGGTACCGTCAGCGCCGGCAAGCAGAAGGAAGAAATCTGCGAACTGGAGCTGGAACTGCGCGAAGGCGAGCCGGAAGCCCTGCTGGAACTGGCCGCCGAACTGGCCGCGAGCCTGCCGCTGTTCCCCTGCGACATCAGCAAGGCCGAGCGCGGCTACCGCCTGCTCGACCCGGCCAGCTACCACGTGAACCTGCCGGCGCCCGAGCTGAACGCGGAAATGTCCCTGGACGAGGCCTTCGCCGCCATCGCCTGGCACCTGCTCGCCAGCAGCCAGCGCCTCGCCGAACAGTTCCACCACACCGGCCACTGGCGCCTGCTGCAGGACTGGGTGCAGAACCTCGGCGAACTGCGTGCCCTGGCCAGCAGCCTCGGCCAGGCCGCGCCGCGCGCCACCACCCGCGAGCTGCGCAACGTGCTCGACGCCCTGCTGGAAGACTGGCGCACCCTGGTCCTGGCCGGCAACGACGACGAAGATGTACGTCGCGCCGCCCCCGAGCAGTTCGCCGACGAACTGCTGGACACCCGCTGGGGCCAGTTCTCCCTGGACACCTCGCGCTGGCTGCTGGCCCGCGGCTGGACCGCCGAACGCAACAAGCGCGGCGAGCGCCAGGGTGCAGCGCAACTGGCCAACTGGCTGAGCGTGGAACTGGGCGACGAAGCCAAGGCCCTGCAACTGCCGCTGTACCAGCAACAGCCGGAAGACCTCGCCGAGCAGTTGCCGCGCATCGAACGCCTGCTGGTCTGGCTGCACTATGCGCGCAACGTCCTGGAAGTGCCGGAACTGGACCGTCTGTACGGCGAGCTGGTCAAGCTGCAGCACCTGGCCAACCAGCCGATCAGCGACGAAGTCCTCGATGCCCGCGTGCAGCAGGCCTTCGCCGTTGCCCAATGCCGCGCCTGGAAACAGCTGACGCGCAAATAAGCCGGTTTGGGGCTGCGCTTGCGCGCGGTCCCAATGGCTTAACGCAAGACCGGCAGGCTGGTCGTGGACTTGATCTCCGACAACGCCACGGTCGAGTTGACCTCCTGGATCCCCGGCACCAGCGACAGCTTCTCGAAGAAGAAGCGCTCGTAGGCCTCGATATCCGGGGTGACGATGCGCAGCAGAAAATCCACCGCCCCCATCAGCACATAGCACTCCAGCACTTCCGGAAAACCGCGGATCGCCTCGGTGAACTCGGCGAAGTTGGAACGCCCGTGGGCGTTGAGTTTGACCTCGGCGAAAATCTGCGTGTTGAGGCCGATCTTCTTGCGGTCGAGCAGGGTCACCTGGGCGCGGATCACCCCTTCCTCCTTCAGCCGCTGGATGCGCCGCCAGCACGGCGATTGCGACAACCCCACCTTCTCGGCGATCTGCGCGCTGGACAGCGAGGCATCGTCCTGCAGCAGGGCCAGAATGCGGCGGTCATAGGCGTCCAGCTCGCTCTGCATGATTATTTCCCCTTATCGCCATCCAGCGAATTGAATGATTCGAAAAAATGCCACAGAGGCCAATGATAGGAAAACAATCTCCGCTTCGCCGTGCAAAGATTCCTGCATCGCTTTCGGAGATTTCCCATGACCGCACTCGAACGCACCGACCACTTCGCCGCCGCGCAACTGCAGGATGCCGACAGCATCGGCAGCGAAAACAACAAGGTGCGCTACCACTATCAACTGCAGGTCGAGCCGGAATCCGACAGCCTGTGCCGCATCCTCAATCTGTTCGCCCTGCAGTGCCTGCTGCCCCATGGCGTGCAGATGCGCCAGCAGGCCGATCTGCTGCAGGTGGAAATCGCCATCGATGGCCTGAGCTGGCACCGCGCACAGTTGATCGCCCAGAAGATGCGCAACCTGATCTGCGTCTGCGAAGTGGTGCTGCGCACCGCGCTGCTGTCCGGCGACGCACCGGGAAAAACCCTGCAACCCTTCTGAAGCGTCAGCCCGCGTCTGTGCGACTAGCCTTGGCAGCCTCGCCATTGCACAAGGACGTCGCACATGGATCGCCGCCTGGATCTGCTCCAGTTGCTCGACGCGCTGGTCGCCCAGCACCGTATCGCCCCCGACGCGCGCCAGCGCTGCACGGCTGACGCCGAGGGCACCCATCCCCTGGAAACCATCGCCCGCCAGCACCTGGAAGACCTGCGCCAGCCTGGCCAGGTATTCGACCTGGACCGCCTGTGCCAGTGGCTGGCGGAACAGGCGGAGCAACCGTTTCTTCGCCTCGACCCGCTGCAGATCGACCTCGCGGGCACCAGCGGCCTGATCTCCGCCGCCTTCGCCCGGCGCCACGGCATCCTCGCCGTGGCGCAGAGCGCCGACAGCGTCACCGTGGCCAGTGCCGAACCCTGGGTGCGCAGCTGGGAGGCGGACCTGAGCCAGGCGCTCAAACGCAAGGTGATCCGGGTGGTGGCCAGCCCGCTGCGGATTCGCCAGGTCAGCCAGGACTTCTTCCGCCTCGCCCGTTCGGTCAACGGCGCCAGCCAGCAGGAGGTGCCCACGGCGCCCGGCGGCAACCTGGAGCAACTGCTGGACCTGGGCGACGGCAAGCATGATGCCGACGACGCGCATATCGTCAGCATCGTCGACTGGCTGTTGCAGTACGCCTTCGAGCAGCGGGCCAGCGACATTCACCTCGAACCGCGCCGCGACCAGGGCCACCTGCGCCTGCGCATCGATGGCGTGCTGCACGGCGTCTATGCCTTTCCGGCGGCAGTGGCCCTGGCCATCACCAGTCGCCTGAAGAACCTCGGGCGCATGAATGTCGCGGAACGACGCCGGCCGCAGGACGGCCGGATCAAGACCCGCACACCGACCGGCGAGGAAGTGGAGTTGCGCCTGTCGACGCTGCCCACCACGTTCGGCGAGAAACTGGTCATGCGCATCTTCGACCCGCGGCTGCTACGCCAGGATTGCCAGGCCCTGGGCTTCGAGGACGACCAGTTGCGGCGCTGGCAGAACATGCTGCGACGGCCCCACGGCATCATCCTGGTCACCGGCCCGACCGGCTCGGGCAAGACCAGCACCCTGTACAGCGCGCTCAAGCAACTGGCGACGTCGCGGGTCAATGTCTGCACGCTGGAGGACCCGATCGAGATGGTCGAGCCGGCCTTCAACCAGACCCAGGTCCATCCGGGTATCGGCCTGGACTTCGCCAGTGGCGTGCGCGCCCTGCTGCGCCAGGACCCGGACATCATCATGATCGGCGAGATTCGCGACCTGGAAACCGCGCAGGTCGCCATCCAGGCCGCGCTGACCGGGCACCTGGTGCTGTCCAGCGCGCATACCAGCGATGCCTGCGGGGCGATCGGCCGGTTGCTGGAGCTGGGCGTTGCGCAGTACCTGATCAAGGCGACGCTGGTCGGGGTGGTGGCGCAACGGCTGGTGCGGACCCTCTGCTGCGCGTGCAAGTCGGCGAACGGCGCGGTGGGCTGTCGGGAATGCCGGCAGACCGGCTATCGCGGGCGGACCGGGGTGTACGAGGTGCTGGAGCTCGATGACCAACTGCGCGAGTTGATCGGGGTTGAGTGCGACGTGCAGGCAATGCGCAAGCGGGCCCGGAGCCTTGGCATGGAGGGACTGCGCGAGGTTGCCGAACGCAAGGTCGCGGCGGGGATCACGACGATGAGCGAGGTGGACCTGCTTTCCACATGACCCTGCGGGAGCGGATAAATCCGCTCCCACACCAATCAAGTCACGATCCAACCTCAGCGATAATCCTCCACCGGCACACAGGCACAGAACAGATTGCGGTCGCCATACACATTGTCCACCCGGTTCACCGCCGGCCAGTACTTGTGCGCCCGGGCATGGGCGCTCGGCGCCACCGCCTGTTCCAGGCTGTAGGGTCGGTCCCACACCCCCAGCACGTCCTCCAGGGTATGCGGCGCCCGTTTCAGCGGGTTGTCCTCCGCCGACCAGTTGCCATTCTGCACCTCGGCGATTTCCGCGCGAATGCTCAGCATCGCCTCGACGAAGCGGTCCAGTTCGGCCTTGGGCTCGCTTTCCGTGGGCTCGACCATCAAGGTGCCCGGCACCGGGAAGGACATGGTCGGCGCATGGAAGCCATAGTCCATCAGGCGCTTGGCCACGTCCTCTTCGCTGATCCCGGTCTGCGCCTTGAGCGGCCGCAGGTCGAGGATGCATTCGTGCGCGACCCGCTCGTTGCGGCCGCGATACAGCACCGGAAACGCGCCGCCCAGACGCTCGGCCAGGTAGTTGGCGGAGAGGATCGCCACCTCGCTGGCATCCGCCAGTTGCGGCCCCATCATGGCGATGTACATCCAACTGATCGGCAGAATGCTCGCACTGCCCCAGGGCGCGGCGCTGACCGCGGTGTTCTGCGGATCCGGTCCCGGCACCGGGACCACCGGGTGGCTGGCGACGAACGGCGCCAGGTGCGCCCGCACACCGATCGGACCCATGCCCGGCCCGCCGCCACCATGAGGAATGCAGAAGGTCTTGTGCAGGTTCATGTGCGAGACGTCGGCACCGATATCCGCCGGCCGTGCCAGGCCGACCTGGGCATTGAGGTTGGCGCCATCCATGTAGACCTGGCCGCCATGGCTGTGGATAACCTCGCAGATCTCGCTGATACCCTCCTCGTACACGCCATGGGTCGAGGGATAGGTCGCCATCAGGCAGGACAAGCGCTCGCCGGCCTCCCTGGCCTTGGCCTTGAGGTCTTCGAGATCGACGTTGCCGGCCGTGTCGCAGGCAACGATCACCACCTGCATCCCGGCCATCTGCGCCGAAGCCGGGTTGGTGCCGTGGGCCGAGGCGGGAATCAGGCAGATGTCCCGCTGCCCCTGCTGGCGGCTCTGGTGGTATTTGCGAATCGCCAGCAACCCGGCGTATTCGCCCTGGGCACCGGAATTGGGCTGCATGCAGATGGCATCGAAACCGGTGATCGCGCACAGCCAGCTTTCCAGTTCGTCGATCAGGGCCTTGTAACCCGTGGCCTGCGCCAGCGGAACGAAGGGATGCAGGTCGGCGAACCCGGGCCAGGTGATCGGGATCATTTCGCTGCTGGCATTCAGCTTCATGGTGCAGGAGCCCAGCGGGATCATCGACTGGTTCAGGGCCAGGTCCTTGTTCTCCAACTGCTTGAGGTAGCGCAGCATCTCGGTTTCGCTGTGGTGCAGGTTGAACACCGGGTGGGTCAGGTAGTCCGAGCGGCGCAACAGGGCGTCCGGGATGCCGGCGGGCAGCGCCTCGCCGTCCAGGTCCTCGACCCGCAGCGCGTGATCGACCCCGAGGAAGATATCGAACAGGCGCAGCACGGTGCTTTCGTCGCTGGTCTCGTCGAGGCTCACGCCCAGATGGCCCCGGCCAAGGATGCGCAGGTTGATCCGCGCGGCTTCGGCGCTCTGGATGATCGCGGTCTGGCTGCCACCGACGTCCAGGGTCAGGGTGTCGAAGAAGTGTCGATTGAGGCGTTTGATGCCGTTGCGCTCGAGGCCGGCGGCAAGCAGGGTGGTCAGCCGGTGCACGCGCTGGGCGATGCGGCGCAGGCCGTCCGGTCCGTGATAGACCGCGTAGAAGCCGGCGATATTGGCCAGCAGGACCTGCGCGGTGCAGATGTTCGAGTTGGCCTTCTCGCGGCGGATATGCTGCTCGCGGGTCTGCAGGGCCATGCGCAGCGCCAGGTTGCCGCGGGCGTCCTTCGAGACGCCGATGATGCGCCCGGGCATGGCCCGCTTGAATTCGTCGCGGCAGGCGAAGTAGGCCGCATGCGGACCGCCGTAGCCCATCGGCACGCCGAAGCGCTGCGACGAACCGAGCACCACGTCGGCGCCCTGCTCGCCCGGCGGCGTCAACAGCAGCAGGCTGAGCAGGTCGGCGGCGACACAGGCGATGGCCTGCTGGCTGTGCAGGTGCGCGATCGCGGGACGCAGGTCATGCACGCCGCCATGGGTATTCGGGTAGTGCAGCAGGGCGCCGAACACCTGGTGCTGGTCCAGGTTATCCAGCGAATCCACCACCAGTTCGAAGCCGAAGCCCTCGGCACGGGTCTGCAGCACCGACAGGGTCTGCGGATGGCAGTGCTCGTCGGCGAAGAAACGGTTGCTGCGCGATTTGCTCACCCGCTTGGCCAGGGCCATGGCTTCGCCGGCGGCGGTGGCTTCGTCCAGCAGCGAGGCATTGGCCAGGTCGAGGCCGGTCAGGTCGATGACCATCTGCTGGAAGTTCAGCAAGGCTTCCAGGCGGCCCTGGGCAATTTCCGGCTGATAGGGCGTGTAGGCGGTGTACCAGCCCGGGTTTTCCAGGACGTTGCGCAGGATCACCGTGGGCGTGCGGGTCGCGTGGTAGCCCATGCCGATCAGGCTGGTCCAGCGCTCGTTCTGCTCGGCGTAGCCACGCAGCTTCTCCAGCGCGGCCTGCTCATCGAGGGCGGGGGGCAGATCCAGAAGGCGATTGAAGCGAATGCCGGGCGGCACGGTCTGTTCGATCAGCTCGGTCCGGCTGGCGACGCCAAGGGCTTCGAGCATGGCCTGCTGCTCGGCGGCATCGGGGCCGAGGTGGCGGCGCAGGAACGGATTGGGGTCGTGCAGTTGGCTCAGGGACGGCAACAAGGACATAGCGGCTCTCTCTTCCTAGACCAAGCCCCGATGGGTGTCGGAGCCATTAGAGTCTAGGAAGGGATTACCGATCGCGTCGGAAAAATACGCGAGGTAGGGTCTTACTCGCCGATGGCGGCCTGGTAGCCGGCGGCGTCCAGCAGCTTGTCCAGCTCGGACGGATTGGCTGGTTTCAGCTTGAAGATCCACGAATCGTAAGGTTCTTCGTTGAGCAGCTCAGGGCTGTCGGCCAGCTCTTCGTTGACCGCGATGACCTCGCCGGAGACCGGGGCGTAGATGTCCGAAGCGGCCTTCACCGACTCGACCACACCCGCGGCGTCGCCCGCGGCGAACACCTTGCCGACTTCGGCCAGCTCGACGAACACCACGTCACCCAGGGCTTGCTGGGCGTGATCGCTGATACCCACGGTGACCGTACCATCGGCCTCCAGCCGGGCCCATTCATGGCTCTCGGCGTAACGCAGGTCGGCGGGAACATTGCTCATAGTTGTCTTTCCTCAACAGGTCAGCGGTCGGCCCGCCGGAATGGATGTCAGATCAGGATCCTGCCATGACGCACGAACGTCGGCTTGACCACACGTACGGGGTACCACTTGCCGCGGATTTCCACTTCGGCCCGGTCGGCGGTCGCCATCGGAAGGCGCGCCAGAGCGATAGCCTTGCTCAGCGTAGGTGAGAAACTACCACTGGTAATCTCTCCTTCGCCAATTTCCGCTACACGAACGACCTGGTGGGCGCGCAGAACGCCGCGCTCTTCCAGCACCAGGCCGACCAGTTTCAGCGAAATACCGCGGTCTTTCTCGGCCTGCAGCGCCGCACGCCCGATGAAATCCCGCTCGGCGGGCTCCCAGGCGATGCTCCAGCCCAGGTTCGAGGTCAGCGGCGAATGGGCTTCGTCGATATCGTTGCCGTACAGGTTCATCCCGGCCTCGAGCCGCAGGGTGTCGCGTGCGCCAAGGCCGCTGGGAGCGATGCCGGCACCGACCAGGTCGTTGAAGAAGGCTGGCGCCTGCAACGCCGGGAGGATGATTTCCAGGCCGTCTTCACCGGTGTAGCCGGTGCGGGCGATGAACCAGTCGCCTTCGAAGCGGCCTTCGAACGGCTTCAGTTCGCGGATCAGCGCGGCACGGGAGGCACTGAGCAGTTCGGCGACCTTTTCCCGCGCCTGCGGGCCCTGGATGGCGAGGATCGCCAGCTCCGGGCGCTCGCGGAACTGCACCTCGAAGCCACTGCGGTGCGCTTCGAGCCAGGCCAGGACCTTGTCGCGGGTAGCAGCGTTGACCACCACCCGGTAACCGTCGTCGAGACGGTAGGCGATGAGGTCGTCGATCACCCCGCCGTGTTCGTTCAGCAGGGTGCTGTAGAGGGCCTTGCCGCTCTCGTCGAGGCGGGCGACGTCGTTGGCCAGCAGATGACGCAACCAGTCACCGGCATCGACACCGTCGATGTCGATCACGGTCATGTGCGATACGTCGAAGACTCCGCAGTCGCGGCGCACCTGGTGGTGTTCCTCGACTTGCGAACCGTAATGCAGGGGCATATCCCAACCGCCAAAATCGACCATCTTGGCGCCCAGCGCCAGGTGAAGGTCATACAGAGGCGTACGCTGTCCCATGGGTTTCTCCTTCCGGGCGTGGCGAGGCTACGGCTGATGGCAGCGTTTCGGCTACCTGGCCAGGGGCCGGCCGCAGCGAATGCCGCGCATTGTATCCGCAAGGAGGCCGGGTGGCATCCGTCAGTGACTTTGACCAGGGTGACGAGCGGAGCGCCGTATCAGCCCGATGACCGGTAGCAGACCGACCAGCACCAGGGTCAGGGCCGGCAGCGAAGCCCGTGCCCACTCGCCCTCGCTGGTCATCTCGAACACCCGCACCGCCAGGGTGTCCCAGCCGAACGGGCGCATCAGCAGGGTCGCCGGCATTTCCTTGAGCACATCGACGAAGACCAGCAACGCCGCACTCAGAGCCCCCGGGACCAGCAGGGGGAGATACACCTTGAAAAACAAACCGGGCCCACTGACCCCCAGGCTGCGTGCCGCTTCCGGCAGTGACGGGCGGATGCGCCCGAGGCTGTTTTCCAGCGGTCCGAAGGCCACGGCGATGAAGCGCACCAGATAGGCCAGCAGCAACGCCGCGAGACTACCGAGCAACAGCGGTTTGCCGGCCCCGCCGAGCCAGCCGGAAAGCGGAATCACCAGTTCGCGATCGAGGTAACTGAACGCCAGCATGATCGCCACCGCCAGCACCGAGCCGGGCAGCGCGTAACCGAGATTGGCCAGGCTGACCCCGGCGCGGATCGCCGGTGCCGAGGACTGGCGCCGGGCGAAGGCCAGCACCAGCGCAACGCCGACCGTGAGCAGCGCGGCGGCGCCGCCGAGGTAGAGGGTGTGCAGGATCAGCGCGGTGTAGCGCTCGTCGAGGTCGAAGCGACCGCGCTGCCAGAACCAGGCCAGCAGTTGCAGCACCGGCACGACGAACGCGCAGGCAAACACCAGCAGGCACCAGCCACTGGCAGCAGCGGCCTTGATCCCGCGCAGGTGATACAGCGCCTTGCCGCGCGGTCGCTCGTTGCTGCTGCGCACCGCACCACGGGCACGGCGCTCGCCGTAGAGCACCAACATCACCGCGAGCAACAGCAGGCTGGCCAGTTGCGCAGCGCTGGACAGGCTGAAGAAGCCGTACCAGGTCTTGTAGATGGCAGTGGTGAAGGTGTCGAAGTTGAACACCGAGACCGCACCGAAATCGGCCAGGGTCTCCATCAGCGCCAGCGCCAGACCCGCCAGGATCGCCGGCCGCGCCATCGGCAGGCCAACGCGCCAGAACGCCTGCAGCGGCGATTGCCCGAGCACCCGCGCCGCCTCCATCAGGCCCTTGCCCTGGGCCAGGAAGGCGTTGCGCGCCAACAGATAGACATACGGATAGAACACCAGCACCAGGACGACGATGACCCCACCTGTGGAACGCACCCGCGGCAGGCGCATCGGCCCGAACCACTCGCGCAGCAGGGTCTGCACCGGTCCGGAGAAGTCCAGCAGGCCGACGAAGACGAAGGCCAGCACGTAGGCGGGAATGGCGAACGGCAGCATCAGCGCCCAGTCCAGCCAGCGGCGTCCGGGGAATTCGCAGAGGCTGGTGAGCCAGGCCAGGCTGACGCCGATCAGCGTCACACCGACACCGACACCGAGCACCAGGGTCAGGGTATTGCCCAGCAGACGGCTCATCTGGGTATCGAACAGATGCGACCAGATCTGCTGGTCGATGCTCTGCCAGGACAGCAGCAGCACGCTGAGGGGCAGCATCACCAGCGCGGCGACGGCGAAGACCAGGGGATACCAGCGGCGTTGGGTGGGGCGGGGCAAGGGTTGGGTCTCGAAGGGTGTGATGTGTTTGAGGGCCTCCTCGCGGGCAACGCCCGTTCCCACAGGGGCCGCGTACACCGCGAAACCTGTGGGAACGGGCGTTGCCCGCGAGGAGGCCCTCAAAGGCCCGGCAAGGATAAGGGCTGAGCCTTAGTTCCAGCCAGCCCGATCCATCAGGCGAATCGCTTCAGCCTGACGCTTGCCGGCAACTTCCACCGGCAGGGTGTCGGCCTTGAAGCTGCCCCAGGCCGCGACTTCCTCGGACGGCGCGACTTTCGGGTTGGCCGGGAACTCCTGGTTGATGCCGGCGAACATCTTCTGCGCCTCTTCGCCGGTCATCCATTCCACCAGCGCCTTGGCCGCCTCTGGATGCGGCGCATGCCTGGTCAGACCGATGCCGGACAGGTTGACGTGAACCCCGCGGTCGCCCTGGTTCGGCCAGAACAGCTTGACCGGCAGCTTGGGGTTGGCCTGGTGCAGACGCCCGTAGTAGTAGGTGTTGACGATGCCGACATCGCACTGGCCGGCGGCGATGGCATTGACCACCGAGTTGTCGTCGGAGAACACGTCGGTGGACAGGTTGTTGACCCAGCCCTTGACCAGTTCTTCGGTCTTCGCCTCGCCGTGGGTCTCGATCAGGGTAGCGGTCAGCGACTGGTTGTAGACCTTCTTCGCCGTGCGCAGGCACAGGCGGCCTTCCCACTGCTTGTCGGCCAGGGCTTCGTAGGTGCTCAGGTCCTGCGGCTTGACCCGCTCGGTGGAGTAGACGATGGTCCGCGCGCGCAGGCTCAGGCCGGTCCAGTCATGGGAGGACGCGCGGTATTGCGGCGGGATGTTGGCATCGATCACGGCGGACTTGATCGGTTGCAGGATGCCCATCTGCTCGGCCTGCCAGAGGTTGCCGGCATCGACGGTGAGCAGCAGGTCGGCCACGCCGTTCTCGCCCTCGGCCTTGATCCGCTGCATCAGCGGGGCTTCCTTGTCGGTGATGAACTTGATCTTCACCCCGGTCTTGGCGGTATAGGCGTCGAATACCGGCTTGATCAGCTCGTCGATGCGCGAGGAGTACACCACCACTTCGTCCGCCGCCTGGGCAGCACCGCCGAACAGGGTGAGGGTCAGGGCAGCGAGTAAATGCTTGCGTGGCGACATCGGTAGCGCTCCTCGGTATCGAAATAAGGCGCAAATGGTAGTTAATGTCATTTGCAACCACAAACCGAACGCCCGACCGAGGCGTTACCAGATGTTGCCAAACGCTCAGGCCTTGGCCAGCTCCGGCAGATCGCCGCTCAGCCCGAGGGCCTGGCGAACGAACAGCGCCTTGGCCTCGGGCATCTGCTCGACCCATTTCAGGCCGCTGTTGCGCAGCCAGCGCAGCGGCAGGGGATCGGCCTGGAACAGGCGCTCGAAGCCTTCCATCGCCGCCATCAGCGCCAGGTTGTGCGGCATGCGCCGGCGCTCGAAACGGCTCAGCACGCGCACATCGGCCAGGCGCTCGCCACGCTCGCAGGCCGCCTGCAGGACTTCGGCGAGCACCGCGGCATCGAGGAAGCCAAGATTGACGCCCTGCCCGGCCAGCGGGTGGATGGTGTGCGCGGCATCGCCGATCAGCGCCAGGCCCTCGGCCACGTAGCGTTTGGCGTGGCGCTGGCGCAGCGGCACGCAGAGCCGCGGATCGGCAGCGAGCACCTCGCCCAGACGCCCCTCGAAGGCCCGTTCGAGCTCGGCGCAGAAGGCCTCGTCCGGCAATGCCATGAGCCGTTCGGCCTGCTCCGGGGTGGTCGACCAGACGATCGAGCACCAGTCCTGCTGGCCATCGCGCAGCAGCGGCAGGAAGGCCAGCGGGCCGTCGTCGGTGAAGCGTTGCCAGGCCGTGGCCTGGTGCGGCCGGGCACAACGCACGCTGGTGACGATGGCGTGGTGCAGGTAATCCCATTCGCGGGTTTCGCAACCGGTCAGGCGGCGCACCGCGGAGTTGGCGCCGTCGGCGGCGACCACCAGCGGCGCGCGCAGGTTGCGGCCGTCGGCAAGGGTCAGCAGCCATTCGTCACCGGAGCGGCGCATGCGCTCCAGGCGGGCATTGGCCAACAGGCCGATCTCGCTGTCGTGCAGACGCTCCAGCAGGCCGTCCTGGATCACACGGTTCTCGACGATATGGCCCAGCACCTCGGCATGCACGCTGGCCGCCGAGAAGTGAATCTGCCCGGTGCCGCTGCCGTCCCAGACATGCATGTCCGAGTACGGGCTGGCGCGGCGCGCGCTGATGCCCTGCCAGGCCCCGAGGCGCTCGAGAATGCGCTGGCTGGCCGCCGACAGGGCGCTGACCCGCGGCTCGAACGGCGCCTCGGCGTCGAAGCGCTGCACCGACAGCGGGCTGCCGTCGAGCAGGAGAATTTCCAGGCCGCTGTGCTGCAAGGCCAGGGCCAGGGCGCTACCGACCATACCGGCACCGACAATCAACAGATCCGCGCGCATGTCCATGCTTCAAGCCTGTTCCACGTAGAAGAAAGAAGGGGTCATGCCTTGCCCTGGAGGTCGGGGCGAGTGCCCAGGCCCATGGCCTGGCGGGCGAACCAGCGCTTGGCCGGGGGCAGCAGGTCGAGGCCGAGCAGACCGAGGTTGCGCCCGGTGGCGACGAGCGGCTGGGCGGTGCCGAACAGGCGGGTGACCTTGTCGGAGAAGCCGACGGTGAGGTCCTGGTCCAGGCGCTGGCGCTCGCGATAGGCGCGCAGGGTGGCGAAGTCGCCTGGCGTATCCGGTCCTGCCAGCAGCCCGTCGGCCAGCGATTGCACATCGCGCAGCGACAGGTTGAAACCCTGCCCGGCGATCGGGTGCAGGCTGTGGGCGGCATTGCCCAGCACCACCAGATGCGGGCGAATCTGCTCCTCGGCTTCCACCAGCGACAGCGGGTACAAGTGCCGGGCGCCGACCTGGCGCAACGCGCCGAGACGATAGCCGAATACGCCCTGCAACTCGTCGAGGAAACTGCGCTCGTCCAGCTCGGCGAGGCGCCTGGCGTCCATCCCGGCACGGGTCCAGACCAGCGCGCAGCGGTTTTCCGGCAGCGGCAGCAGGGCCATCGGGCCATCGTCGGTGAAGCGCTCGAAGGCCTGGCCGCAATGGGCCTCGCCCGGGGTGATGTTGGCGATCAGCGCGCTCTGGTTGTAAGGGCGCTGGCGGACATGAATGCCCAGTTGCTCGCGCAGGCCGGAACGGCCGCCATCGGCGAGCACGGCGAGGTCGCAGTCGACCATGGTTTCATCGTTGAGGGACAGCCGGTAACCGTCCTCCAGCGGCTGCATCGCGGTGACTTCCGCCGGGCAGCGCCAGCTCACCACTTCGGCGTCGAGGCCTTGCCACAGGCACTGGCCGAGCCAGGCGTTCTCCACCACGTACCCCAGCGCCGGCACGCCTTCCTCCAGCGCGTCGAGACGGGTGGCGCCGAAGCGGCCCCGGTCGGACACCTGGATCTGGCGGATCGGCTCGGCGCGGCGGCTGATGCTCTGCCACAGCCCCAGGCGCTCGTAGATCTGCCGGGTGCCGAAGGACAGCGCCGAGGAACGCGCATCGTAGCTGGGCTGGAAGCTGTCGCCAGGCGCGAACGGCTCGATCAGCAGGATCTTCCAGCCGCGGGCGCGGGCACCGGCCTGCAAGGCCAGGGCGAGGCTGGCGCCGACCAGGCCGCCACCGATGATTGCCAGATTGACCCGGTTCATGCGGCCTGGCTTCTCGCCGCCGCCATCAGCGCCTCGATCTCGGCGACCGTCTTCGGTACGCCGGCGCTGAGGATTTCACAGCCGTTTCGGGTTACCACTACGTCATCCTCGATTCGTACACCGATACCACGCCATTTCCGGGCGACGTTCTGGTTGTCCGCGGCGATATAGATGCCTGGCTCGACCGTCAGGGTCATGCCCGCTTCGAGCACGCGCCACTGGCCGCCGACCTTGTACTCGCCGACGTCATGTACATCCATGCCCAGCCAGTGTCCGGCACGGTGCATGTAGAAGGCCCGATAGGCCTCGCTTTCGATCAGTTCGTCCACGACCCCTTCGAGCAGGCCCAGCTCCACCAGGCCCGCGGTGATCACGCGCACCGTCGCCTCGTGGGCGTGATTCCAGTGTTTGCCCGGGGCGATCTCGGCGAAGGCCGCTTCCTGGGCCTTGAGCACCAGCTCGTAGATCGCTTTCTGCTCCGCCGAGAACACGCCGCTGACCGGGAAAGTACGGGTGATGTCGCTGGCGTAGCAGTCGATCTCGCAACCGGCGTCGATCAACACCAGGTCGCCATCCTTCAGCACCGCGTCGTTCTGCTGGTAGTGGAGGATGCAGCTGTTGCGTCCGGCGGCGACGATCGAGCCATAGGCCGGCATCTTCGCCCCGCCCTTGCGAAACGCATAGTCCAGCTCGGCTTCCAGGCTGAACTCGTGCAGGCCCGCCCGGCAGGCCTGCATGGCGCGGACATGGGCGCCCGCGGAAATGGCCGCGGCCTCGCGCATCACCTTCACTTCCGCTGCCGATTTATACAGGCGCATATCGTGCAGCAGATGATCCAGGGCAACGAATTCGTTCGGTGGCGAAGCGCCCATGCGCGCTTTGGAACGGATCACATTGATCCAGTCCATCAGCCGCCGGTCGAACTCGGCATTGCTGCCCATCGCCGAGTAGACGCGGTCGCGCCCCTCGATCAGGCCGGGGAGGATGTCGTCGATATCGCCGATGGGGAAGGCATCGTCGGCGCCGAAGTCGCGTACTGCGCCTTCCTGGCCGGCGCGCAGACCGTCCCATTGTTCCCGTTCGGGGTTGCGCTCGCGGCAGAACAGCACGTACTCGCCGTGCTCGCGCCCGGGGATCAGGGCGATCACCGCCTCGGGCTCGGGGAAACCGCTGAGGTACTGGAAGTCGCTGTCCTGGCGATAGACGTGCTCGACGTCACGGTTGCGAATGACAACCGCGGCCGCCGGCAGGATGGCGATGCTGTTGGGTTCCATCTGCGCCATCAGCGCCTTGCGGCGACGGGCGTATTCCGCTTTCGGGATATGGGTGACTGCCACGGGGAACCCCTGTTCGGCCTCAGTGCAAGGAAGGTTTGGCGGCGGGCGCGACCGGTTTGCCCAGCTCCGTGTAGAGCAGCAGCGGTGCGACGCGCAGGTACTCCATCACTTCCATATAGTCGCTTTCGCCGTCTTCGGATTCTTCTAGGGCGTCCTGGACCTGGGAAATCGCGCTCAGGTCCTGCAGCACTTCGTTGACTTCACCGCTCAGGTCCTTGCCGCCGGCGTTCAGGCCGAAACCGCTGAGGAAGCCCTGGCACCACTGGCCCAGCGCGGTGGCGCGCTCGGTCAGCGGCTGGTCGTCGCCCGGCAGGAGCAGGACGATGGTGATATCTTCGCCAGTCAGCTCGGCCTTGACCATTTCCTGCAGACCGATCAAAGCGCTGCGCACGTTGTCTACTGGTTCGGTTTCCAGCAACTGGGCGGCATCGGCCAGCCAGCCGTCGACATCGAAGCCGGCGCCCGCGCAGCTGCGACCGAGCAGCAGGCCATGCAGCTCGGCGGGGGAAACAGGATGACCGTTGCTGTTGAGCAGGGTGGCGAAGGCGGTGTACGGCGAATTGGTAGTAGGCATGGGCAACTAGGCGCCAGACGGCGCAATGACTAGAATGAAGGCCTTGTATCCTAGCACCGGCAGGCGCGCCAAGACCATCGACGCGGGCAATTCCGGTCGCGCAGGACGCGGGATCCCGGGCTGTCGGACGGTCGGACCGAATCGAGTGGCGAGCAATGCAAGAAAACGAGCTGCAAACGCTGAAGAGCCGACTCGAACTGCTGATTGAGCGGGTCGAGCAACTAAAACGGCAAAACGCACTCCTATCCGTGCAGGAAAAATCCTGGCGCGAGGAGCGTGCCCATCTCATCGAAAAAAACGAAATCGCGCGACAGAAAGTCGAATCGATGATTTCGCGGCTCAAGGCCCTGGAGCAAGACTCATGAGTTCACCGAACAACGTCACCGTGCAGATCCTCGACAAAGAGTATTCGATCATCTGCCCGCCGGAAGAGCGCAGCAACCTGATCAGCGCCGCCCGCTACCTGGACGGCAAGATGCGCGAGATCCGCAGCAGCGGCAAGGTGATCGGCGCCGACCGCATCGCGGTGATGGCGGCACTCAACATCACCCACGACCTGCTGCACAACCAGGAGCGCCCGGACGCGCAAAGCGGCGGCGCCACCCGCGAACAGGTGCGCGACCTGCTGGACCGCGTGGACCAGGCCCTGGCCGACGACGCAGATACAAAAAGCAACTAAGTTTCTGTATACTCCGCCCCACTCCCTGGAGTGCTTGCCAGTCGGTCATGTCCCTGAGCCGATACGCACAACCACGGGGGTTGCACGTTGGGGCCGGTGTGCATGTCCGCTTGACGGAAAGCCTTAACGCCTCCTGCAATCTCCACCTTGAACTTTCGGGTTCAAGGGCTACACCGACAGCGGTTCGTCGGGGAGCCTGTTTCTCGTTGTTCGCGCCTTTTCTCCCTCCCGCGCGAGCATTCGCGAGGTCATGCCGTGACGCTCGCCCCAAGGGACCGTCCGTGCCATGACCGACACCGCGTCGCTGACCCGCCCCCAACTTCGCCGCCTGCTTCGCGAGGCCCGCCGCGCCCTGACGCCGGCCGAGCAGCGTCGCGCCGCTCGCGGCCTGTACCGCCAGCTGGCGCAGCACCCGCTGTTCCGCCGCGCCCGGCACATCGCCCTGTACCTGCCCAACGACAGCGAAATCGACCCGCGCCTGCTGCTGCGCGAGGCCCAGCGTCGCGGCAAGTTCACCTACCTGCCGGTGCTGCACGCCTGGCCCAGGACCAAGATGGCCTTCCAGCGTTTCGAGCACGGGGAAAAACTGCGGCCCAACCGCTTCCGCATTCCCGAGCCGAGCGTCAGCCTGGCCCGGCAACGGCCGATCTGGGCGCTGGACCTGATCCTGCTGCCACTGGTGGGGTTCGATGAACTGGGCGGGCGCCTGGGAATGGGCGGTGGCTTCTACGACCGCAGCCTGGCCTATCAGGGTCGTCGCAAGGCGTGGAAAAAGCCGTTGTTGCTGGGGCTGGCACACGAATGCCAGAAGGTGGAGCGCCTGGCGCAAGCCAGTTGGGACGTGCCGCTACAGGGAACCGTATCCGATCGAAGCTGGTACCTGGCGCGCTGAAAGGCGCCGGCGGATCAGCGCTGGGACTGCACCTGAGCAGGCGCTACCGGCATCTGGTACGCCGCGTCGGCCTTGCGTTCCCACAGCGTCTGGGCGTAACCGGTGGTGACCACGCCAAGACCGAACACAAAAACGAGTACCCAGAACAGATCCGGTTTGCGATTCATCGATTGCCCCCCTCAGGCAAACTCATCACGATGTCCGCAGCGGTTCTTGTTATAGGCCGTGCAGCAGCGTCAAGCTCAAAATTGGCGCATTTTCCGACAACACGCGCCCGCAAGCAAACGTTGACGTCAACCGGCTGTCGGTTTGATGCAACAGGTTGTTTCACGCCATCAAGGAACTGAATCCATGGCCTACTGGCTGATGAAATCCGAACCCGACGAGCTCTCCATCACGGACCTGGCGCGGCTTGGCGACGCCCGCTGGGACGGCGTGCGCAACTACCAGGCGCGCAATTTCATGCGGGCCATGGCGGTGGGTGACGAGTTCTTCTTCTATCACTCCAGCTGCCCCGAGCCGGGCATCGCCGGCATCGCGCGGATCAGCCGCGCCGCTTACCCGGACCCGACCGCGCTGGATCCGCAAAGCCATTACCACGACCCCAAGGCCAATGCCGAGAAGAACCCGTGGAGCGCGGTGGACGTCGCCCATGTGGAAACCTTCGGCAAGGTCCTCGGTCTCGGCTACCTGAAACAGCAGACCGCCCTCGCCGAACTGCCGCTGGTGCAGAAGGGCAGTCGCCTGTCTGTGATGCCGGTCACAGCCGAGCAGTGGGCGGCAATACTTAATCTTCGCTGAACGGCGTAGGATCGGGGCTCATTTGACGCGAATCAATCCGCCAGGAACGGCGGCACGTCACAATCAGACGTGTATGCAGCAGGACGCAGAATCATGTCGAAGAGCCAACGCACACCCAAACTGTTCGCCGGCGCACTGATCGCGCTACTCCTGGCCGCCGGAGGCCTGGGCTACTGGAAATCCCTGCACGACCGCCTTCCCGAAGGCCTGGCCATGGGCAATGGGCGCCTCGAAGCCACGGAAGTGCAGATCGCCAGCAAGGTCCCCGGACGCCTCGCCGAGGTGCTGGTCCAGGAAGGCGACAAGGTGACCCGCGGGCAACTGCTCGCCCGTATCGATACCCGCACCCTCGAAGCCCAGCGCACCCAGGCCGAAGCCGAGGTGGCGCGGGCTCGCGAGAACTACGCGGCGGCCCAGGCCACCGTGCAGCTGCGCCAGAGCGAGCAGTTGCTGGCCAGCCAGGAGCTGAAGCGGATCAGGGAAATGTTCCAGCGCAAGTACGCCAGCCAGCAGTTGCTCGACCAGCAGCAGGCGCGTTTCGACACCAGCAACTCGGCGGTGCTGGCGGCCCGCGCGCAACTGGCGGCGATCAAGGCGGCGATTGCCGCGGCTGAAGCCCAGGTCGCCCAGTTGACCAGCGAGATCGACGACAGCAGCCTGCGCGCGCCCCTCGACGGGGTGATCCAGCTACGCCTGGCCGAGCCGGGCGAAGTGCTCGGCGCCGGCGGTCGCGTGCTGCTGCTGATCGACCCCAGCGACCAGTACATGAATCTCTACCTGCCCGCCTCCACCACGGGCCGCCTGACCGTCGGCGACGAAGCGCGGATCGTCCTCGACGCCCTGCCCGGACAGGCCCTGCCGGCGAAGATCGCCTTCGTCGCGGCCAAGGCGCAGTTCACCCCCAAGCAGGTGGAGACCCGTGACGAACGGCAGAAACTGGTATTCCGGGTCAAGCTGCGCCTGACCGCCCCCGACGCGGTACCCCAGGCCAAGCCCGGCATGCCCGGCGCCGGCTACGTGCGCAGCGCCCCGGTGGACTGGCCGGCCGACCTGCAATGAACGCCCCGGCCCTGCGCGCCAGTGCTATCGCGCATCGCTATGGCACGCTGCACGCCCTGCAGGACATCGCCTTCGAACTGCCCGCCGGCACCCGCTGCGGCCTGATCGGGCCGGACGGCGCGGGCAAGTCGACCCTGCTCGGCCTGATCGCCGGGGTGAAACAGCTGCAAACGGGTCAGCTCGAGGTGCTCGGCGGCCCGATCCAGCGCCGTTCGCATCGCGCCAGCCTGTATCCGCGCATCGCCTTCATGCCCCAGGGGCTGGGCGGCAACCTCTATCCGGACTTGTCGATCCGCGAGAACATCCGCTTTTTCGCCACCCTGTTCGGCCTGTCGCGCAGCGAGTGCGATGCGCGCATGCGCACCCTGCTGGAGGCCACCGACCTTGCCCGCTTCGCCGAGCGCCCGGCGGGCAAGCTGTCCGGCGGCATGAAGCAGAAGCTCGGCCTGTGCTGCGCCTTGATCCATGAGCCGGACCTGCTGATCCTCGACGAGCCCACCACCGGTGTCGACCCGCTGTCGCGCCGGCGTTTCTGGGAGCTGGTGGACAGCGTGCGCCAGCAGCGCCCGCAACTGACCCTGCTGGTGGCCACGGCCTATATGGAAGAGGCCGAACAGTTCGAGCACTGCCTGATGCTCGACCGTGGCCGGCTGATCGCTGCCGGGCTCAGCGCGGAACTGGCCCGTGCCACCCCCGGCGGCAAGCTCGACGAGGCCTTCACCCATTTCCAGGGCGACCGCCATCACGCTGCCGCCCCCCTGCACATCCCGGCACGGGACGCCGGCGACAGCAGCGTTGCCATCGAAGCCCACGAACTGACCCTGCGCTTCGGCGACTTCACCGCGGTGAACAAGGTCAGCTTCGCCATCGGTCGCGGCGAGATCTTCGGCTTCCTCGGCTCCAACGGCTGCGGCAAGACCACCACGATGAAGGTGCTCACCGGCCTGATGCCGGCCAGCGAAGGCAGCGCCACCCTGCTCGGTCGCCCGGTGGATGCCAAGGACCTGGCGACGCGCAAGCGGGTCGGTTTCATGTCGCAGAGCTTCTCGCTGTACGGTGAACTCAGCGTGCGCCAGAACCTGGAACTGCACGCACGCCTGTTCGACCTGAGCACGGCCGAGAGTGCCCCGCGCATCGCCGAACTGATCGAGCGCTTCGACCTCGGCGACAGTGCCGAACAGCCGTCCGGCGCCCTGCCCCTGGGCCTGCGTCAGCGCCTGTCGCTGGCCGTGGCGGTACTGCATCGACCGGAAGTGCTGATCCTCGACGAGCCCACCTCGGGCGTCGACCCGGCGGCGCGCGACGACTTCTGGCGACTGCTGATCGAGTTGTCGCGGGAACAGGGCGTGACCATCTTCCTTTCCACCCACTTCATGAACGAAGCCCAGCGCTGCGATCGCATTTCCCTGATGCACGCCGGCAGCGTGCTGGCCTGCGACACGCCCGCGGCGTTGCAGGCGCGGTACGGCGGCGAAACCCTGGAAGACGCCTTCGTCACCTGCCTGGAACAAGCCCAGGGCGGCGCCCCGCAAACCCCGGCAGCCCGTCTCGATAGCCCCGACGCCCCGGCCAGCCCGCCGCCGCGTCGCGGCTTCAGCCTGACCCGCCTGCTCGCCGTGGCCAGCCGCGAAGGCAAGGAGCTGCTGCGCGACAAGGTGCGCCTGGCCTTCGCCCTGGCCGGAGCGCTGTTCATGATGGTGATCTTCGGCTTCGGTATTTCCCTGGATGTGGAAAACCTCGCTTTCGCCGTCTACGACCAGGACCAGAGCCCGCAAAGCCGGGCCTATCTGGAAGCCTTCCGCGGCTCGCGCTACTTCGCCGAACAGCCGCCGATCCGCGATCCGCAGCAACTGCACCAGCGCCTGCAGCGCTCGGAGATCAAGCTGGCCCTGGAGATCCCGCCAGGCTTCGGTCGCGACCTGCTGGCCGGGCGCCAACCGGTGGTGGCCGCCTGGCTGGATGGCGGCATGCCGTTTCGCGCCGAGACCAGCCGCAACTATGTCGAGGCGGTGCATCAGGGCAACCTCGAGCAACTGGCCGCGCTGAGCAGTCCGGCACAGCCGCGCCAGGCACCGGTCAAGCTGGAAACGCGGTTTCGCTACAACCAGGACGTGATCAGCGTGAACGCCATCGGCCCCGGCGTGATGGCGCTGATCCTGGCCTTCATCCCGGCGATGCTCACCGCCCTGGGCATCGTCCGCGAGAAGGAACTGGGCTCGATCACCAATTTCTACGCCACCCCACTGACCCGCCTGGAGTTCCTCCTCGGCAAGCAGATGCCCTACCTGGCGGTCAGCCTGGTCAACCTGGCGCTGCTGGTGGCGATGAATCGCTGGCTGTTCGGGGTGCCGTTCAAGGGCAGCGCCCTGGCCCTGGCCTGCGGTGGCGTGCTGTACCTGCTGGCGACCACCAGCCTCGGTCTGCTGATTTCCGCCTTCACCCGCACGCAGATCGCGGCGATCCTCGGCACCATGATCCTGACCAGCCTGCCGACCATCCAGTTTTCCGGGCTGATCGTGCCGCGCTCGTCCCTCGACGGCTCGGCGGCACTGATGGGCCAGCTGTTCCCGGCCGGGCATTTCCTCGATATCGCCGTCGGCACCTTCACCAAGGCCCTGGACCTGCGCGAGCTGTGGCCGCAATGCCTGGCGCTGCTCGGGTTCTTCGTCACCTTCACCGGGCTGAGCCTGGTCATGCTGAAGAAGCAGGAGGCCTGATGCAGCGTCTTGCCCATATCCTGCGCCTTGGTCTGAAGGAGCTGACCAGCCTGCGCCACGACAGCGTTCTCCTGCTGTTCCTGCTCTATGCCTTCAGCGTGGCCATCTACATGCCCGCGGCAGGCTCGGTGATCGGCGTGCACAACGCCAGCGTCGCGGTGGTCGACGAGGACCGCAGCCCGGTGTCGCGCAAGCTCGCCGAAGCGCTGCAGCCACCGGAATTCCAGGCCGCCGTGCCGCTGGCCTACGCGCAGATGGACCGCAGCCTGGACAGCGGCCTGTTCACCTTCGTCATCGATATCCCGGTGAATTTCCACAGCGACCTGCTGGCCGGGCGCTCGCCGGAAATCCAGATCAATGTCGACGCCACGGCGATGAGCCAGGCATTCATGGGCGCCGGCTATATCGGACGGATCTTCGAACGCGAACTGCGCGACTACGCCAACCCCGGCGGCGCCAGCCGCACGCCGGTGCAACTGGAGCCGCGGGCACTGTTCAATCCCAACCTGGAGGGTGGCTGGTTCCTCGCGGTGATCCAGATCGTCAACAACATCACCATCCTCGCCATCATCCTCACCGGCACGGCGTTGCTGCGCGAACGCGAGCACGGCACCCTCGACCACCTGCTGGTGCTGCCGCTGACCGCGCTGGAAATCATGCTGGCGAAGATCGCCAGCAACGCCCTGGTGGTGGTGCTGTGCACCTGGGTGTCGCTGGAAGTGATCGTGAAGTGGGCGCTGGGGGTGCCGCTGGCGGGTTCGCTGCTGCTGTTCCTGGGGGTGACCGCGCTGTATCTGTTCGCCAGCACGGCGCTGGGCATCTTCCTCGCCACCCTGGCGCGCTCGACGCCGCAGTTCGGCCTGCTGGCGATCCCGGTGATCATCCCGATGCTGCTGCTCTCGGGCGGCAGCACGCCGCTGGACAGCATGCCGCAGTGGTTGCAGTGGGTGATGCAACTGTCGCCATCGACCCACTTCGTCAGCCTCGGCGCCGCGATCCTGTTCCGCGACGCCGGGCTCAACGTGGTCTGGCCGGACCTGCTGGCCCTGGCGGCGATCGGCCTGGCGTTCTTCGCGATCGCCCTGGCGCGTTTTCGCCGCAGCCTGGCCTCGTGATTACTGGACGATCAGGTTGTTGAACAGCAGGTCTTCGACGACCGGACGGCCTTCTTCGTTTTCCAGTACCTGCTGCACCTGTTTGAGGGCTTCCTGGCGCAGCTTTTCCTTGGCCTCGACGTTGCTCATGGCGTCCAGGGTCTGCTGGGTGAACAGCGCCACCAGTTGGTTGCGGATCAGCGGTTCGTGGTGCTTGACCGCGGCGGCATCGGCGTCGCCGCTGACCTTCAGCGCCACGTCGGCCTTGTACACGCGCAGGCGCGGGGTGCCGTCGAGGGCATAGTTGCCGACGAAGGGCGGGGTCAGGCTGATGTAGGACACCTTGGGCGCCGCACCTTCCTTCTCTTCTTCGGCCATCGCCGCTGCTGGCAGCATCAGTGCCAGTACCACCAGGATCCACGCTTTCACGAATTCACTCCTCGAAACAATTGGTCGCCAGCATACCCAGCGCATCCCGCAAACCCAAGCCCGGGCTTATACCGGCCCATTCAGGCCAGGTCTGCTCGTTGACCCGGAATCTCGCACACCTACACTTATCGGCCACCACTCGCAAAGGAATAGTCCTGATGAAAGCCGTGTTGTGCAAAGCCCATGGTCCCGCCCGCGACCTGGTGCTGGAAGACGTCGCCAGCCCGACGCCGAAGAAGAACGAGATCCTCCTGGATGTACATGCGGCCAGCGTCAACTTCCCTGACTCCCTGATCATCCAAGGCAAGTACCAGTTCCAGCCGCCGCTGCCGTTCTCCCCTGGCTGCGAGGCGGCCGGGGTGGTGGCCGCGGTGGGCGAGAATGCCGGTGCCTTCAAGGTCGGCGACCGGGTCATGGCCATGACCGGCTGGGGCAGCTTCGCCGAGCAGGTGGCGGTACCGGCCTACAACGTGCTGCCGATCCCCGACGGCATGGACTTCGTCACCGCCTCGGCGTTCGTCATGACCTATGGCACCTCGATGCATGCCTTGCGCCAGCGCGGCCAGTTGCAGGCGGGCGAGACCCTGCTGGTCCTCGGCGCCTCCGGCGGCGTGGGCCTGGCGGCGGTGGAAATCGGCAAGGCCCTGGGTGCGCGGGTGATTGCCGCGGCCAGCAGCGCGGAGAAACTCGAAACGGCAAAAGCCGCGGGTGCCGACGAAGTGATCGACTACAGCCAGAACAGCCTCAAGGACGAAATCAAGCGCCTGACCGGCGGCAAGGGCGTCGACGTGATCTACGACCCGGTGGGCGGCGACCTGTTCGAGCAGGCCGTGCGTGGCCTGGCCTGGAATGGCCGGTTGCTGGTGGTGGGCTTTGCCAGCGGGCAGATTCCCGCCGTGCCGGCGAACCTGGTGCTGCTCAAGGGCGCGGCGGTGGTCGGCGTGTTCTGGGGTTCGTTCGCCCAGCGCCAGCCGGCGGACAATGCGGCGAATTTCCAGCAGCTGTTCGCCTGGTTCTCGGAAGGCAAGTTGAAGCCATTGGTGTCGCAGACCTATCCGCTGGCGGAGACGGGGAAAGCGATCGAGCACCTGGCTGCCAGGAAGGCGGTGGGCAAGTTGGTGGTGAACGTCAGGTAGGACCGGGAGGGCCAATCGCTGGCAAGCCAGCGATGAGGCCCTCAAGCCTGACCCTGAGAGTGGCAGCGCTTGTAGCGTTCCTCCAGCCCCCGGTCCGGCATCGCATGGCTGCGCAACGCCGCCAGGGTCTGCTCCACATACTCCCGGGTCGTGCCATAGCGCCCCTTGGCGCTGGCGAGAATATGGCTGAGCAGGCTGTCCGGCAGATTCCCCGCGTAGCACGGCAGATGCCGCTCCAGCACGAAACCCAGGGCCTGCACCTTGCTGCCGTCGTCGAGCCGGCAGTTCAGCCAGTGCGGGCGATAGGCCGGGTAGGGCATCTCCCGCTGCCACAGGGCCAGCAGCGAATCCTGCAACGACTCTTCCGGCAGGCGATAGGCGAAACCGCTGCACGAACCACCGCGGTCCAGGCCGAACACCAGGCCGGGACACTCCGGCGTGCCGCGATGCTCATGGGACCAGAGATACAAGCCACGGTGATAACCATGCACCCGCCCGCGACGGCGCTCGGCCGACTGGCACTCCGGGCGCCAGATCAGCGATCCGTAGGCGAACAGCCAGACCGGCCCGCCCTGATGCAAGGCCATGGTCTTGCGCACGGAGTCGAGAAGTTGCTCCCGGGACAATTGCTGCCCGAAATCAAGTACCGGCGGATACGCCAGGGAAAAGGGTGCTGGTTCGAGTACCGACATGTTCGCCGCCAAAGTTCCTCGTGAAATACCGAAGTACCTCACTATAAAGCCAAGCCGCTCGCTGAACACTTACCGTACGGCAGATAACACTGTTTTAACAAGCCCCATCGCACTCAGAACCCCTGTCCGTCGGGCATTTCAGAAAGTTCGAGGGTACTCTTGCAAGTGTAGCGATAGTTTTTCGCGGCGTGCGCAACAATTAAGGAAGGCGATTTGCTTATAAGGTTTACTTGCGTGCCTGGTTATTTAAAACGGCGCGTCATTGCAACGCGCCTTATTACCAAAGTTAGCCACGCGGGGCATAAGCGAAAACATCGGCACGCATCTGATGCGCATCCATGCCCGCGTCGACCAGCGCGTCGAGCGTGGCATAGACCATGGCCGGCGAACCGCTGGCATAGACATGGATGGACGACAGGTCGTCGATGTCTTCGCAGACCGCTTCGTGCAACAGGCCGCAACGCCCCTCCCAGCCACACAGATCGCTGACGACCTTGTGCAGGAACAGGTTGGGCAGGTGCTGCCACTGCGCCCATTCCTCGAGCTCGTAGAAATCCTCGGGCCGCCGCACGCCCCAGTACAGGTGCACCGGGTGCTGGAAACCGCGGACCCGGCAATGTTCGATCAGGCTGTGCATCTGCGCCATGCCGGTGCCGGCCGCGATCAGCACCAACGGGCCATCCGGCAACTCGGCCAGGTGGGTATCGCCGAACGGCAGTTCGATGCGCGCCATGCGCTCACGCTGCAGTTGGGCAACCAGATTCTGGGCACTGGGTTCCCGGGCCAGGACATGCAGCTCCAGGTCGCGCCCGCGATGCGGCGCCGAAGCCAGGGAAAACGCCGCCTTGTCACCGCCTTCACGCTCGATCATCAGGTACTGCCCGGCGTGATAGCGCGGCGCCTTGCCCGCCGGCGCGCGCAGGCGCACGCGCCAGACGTCGCCGCCGACCTCCGTGCACTCACTGACCTGACAGGCCAGCGTGCGCACCGGCAGCTCACCCAGGGCGAGCACGCCGTCCCACAGCAGGACGCAGTCCTCCAGCGGCTCGGCGATGCAGGTGAACAGCTCACCGTGATCGCGCACTTCGCCGTTCTGGCGCACACTGCCTTCCACCAGCAGCGCAGCGCAGATATGGCAATTGCCGTTGCGGCAGCTCTGCGGACAGTCGTAACCCAGGCGCTGCGCCGCCTCCAGAATCCTCTCGCCGGGGTTGAGGGTCATCACGGCCCCGGACGGCTGCAAGGTCACCTGCATCACTCTATTCCCAACTGGTTCCACAACTCATCGATCCGTCTGGTGACGGCTTCGTCCTTGACAATGACCCGACCCCATTCGCGACTGGTCTCGCCCGGCCACTTGTTGGTGGCGTCCAGGCCCATCTTCGAGCCGAGGCCCGAGACCGGCGAGGCGAAGTCCAGGTAGTCGATCGGCGTGTTGTCGATCATCACCGTGTCGCGCTTGGGGTCCATGCGCGTGGTGATGGCCCAGATCACGTCGTTCCAGTCCCGCGCGTTGACATCGTCGTCGGTGACGATAACGAACTTGGTGTACATGAACTGTCGCAGGAACGACCAGACACCCAGCATTACGCGCTTGGCGTGGCCGGGGTACTGCTTCTTCATGGTCACTACCGCCATGCGGTACGAGCAACCTTCCGGCGGCAGGTAGAAATCGGTGATCTCGGGGAACTGCTTCTGCAGGATCGGCACGAACACTTCGTTCAGCGCCACGCCGAGGATCGCCGGCTCATCCGGCGGCCGGCCGGTGTAGGTGCTGTGGTAGATCGGCTTGGTGCGGTGGGTGATGCGCTCGATGGTGAACACCGGGAAGCTGTCGACTTCGTTGTAGTAGCCGGTGTGGTCGCCATACGGACCTTCCGGCGCGGTCTCGCCCGGATGGATCACGCCCTCGAGGATGATTTCCGCGGTGGCCGGGACCTGCAGGTCGCTGCCGCGGCACTTCACCAGCTCGGTGCGGTTGCCCCGCAGCAGGCCGGCGAAAGCGTATTCGGACAGGGTGTCCGGTACCGGGGTGACCGCGCCGAGGATGGTCGCCGGGTCGGCGCCCAGGGCCACGGCCACCGGGAACGGCGTGCCGGGGTTCTTCTCGCACCATTCGCGATAGTCCAGGGCACCGCCGCGGTGGCTCAACCAGCGCATGATCACCTTGTTGCGGCCGATCACCTGCTGACGATAGATACCGAGGTTCTGCCGCTCCTTGTTCGGCCCGCGAGTGACGGTCAGGCCCCAGGTGATCAGCGGCGCGACGTCGCCCGGCCAGCAATGCTGGATCGGCAGCATGGCCAGGTCGACATCGTCGCCCTCGATGACCACCTCATGGCACGGCGCATCCTTGACCACCTTCGGCGCCATGGCCACGACCTTCTTGAAGATCGGCAGTTTCGACCAGGCGTCCTTCAGGCCTTTCGGCGGCTCCGGCTCCTTGAGGAAGGCCAGCAGCTTGCCGATCTCGCGCAGTTCGCTGACCGATTCGGCGCCCATGCCCATGGCCACCCGCTCCGGGGTGCCGAACAGGTTGCCGAGCACCGGGATGTCGTAACCGGTGGGACGCTCGAACAGCAGTGCCGGCCCCTTGGCCCGCAGTGTGCGGTCGCAGACTTCAGTCATTTCCAGGACCGGCGAAATGGGGACCTGGATGCGCTTGAGTTCGGAGCGCTGTTCCAGGCCACGGATAAAGTCGCGCAAATCGCGATACTGCATGCAGGAGCCTCGTGTTGGCCGTATCGGTCGGGGTTGGCAGTGTAGCGCCGAACCGGGCCGGTCAGAATAGTCTGAAGGACAGATAGCAAAAAGCCGGGTTTCCCCGGCTCTTGCACATGGCGAGTGCTTACTTGCGCTTCATCGACAGGAAGAACTCGTCGTTGGTCTTGGTCTGCTTGAGCTTGTCGACCAGGAACTCGATGGCGGCGATCTCGTCCATCGGGTGCAGCAGCTTGCGCAGGATCCACATGCGCTGCAGTTCGTCATCGGCGGTCAGCAGCTCTTCGCGGCGGGTACCGGAACGGTTGATGTTGATGGCCGGGAACACACGCTTCTCGGCGATGCGACGGTCCAGCGGCAGTTCCATGTTGCCGGTGCCCTTGAACTCTTCGTAGATCACTTCGTCCATCTTCGAGCCGGTTTCGACCAGCGCGGTAGCGATGATGGTCAGCGAACCGCCTTCCTCGATGTTGCGCGCGGCGCCGAAGAAACGCTTCGGTTTTTCCAGGGCGTGGGCGTCGACACCACCGGTCAGGACCTTGCCGGAGCTCGGGATCACGGTGTTGTAGGCACGGGCCAGACGGGTGATGGAGTCGAGCAGGATGACCACATCCTTCTTGTGCTCGACCAGGCGCTTGGCCTTCTCGATGACCATCTCGGCCACTTGCACGTGACGGGTCGGCGGCTCGTCGAAGGTCGAGGCGACCACTTCGCCGCGCACGGTGCGCTGCATCTCGGTCACTTCTTCCGGGCGCTCGTCGATCAGCAGGACGATCAGATGGCACTCGGGGTTGTTGCGGGTGATGTTCGCCGCGATGTTCTGCAGCATGATGGTCTTGCCCGCTTTCGGCGGGGCGACGATCAGGCCGCGCTGGCCCTTGCCGATCGGAGCGCAGAGGTCGATCACGCGACCGGTGAGGTCTTCGGTGGAACCGTTGCCGGCTTCCATCTTCAGCCGCTCGTTGGGGAACAGCGGCGTCAGGTTTTCGAACAGGATCTTGTTCTTCGCGTTTTCCGGACGGTCGAAGTTGATGGTATCGACCTTCAGCAGTGCGAAGTAACGCTCGCCCTCTTTCGGCGGCCGGATCTTGCCGACGATGGTGTCGCCGGTGCGCAGGTTGAAGCGACGGATCTGGCTTGGCGAGACGTAGATGTCGTCAGGGCCGGCCAGGTAGGAGGAGTCCGCCGAACGCAGGAAGCCGAAACCGTCCTGGAGAATCTCCAGCACGCCGTCACCGGAAATTTCCTCGCCGCTTTTGGCGTGCTTCTTCAGCAGGGAGAAAATCACATCCTGCTTGCGCGAACGGGCCATATTTTCTATGCCCATCTGTTCGGCCATTTCGAGCAGATCGGTAATCGGCTTTTGCTTGAGTTCAGTCAGGTTCATAAGGGGAATGGAGTAATCATGTATGAAGGGAGAGATTAAGCATCTGGCTTAATGAAGCCGCGCCGCGGGAGGCGAAAGATCGCGTACTGAATTCGAATTGGAATGCGGCGACGGGCGTGCAGGGGGCACTGAAGAAACAGTGCGAGGCCGAATGTAACACCTGCTTTTTCTGGCGTCTAGTCACCAGAAAGAGAAAAGCCCCGACAAATGCGGGGCTTTTCCGAGGCTCACAGATGAGCGTCGAGGAAGGCTGTCAGCTGGGATTTGGACAGGGCGCCGACCTTGGTGGCCTCGACGTTGCCGTTCTTGAACAGCATCAGCGTCGGGATACCACGTACGCCATGTTTGCCAGGGGTATCGGCGTTCTGGTCGATGTTCAGCTTGGCGACGGTCAGGCGGCCTTCATAGCTGCTGGCAATCTCGTCCAGGACCGGAGCGATCATTTTGCACGGGCCGCACCACTCAGCCCAGTAGTCCACCAGTACAGGGCCTTCGGCCTTGAGGACGTCGGCTTCGAAGGAAGCGTCGGTGACGTGTTTGATAAGATCGCTGCTCATGGAAATCTCCAAGGTCGGAAGCAAAAAACGTCGCCCATCATAGCCGCCCTGCCTGTCGACAGGAAGTCGCAACCGATTGAGTCTAACTATGATAGTTGATGATCCAGCGTATCGACTGTCACACAGAAGTCATATTTCCTACGCAAAACTGCGCCATATCAAGCCCGAGATTACCGCGCGTTGGCGTAAGCCGACTATCGTGGCAGGATTGCCAGGTTAACGACCGAGAAGCCAACTACCATGCCCCATTCCGCCGCCAAGAATCTCTCCCTGATCGCCGCCATCGACCTTGGCTCCAACAGTTTCCACATGGTTGTAGCCAAAGCCCATCACAGCGAGATCCGCATCCTCGAGCGCAATGGAGAAAAGGTTCAACTGGCGGCCGGCATCAATGAAGAGCGGCAGCTCAGCGAAGAATCCATGCAGCGCGGCCTCGACTGCCTGAAGCGCTTTTCCCAGCTGATCAACGGCATGCCACCGGGCTCGGTGCGCATCGTCGGCACCAACGCCCTGCGCGAGGCGCGCAACCGCGGCGAATTCATCCGCCGCGCCGAAGAAATCCTCGGCCACCCGGTGGAAGTGATTTCCGGTCGCGAAGAGGCCCGCCTCATCTATCTGGGCGTGTCCCACACCCTCGCCGACACCCCGGGCAAGCGCCTGGTGGCCGACATCGGCGGCGGCAGCACCGAATTCATCATCGGCCAGCGCTTCGAGCCGCTGCTGCGCGAGAGCCTGCAGATGGGCTGCGTGAGCTTCACCCAGCGCTATTTCCGCGACGGCAAGATCACCCCGGCGCGCTACGCCCAGGCCTACACCGCGGCACGCCTGGAACTGATGAGCATCGAAACCGCCCTGCACCGCCTGGGCTGGGACGAAGCCATCGGTTCCTCCGGGACCATCCGCGCCATCGGCTCGGCGATCAAGGCTGGCGGCCTGGGTAGCGGCGAAGTCAACGCCGAGGGGCTGGCCTGGCTCAAGCGCAAGCTGTTCAAGCTGGGCGAGATCGACAAGATCGACTTCGACGGGGTCAAGCCCGACCGCCGGGCGATCTTCCCGGCCGGCCTGGCCATCCTCGAAGCGATCTTCGATGCCCTCGAACTGCAGCGCATGGACCACTGCGACGGCGCCCTGCGCGAAGGGGTGCTGTACGACCTGCTCGGCCGCCATCACCACGAGGACGTGCGCGAGCGCACCCTGACCTCGCTGATGGAGCGCTACCACGTCGACCAGAGCCAGGCCGCGCGCGTCGAGCGCAAGGCGCTGCATGCCTTCGACCAGGTGGCCGAGGCATGGGATCTGCAGGACGGTATCTGGCGTGAACTGCTGGGCTGGGCGGCCAAGGTGCATGAAGTGGGCCTGGACATCGCCCACTACCACTACCACAAGCACGGCGCCTACCTGATCGAACACTCCGACCTGGCCGGCTTCTCCCGCGAGGACCAGCAGATGCTGGCCCTGCTGGTACGCGGCCATCGCCGTAACATTCCCAAGGACAAGTTCGCCGAGTTCGGCGACGAAGGCGTGAAGCTGATTCGCCTGTGCGTGCTGCTGCGCTTCGCCATCCTGTTCCACCACATCCGCGGCACCCAGCAGATGCCGAAGGTGGAACTGCACGCCAGCGGCGACAGCCTGGCGGTCGCCTTCCCGGATGGCTGGCTGCTGGAAAACCAGCTGACCCAGGCCGACTTCGACCAGGAGGCCGAGTGGCTGACCCGGGTCGGCTTCATTCTCAGCGTACGATAAGCACCGGGTTGCTCAGGCGCTCCAGCAGGGTCGCCTGGGCGCTGCGCGGGTTCTGGTTGCCGGTCGGCGAGCTGCGCACGTAGCGGCCGTCCGCCTGCAGGATCCACGCATGGGTGTTGTCGGTCAGGTAGCCTTCCAGCTCCTTCTTCACCCGCAGCAGCAATTTCTTGCCTTCCACCGGGAAGCAGGTCTCGACGCGCTTGTCGAGGTTGCGCTCCATCCAGTCGGCACTGGACAGGAAGATCTGCTCATCGCCGCCATTGAGGAAGTAGAAGACCCGGGTGTGCTCGAGGAAGCGGCCGATGATCGAGCGCACGTGAATGTTGTGCGACACGCCGGCAATGCCCGGACGCAGGCAGCACATGCCACGCACCACCAGGTCGATGCGCACGCCGGACTGGCTGGCCTTGTACAGCGCGCGGATGACCTTCGGATCGGTCAGCGAGTTGAACTTGGCGATGATGTGCGCCGGCTTGCCTTCCAGGGCGAACTGGGTTTCCCGGGCGATCATGTCGAGCATGCCTTTCTTCAAGGTGAAAGGCGCGTGCAGCAGCTTTTTCATGCGCAGGGTCTTGCCCATGCCGATCAGTTGGCTGAACAACTTGCCGACGTCCTCGCACAGGGCGTCATCGGAGGTCAGCAGGCTGTAGTCGGTATACAGGCGGGCATTGCCGGCGTGGTAGTTGCCGGTACCCAGGTGCGCGTAGCGGACGATCTCGCCCGCCTCGCGCCGCAGGATCAGCATCATCTTGGCGTGGGTCTTGAACCCGACCACACCGTAGATCACCACGGCACCGGCGGCCTGCAGACGGCTGGCCATCTGCAGGTTGGATTCTTCATCGAAGCGCGCGCGCAGTTCGATGACCGCGGTGACTTCCTTGCCGTTGCGCGCGGCGTCCACCAGGGCATCGACGATTTCCGAGTTGGCGCCACTGCGGTAGAGGGTCTGGCGCACCGCCAGGACGTGCGGGTCCTTGGCCGCCTGGCGCAGCATGTCCACCACCGGGGTGAAGGACTCGAACGGGTGCATCAGCAGGATGTCCTGCTTGCTCACCACGCTGAAAATGTTCTCGCTGTTCTGCAACAGCTTGGGGATCGCCGGGGTGAACGGCGTGTACTGCAGCTCCGGATGGCTGTCCAGGCCGGTGATGCTGAACAGGCGGGTCAGGTTGACCGGGCCGTTGACCTGGTAGAGCTCGTTCTCGCTCAGGCTGAATTGCTTGAGCAGGTAGTCGGACAGGTGTTTCGGACAGGTATCGGCAACTTCCAGGCGCACCGCGTCACCGTAGCGCCGCGAGAACAGCTCGCCACGCAGGGCGCGGGCCAGGTCTTCGACGTCTTCCGAGTCCAGCGCCAGGTCGGCGTTGCGGGTCAGGCGGAACTGGTAGCAGCCCTTGACCTTCATGCCCTGGAACAGGTCGTCGGCGTGGGCGTGGATCATCGACGAGAGGAACACGTAGTTGTCGCCGGGGCCGCCGACGTCTTCCGGCACGCGGATGATCCGCGGCAGCAGGCGCGGGGCCGGGATGATCGCCAGGCCGGAGTCGCGACCGAAGGCGTCGATGCCTTCCAGCTCGACGATGAAGTTCAGGCTCTTGTTCACCAGCAACGGGAACGGGTGGGTCGGATCGAGGCCGATCGGGGTGATGATCGGCGCGATCTCGTCGCGGAAGAAGCGACGCACCCAGGTCTTGAGCTTGGTGGTCCAGTGACGGCGACGGATGAAGCGGATCTGGTGCTTTTCCAGCTCCGGCAACAGCACATCGTTGAGGATCGCGTATTGGCGATGCACTTCGCTGTGCACCAGGTCGCTGATGCGCGCCAGCGCCTGGTGCGGCTGCAGGCCGTCGGCGCCGGCCTGCTCGCGGGCGAAGGTGATCTGCTTCTTCAGGCCCGCAACACGAATTTCGAAGAACTCGTCCAGGTTGCTGGAGAAGATCAGCAGAAACTTCAGCCGCTCCAGCAAGGGGTAGGACTCATCCAGCGCCTGTTCCAGCACGCGGATGTTGAACTGCAGCTGCGACAGCTCGCGATGGATGTACAGGCTGCTGTCATCCAGGCCCGGCACGGCAACCGCCGGCACGGGCGCGACCGCCGGCGCTTCCGCCGCCGGTGCCGGCACCACTTCGGGTTCCGGCGGGGTTTCCAGCATCGGCTCGGGTGCGGCCGGTACTTCCTTGACGTCCTTCACAGCGGCTTCGATCAGTGCTTCGTTATTCATCTTGCGTTCCTGAAGGGCGTTACTGCCCTCTCATCAATTGTGCGGCGCGTACAGCGAAATACGTGAGGATGCCGTCGGCCCCTGCCCGCTTGAAGGCGGTGAGCGATTCGAGAATGACGCCCTCGGAGAGCCAGCCATTCTGGATCGCGGCCATGTGCATCGCGTATTCGCCGCTGACCTGGTAAACGAAGGTCGGCACCTTGAACTCGTCCTTGACCCGCTGAAGGATATCCAGATATGGCATGCCTGGCTTGACCATGACCATATCGGCGCCTTCGGAGAGGTCGGCCGCCACTTCATGCAGCGCCTCGTTGGTATTGGCCGGATCCATCTGGTAGGAGGCCTTGTTGGCCTTGCCCAGATTGAGCGCCGAACCGACCGCATCACGGAACGGACCATAATAGGCGCTGGCGTACTTGGCCGAGTAGGCCATGATGCGGACATTCACATGGCCGGCCAGTTCCAGGGCTTCGCGGATGGCCTGGATGCGACCGTCCATCATGTCCGAAGGGGCCACCACCTGGGCGCCGGCTTCGGCATGGGACAGGGCCTGGCGGACCAGCGCATCGATAGTGATGTCGTTCTGGACGTAGCCCTCTTCATCGAGGATGCCGTCCTGGCCGTGGGTGGTGAACGGGTCGAGGGCGACGTCGGTGATCACCCCGAGCTCCGGGAAACGGGCGCGCAGCGCGCGGGTGGCACGCTGGGCAATGCCGTCCGGGTTCCAGGCTTCGGCGCCGTCGAGGGATTTCTTTTCCGACGGGGTTACCGGGAACAGGGCCAGCGCCGGAATGCCCAGGTCAACCCACTCGGCCGCCGCTTCCAGCAGCAGGTCGATGCTCAGACGCTCGACGCCCGGCATGGAGGCGATTTCCTCGCGGCGGTTTTCACCGTCGAGGACAAAGACGGGCAGGATCAGATCGTCGACGGTCAGAACATTCTCGCGAACCAGACGACGGGAAAAGTCGTCGCGACGGTTGCGACGCAGGCGGGTAGCGGGGAACAGGCGATTGGCGGGGGTAAAGCTCACGGCAGACTCCTGAGCCCGCGCGGACAGGCGGGCGCGACAGTTATAAGCGGCCATTATGACGCTTGTGTGACAGGCAGAGGTAAGCCTGCGACCTACAGACGCAGTCATTGTCCCCTGTAGGAATTGTTCACGTCGAGACACATTTGGACACTTTCCCAAGAGCGCTCGAAGGGGTAGGCTTCGCGTTCATTTCGCCAGCATCCAGAAAATGCTTCAACAATTCCTGCAAGATTTTGGCTACTTTGCCCTTTTTCTAGGTACGTTCTTTGAAGGCGAGACCATCCTGGTGCTTGCCGGATTCCTGGCGTTCCGCGGTTACATGGATATCAACCTGGTGGTGCTGGTGGCGTTCTTCGGCAGCTATGCCGGTGACCAGCTCTGGTACTTCATGGGCCGCCGTCATGGGCGCAAATTGCTCGCGCGCAAGCCGCGCTGGCAGATGATGGGCGACCGCGCCCTGGAGCATGTGCGCCGTCACCCGGACATCTGGGTCCTGAGCTTCCGTTTCGTCTACGGCCTGCGCACCGTGATGCCGGTGGCCATCGGCTTGTCCGGTTATCCACCGCGCCGCTACCTGCTGCTCAATGGCATCGGCGCGGCGATCTGGGCGCTGGCCCTCGGTGCCGCGGCCTATCATTTCGGCGCGATCCTCGAAGGCCTGCTGGGCAACGTGAAGAAGTACGAGCTATGGGTGCTCGGCGGCCTGCTGCTGCTCGGTGGCTGCCTGTGGCTGCGCCGGCGTTTCAAGGCCGCGCGCATCGCCAGGCAGGAGGCGGCTGGAGTACAGGCCGACCAGGCTGAGCAGACTGTAGGCGAGCAGCCCGACCCATCCGAGCGCGGTGACCGGCCCTAGGCCGCTCCACCCCGCCAGGGCGAACGCCGGCAGGTTCAGCGCCAGCCGCAGCAGTTCCAGACGCAGTGCCCAGGGACGGTTCTCCAGCGCCGTCCCCAGCACGAACAGACCAAAGCCCATCACCCCCGCGCCGAGCAGCAATGCCGCGACCGGCAGCCGCGCGCCCGCCTCCATCAGATAACTGCCCAGCGCCACGTACACGGCGAACTGCAGCACCACATAGAGCTGCCGCGGCCAGGCCAGCGGCACCTCGAACTTGCGGAAATCGAGCAGATTCTGCTTCGCCTGTGGATAACGTCGCGCCACATCGTCCGGGCGCCAACCGGTCGGCATGAACCAGATGCGCAGCTTGTCCCACCAGCGCTCGGCATGCCGCGCGTCATGCCACAACTGGGCGTAGAACTGCAGGTTGGCCCACAGCGGATTCCAGCTCGCCAACGGCGTGGTGACTCCGAAAATCACCGGCTCGGCGTCGTCCTCGGGCTGGAAGGTGCCGAACAGGCGATCCCAGAGAATGAACACCCCTCCATAGTTGCGATCCAAGTACAGAGGATTCTGCGCATGGTGAACGCGATGATTGGACGGTGTGACGAACAGCCACTCGTACCAGCCGAGTTTCGGGATATGCCGGGTATGCACCCAGAACTGGTACAGCAGATTCAGCGCACCGACGCTGACGAACACCAGCAGCGGCACACCGAGCACCGCCAGCGGCAGGTAGAAGATCCACGACAGGAGAAAGCCGGTGCTGGTCTGGCGCAGGGCCGTGGACAGGTTGTAGTCCTCGCTCTGGTGATGCACCGAGTGCGCGGCCCAGAGGATGTTGCGTTCATGGCCGAAGCGGTGCAGCCAGTAGTAGCAGAAGTCGTAGGCGACAAAGGCCAGCAGCCACACCCACCAGGCCTCGGCCGGCAGCTGGAACACCGCCAGATGCTCCACCGCAACCGCGTAGGTCACCAACCCCACGCCCTTGGTCAGCAGGCCGAAGGTGGTGGACAGGACGCCCGCGCTCAGGCTGTTGACCGTATCGGCAACCCGGTAATTGCGCATGCCGCGCAAACGATCGGCCAGCAGTTCCACCGCGATCAGTACGAAGAAAAACGGCACGGCGTACAGGATGAAGTCCATGACAGGTCCATTTTCAGGCAATGGATCAAGATTAGGCTGACAATGCTGTAATCCCTATGGCGACAACTGCCAAACTAGACGACATTTAGCGCCTCGAATCGGGAGTAGGAAGCATGACCAAAAAAGTTGCTGTGATTCTGTCAGGCTGCGGCGTCTACGACGGCGCGGAAATCCACGAGAGCGTGATCACCCTGCTGCGCCTCGATCAGCGTGGCGCCCAGGTGCAGTGCTTCGCGCCGAACATCGCGCAATTGCATGTGATCAACCACCTGACCGGCGAGCAAATGCCCGAATCGCGCAATGTCCTGGTGGAGTCGGCGCGCATCGCCCGCGGCAACATCAAGGATCTGCGCGAAGCCGATGTCGACGATTTCGATGCGCTGATCGTGCCCGGCGGGTTCGGTGCGGCGAAGAACCTCTCCAGCTTCGCCGTCGACGGCCCCGGCTGCACGGTGCACCCGGACGTCCTGGCCGTGGCCGAAGCCTTCGCCGAGGCGGGCAAGCCGGTCGGCCTGATCTGCATCTCGCCGGCGCTGGCGGCGAAGATCTACGGCCCAGGCGTGGTCTGCACCATCGGCAACGATGCCGACACCAGCGCGGCCATCGTCAAGATGGGTGGCACCCACGAAGAATGCGATGTGCATGACATCGTCGAGGACACCCAGCGCAAGCTGGTCACCACTCCTGCCTACATGCTGGCGCAGTCGATCAGCGATGCCGCGGGCGGCATCTACAAGCTGGTGGACCGGGTGCTGGAGCTGACCCACGAAGGCGAGTGACCCCGCGTAAACGCGCCCCTCTCGCAGGGGCGCGGCTTTACCGCGTCAGCCGCGTCAGAATCCGATCCAGCGCATTGGCGAACGCCTGCTTGTCCTTGTCCCCATAGGCCGCCTGCCCTCCCCCCACCTGCCCCTGCTCGCGCAGATCGGTGAACAGATTCCGCACCGCCAGGCGCTCGCCCATGTTGCGCTCGTCGAACTCGCGGCCACGCGGGTCGAGTGCCGCCACACCTTTCTTGATCAGCCGATCGGCCAGCGGCACATCACTGCAGATCACCAGTTCACCCGGTACCGCGTGCTCCACCAGATAGTCATCGGCGGCATCCATGCCGCTGGGCACGACGATCAGCTTCACACAGGCGAACGGCGGCTTGGCCTGGGGCCCACCGGCCACCATCAGCACTTCGAACTGACGCTTGAGAGCGAATTTGACGACTTGATCCCTGGCCAGCTTCGGACAGGCGTCGGCATCGATCCAGACACGCATGAGGGAGTTATCCACAACGACTTGATACGGGCGGGCAGTATCGCTGCTTGCCCGCCCCGCTTCAAATCAGGACGCGGCCACGCGACGGGAGGCCAGCCAGCTGCGCCCGTAGAGCACGACGATGGCCAGCAGCGCGGCGGCCTGGGCGGCCAGGGAATAGGCATCGGCGTGAATGCCCAGCCAGTCGAAGTCGAAGAACGGCACCGGGTGGGTGCCGAAGACCCCGGCCTCCTGCAGCGCTTTGACGCCATGCCCGGCGAACACCACCGACAGCGCGCAGAGCAGCGCCGCGTTGATGCTGAAGAACAGCGACAGCGGCAGCTTCGCCGAACCGCGCAGGATCACCCAGGCCAGGCCGACCAGCAGCACCAGCGCCGTGGCCCCACCGGCCAGCACCGCCTGATGACCCGCCGGGCCGGCCTGCAGCCACAGGGTTTCGTAGAACAGGATCACTTCGAACAGCTCGCGGTACACCGAGAAGAACGCCAGCACGGCGAAGCCGAAACGGCCACCACCGCCGACCAGACTGCTCTTGATGTAGTCCTGCCAGGCCGCGGCGTGCCGACGGTCGTGCATCCATACGCCGAGCCACAGCACCATGACGCAGGCGAACAGCGCCGTGCAGCCTTCCAGCAGCTCGCGCTGGGCGCCGCCGACATCGATCACATAGGCCGCCAGCGCCCAGGTGGCGAAGCCGGCGAGCAGCGCCAGGCCCCAGCCGACGTTGACGCTGCGCACCGCGGCCTGCTGGCCGGTGTTGCGCAGGAAGGCGAGGATCGCCGCCAGCACCAGGATCGCCTCGAGACCTTCACGCAGCAGGATCAGCAGGCCGGAAATGTAGCTCAGCGACCAGCTCAGGCCGTCGCCACCCAGTAGCCCGGCGCAGGCTTGCAGCTTGGCCTTGGCTACCTCCAGCCGGGCCTTGACCTGCTCCACTGGCAGGCCGTCCTGCAGGGACTGGCGGTAGGCCATGAGCGCCTTCTCGGTGTCCTTGCGCACGGTGCTGTCGACGTTGTCCAGCGAGCTTTCCACCAGCTCGAAACCTTCCAGGTAGGCCGCCACCGACAGGTCGTAGGCCTGCTCGTGGTCGCCGCCCTGATAGGCCGCCAGGCTCTTGTCGAGGGTGCTGGCGGTGTAGTCGAGCAACTGGCCTGGCCCGCGCTTGACCTGCGGCGGCTTGGCGCGCTGGGCACGGAAACTCTGCAGCGCGTCGGGGCCCTGGCTGACTTCGACTTCGGCCGGGGTCTGCCGGGCCAGATCGCCAAGGCTGAACGCCGGGTCGCTGCCAGCCCTGGCCGGATCGGCGGTGAAACTGGCGATATAGGTGGCCAGGTCCCAGCGCTGACGCTCGTCGAGCTGATCGGCGAAGGACGGCATGTCAGTGCCTTCGATACCCAGCCCGAGGGTGTTGTAGATGTCGTAGAGGCTCAGGCGATCGAGCCGCGCCACATCGCGCAGGTTGGCCGGGGCCGGTTCCAGGCCGACACCCGCCGGGCCGTCGCCGGCACCGCTGTCGCCATGGCAGACCGAGCAATGCTGGGCGTACAGCGGCGCGCCGCGAGCCGGATCGGGGGTGATCAGGGGCGCCAGGGCAACCTCGTAGGCCAGCGCCAGCTCGGCCCCCAGCTGCCGGGCCTGGCGGGCCACGCCGGCCCCGTCCTGGCGCTCGTCGATGGCCTGGCGCAACGCGACTGCGCCGTCTTCCAGCGCCTTGCGCTGCGGACGCTCGGGCAAGGTGGCGAGCAGGCCCTGAAGGGTCCCCATGAATTCCAGCTGTTCGCGGTATTCGGACGTGTCGACGACCTTGCCGGACTCGACGGTGGCCGGGTAGTCGGCGCCGATGTAGTCCAGCAGGTGCAGGGCTTTTGCCGCTCCTTCGACAGGTTCGGCCAGTGCCATGGCACTGCCAAGGGCCAGCACTGGCCACAGCAGCCAGGCAATCAAGCGGGAGCGGGAATTCATGGAGCGGTCTCGGACGTCAGCGATAAGGCGAATATTGTCGGCCGCTGTCCGGGCGGGCTCAAGGCGAATCGTAAAAATTAGCAACAATTTCATCAATTGCCACTTTCATCACGCCGGAAGTTACCGTTCATCCAGCACTTCGGGGATAATGGCACCCGTAATGGCACTCACCCGCTGTAACAATCAGCGCGCCTGGGTCGACGGGAATTCGCGCTTAATATGCCGCGCTTTTCGTTATAGCCATTCGAAACTTCTGCCTAATCCATAAGAACTTTTCGGACTTTATGATCCGAAAAACACACTCCGCCAACACTCAGGGAAGAAGCAATGAAATCCCGCGTTCTCACGCTTGCCGCGCTTTTCGTGGCCACCCAGTTGACTGGCTGCGCGGTGTTCCGCAGCTACGACAACGAGCTCAAGGAAACCAATCAGCACCTCAGCAGCGGCAATGTCGACGCCGCGCTCGCCGTGCTGGAAAAGAACAACAAGGGCGAGGACAAGGACCTGCTCTACTGGTTCGAGAAGGGCGAACTGCTGCGCTCCAAGGGTGATCTGAGCGGCAGCCAGACCGCCTGGCGCGAAGCCGATGGCCTGGTCTTCAAGTGGGAAGAATCGGTCAAGCTCGACACCGAGAAGTACCTCAGCCAGTTCGGCAGCTACCTGGTCAACGACAAGGTCCGCCGTTACGAAGGCTACGACTACGAAAAAGTCATGCTGACCACGCAGATGGCCCTCAACCTGCTGGCGCAGAACGATTTCGACGGCGCTCGCACCGAAATCAAGAAGACCCACGAACGCGAGGCGGTGATCGCCGAATTGCGCGACAAGGAATACCTCAAGCGCGAGGAAGAGGCCGAGAAGGAAGGGGTCAAGACCGAATACAAGGACCTCCAGGGCTACCCGGTCGCCGCCCTCGACGCACCGGAAGTGATCAACCTGAAGAACAGCTACCAGAGCGCCTTCAGCCACTACCTCTCCGGCTACGTCTACGAGGCCCTGGGCGAACAGGGCCTGGCCGCGCCGGGCTACCGCAAGGCCGCCGAGCTGCTGCCCAACACCCCGCTGCTGGAGCAGGCCCTGCTCGACCTCGACAAGAGCGCCGGCAAAAGCAAGGACAAGACCCAGGACAGCGACGTGCTGATTGTGGTCCAGAGCGGCCTGGCTCCAGCCCGCGACTCGATCCGCATCCCGCTGCCGCTGGTGATCAGCGGTAACCTGGTGATCACCCCGCTGTCGTTCCCGATCATCCGCGAAGACACCTCCACCGCGCACATCGGCCAGATCAGCCTGGACGACAAGACCCTGGGCCTGACCGCGCTCAACAGCACCTCCGCCATGTCGCGCCGGGCCCTGCGCGACGACATGCCGGGCATCATCCTGCGCACCACCGTGCGCGCCGTCACCCGCGGCGTGGCGCAAAAGCAGATCAACGACGTGAACCCGATGGCCGGCCTGGTCATGGGTATCGCCTCCACGGTCACCGAAGGCGCCGACACCCGCACCTGGCGCACCCTGCCCAACGAAACCCTGGTCACCCGCGTGCGCCTGAGCCAGGGCGAGCACCAGCTGAGCCTGCCGTCGAACCTGGGCGGCAGCAAAATCTCGGTGAAGGTCGATCGTCCTTATCAGGTCGTCGCCCTGCGCGTGGTCGGCAACCAGGTCTTCGCCGCCGGCCAGGCCGCCCACGTCGTCACCCCATCCGCGCCGGCAACCGCCGTCGCCAGCCTCAAGTAAACGAAGGACTCGTCATGCGTTTCAAACTTACCCTCGCCCTCGCCGCCGCCCTCCTGGCCGGCTGCGCCACCCCGCCGCCACCGGCTCCCGGCAGCGCCGCCAGCAAGGTGGTGGTCATGGGCAAGCTGAAGAACATCGAGACCGGCCCGATGCGGGTGGCCCGCGAGAACGGTTTCCTCACCGTCAAGGTCGCGCTGAACAACACCAGCGGCAGCAACAAGACGCTGCTGTACCGCTTCGCCTGGCTGGGCAACGACGGCTTCCCGGTCGCCGATGAAGAAAGCTGGAAGGCCCTGAGCCTGTACGGCTCGCAATCCACCGTACTGCCGGCGATTGCCCCGGTACCGCAGGCCACCGATTTCCGTCTCGAAGTCCAGTCTCAGTAATTTTTCCCAGGAGTTTTCCATGAAGTTCGTCCAGATTTCCCTGCTCGCCACCGTCGTTGCCCTGGCCAGCGGTTGCTCCAGCCCGTCCCCGGTACTCGGCGGCAAGAACATCGGCTACGGCGACACCAAGGCCGTCGAGCTGGTGACCAACGAATTCGGCTCCACCGACCTGCAGATGATCGCCGAAAGCATGACCCGCTCCCTGGCCCAGTCCGGCGTGCTGCAGGGCCGTCCGGTGGTGCAGGTCTACGACGTGAAGAACAAGACCAGCGAGTACATCGATACCCGCGAGATCACCACCTCGATCAAGACCCAGCTGATGAAGTCCGGCACCGCCCGCTTCGCCAGCGACAACAACCAGATGGACAGCCAGGTCGACCAGCTCAAGCTGCAGAACCAGAGCGGCCTGTACAAGAAGAACACCATCGCCAAGACCGGCAACATGATCGCCGCCAAGTACCGCCTGGAAGGCTCGATCAGCTCCATCGTCAAGCGCAGCAGCGACTACAAGGACGTGTTCTACAAGTTCAGCCTGCAGCTGGTCGACGTCGAAAGCGGCCTGGCCGAGTGGATGGACGAGAAAGAAATCCGCAAGACCACGGAGCGTTAAGCGATGCGCGCATGGATGGGTATTCTCGGCCTGGCCTGCGCCTTCGGCGTGCAGGCGGCCCCCAAGGTGGCAGTCACCGACCTGGCCTACCAGGAGCGTGTGGAGCAGTACATCCACATCGTTTCGGCGCAGAACAGTTCGTCGGCGAGCATGTACCACGCCAACAGTTCGTCCAGCTACAACGAGTTCGAGAGCAGCGAGAGCTACATCGAGCAGACCGAACTGCGCAAGTTCAGCGGTGACATCAAGGGCGAGATCCTCAAGTCCGGGATGTTCCAGCTGGTGCAGGGCACGCCGTACATCACCGGTGCCAAGACCGATGTCTACGACATCATCAAGCGCATCAAGGCCGGCGACTTCAAGGGCGCCGACTACGTGCTGTTCGGCACCCTGTCGGACATCGACTTCCAGCAGGACATCAACGCCATCGACAACACCGACGCCTATTCGGCGGTGCTGGGCCTGAGCCTGGTGGCGGACTTCAGCCTGATCAACACCCGCACCTACGAAATCACCTCGGCGTTCACCGCCATGGGTGAGGGGCAGGACACCAAGCTGGTGAAGAGCCGCGATCGCAAGATCAGCCTGAACCGGCCGCGGGTGGTACGCGAAGTGTCGAAGGAACTGGGCATGGATGTCGCCCGGCAGATGGCCGAGCAGTTGGGCGGTTCGGTGCCCGGGCAGGGTCAGGGGCAGTACGCGCCGCGCAACAACCTGCCGCCGGATGAGCCGGCGCAGATCCTGCGTTAAGTTCGGCCGCGAAGGGCTTGTAGGAGCGAGGCTTGCCCGCGCTCCTACAGGTCAGCGCCAGCGAAGACCTTTCAGACCGGCGCCCGCCGGATGGTGGCCAGCAAGGTCGCCGCGCCCAGGAACAATCCCGCGAAGGTGCGGTTCATCCGCCGCTGCTGCTTCGGTGTGCGCAGCAGGCGCAGTACACGCGACGCCAGCCCGGTATAGCCCGCCATCACCAGCAGGTCGACGCTGATCATCGTCACGGTGATCGCCAGGTACTGCGGCAGCAGCGCTTCATGCGGATTGATGAACTGCGGCAGCACCGCGAGCATGAACACCAGCGCCTTGGGGTTGCTGACGTTCACCAGGAAGCCCCGGAACACCAGGCTCAGCGGTTTGCCGATCGGCCGCACCGCGGCATCGTCGGACAGGTCCGCCGGCAGCGCCCGCCATTGCTTGACCGCGAGATACACCAGGTAGGCGACCCCGAACCATTTGATGACCTGGAACGCGGTAGCCGAGGCGGCCAGGACCGCGCCCACACCGGCGGCGATGATCGCGATCTGCAGGATCAGGCCCAGTTGCAGGCCCAGGGCATTCCAGTAGCCGCGCCAGAAACCATACTGCAGGCCGCAGGACATCGAGGCGATGGCCCCGGCGCCCGGCGACAGACTGATGACCCAACAGGCCGCGAAAAAGGCCAACCACGTTTCCAGCGACATCTCACACCTCGGCCAAAGAACTTGTTCAAGGGTTCAACGCTAATCCGCCTGTAAAAAAATCACCACGAAATTTTTCAGGAAACGATCAGTTGTCGCTGGACGTGCTCTCGCCCACCACTGGCAGCCCATCGCTACCACGCCAGCGGCGTACCGACTTCTGGAAGAACTGGCTGTTCGGCACCTGCACCAGCGCACCGCCGGTCTCGGGCAGTTCCACCAGGGTGGTGAACAGCAGATTGATGGCGATGACCCGACCCTTGATACCCGGCTTGTCGGTGGTATCGACCAGCTCCACCACGTCGCCGATGCGAAACGGTCCGACGGTGAAGATCAGTACCGCGCAGAGCAGGTTGGACAGCACGCTCCAGATCGCGAAGAAGGCGACCGCGGCCACCGCGACGAACCCGGACAACGCCGTCCACAGCACGGTGGCGGAAACCCCGAGGCGCTCCAGGACGAACAGCAGCGCACTGCCCATGATCAGCCAGCGCAGACCACCGCGCAGCGGCATCATCAGTTGCGGCGGCAGCGGGTAGCGCTCACTCAGGCTGTGCAGGCTGCGCGCCACCACCCGTTGCAGGACAAAGGCCACGACCAGGATCAGGAGAATCTGCAAACCCATCCAGAAAGGTCCGATCAACTCCACCGGCAGGACCTGCCGCAACGACTCCATCAGGACAACGCCTCCAGCTCCGCCTGCATGTTCTCCAGCACTTCGAGCGCAGCCATCCAGGCTTCCTCCAGTTCGGCCTCACGGGTCTTCAACTGGGCCTGGCGGGCCAGCAGGTCACGCAACTCATCCTTGCGCGCCGCCTCGTAGACACCGCTGTCGCCGAGGCTGGCCTCGACCTTGGCGAGGTCTTCGTGGAGCTTGTTCAACTCGGACTCGAGCTTGTCGGCCTGGCGCTTGTGCGGTGCCAGTTGCTGGCGCAGGGCCGCGGCGGCCTGGCGCTGGGCCTTCTTGTCGGTCTTGTCCGGATTGACCGACGCATTGCTGACTGGCGCATTGCGCTGGCGGTAATCCACCAGCCAGCGGGCGTAGTCGTCGAGGTCGCCGTCGAAGGCTTCCATCTTGCCGTCGGCCACCAGCAGGAACTCGTCGGTGGTGCTCTTGAGCAGATGGCGGTCGTGGGAAACCACCACCACAGCACCACTGAATTCCTGCAGGGCCATGGTCAGCGCCAGGCGCATTTCCAGGTCGAGGTGGTTGGTCGGTTCGTCGAGCAGCAGCAGGTTCGGCCGCTCCCAGGCGATCAGCGCCAGGGCCAGGCGGGCCTTTTCACCACCGGAGAAATTCACCACCGGCTCGTCGCAGCGATCGCCGCGGAAGTCGAAACCGCCGAGGAAGTCGCGCAGGGTCTGCTCACGCTCGGTCGGTGCCAGGCGCTGCAGGTGCAGCAGCGGGCTGGCCTTGCTGTCCAGGGAATCCAGCTGGTGCTGGGCGAAGTAGCCTACCGCAGTGTTCTCGCCACGAACCAGGCGCCCGGCCAACGGCTCCAGCTCGCCGGCGAGGTTCTTGATCAGGGTCGACTTACCTGCGCCGTTGGGACCGAGCAGGCCGATCCGCGCACCGGGGACCAGTTGCAGCTTGATCTTTTCCAGCACGGTCTTGTCGCCATAGCCGAGACGGGCTTCGGCCAGGTCGAGCAGCGGGCTGGAGATCTTCTGCGACTCGCGGAAGACGAAGTCGAACGGTGAGTCGACATGCGCCGCGGTCAGCTCTTCCATGCGCTCCAGTGCCTTGATCCGGCTCTGTGCCTGACGGGCCTTGGTCGCCTGGGCCTTGAAGCGGGCAATGTACTTTTCCATGTGCGCGCGCTGGGCCTGCTGTTTTTCATAGGCCTGTTGCTGCTGCGCCAGGCGCTCGGCCCGGGCCCGTTCGAACGCGGTGTAACCGCCGCGGTAAAGGGTCAGCTTGCACTGCTCGACATGGGCGATGTGATCGACCACGGCATCGAGGAAATCACGATCGTGGGAGATCAGCAGCAGCGTGCCGGGATAGCCCTTGAGCCAGTCTTCCAGCCAGAGGATCGCGTCGAGGTCGAGGTGGTTGGTCGGTTCGTCGAGCAGCAGCAGGTCGGATGGGCACATCAATGCCTGCGCCAGGTTCAGGCGCATCCGCCAGCCGCCGGAGAAATCGCCGACACGACGGTCCATCTGCTCGTTGCTGAAGCCAAGGCCTGCCAGCAGCTTGCGCGCGCGTGCATCGGCGGTGTAGCCGTCGGCGCTGTCGAGTTCGATGTGCAGGCGCGCCAGGGCGGCGTTGTCATGGGCAGCTTCGGCGGCGGCAAGATCGGCCTGGACCTTGCGCAGGCGGAAATCGCCATCGAGCACATAGTCCACGGCCAGGCGATCGAGGGTATCGACTTCCTGGCGCATATGGGCGATACGCCAATCGCCAGGCAACTGACAGTTGCCCGCGTCCGGAGTGAGCTCGCCGCGCAGCAAGGCGAACAGGCTGGATTTGCCGGCGCCATTGGCACCGATCAAGCCGGCTTTCTGGCCGGCGTGCAGGGTCAGCTCGGCGCCTTCTAGCAGGCGTTGCGGACCACGCTGTAAAGTGAGGTTCGAAAGTCTGATCATAATGGCCGCGGAGTCTACCAGCTTCGATGGCAACTGGCGCGAGTGGGACAATGCACACCGACCTGTGGGATTTCGCCATCGAGCTTTATGCCCGCCCCGGCGTGGAGGCAGCCTGCCTGGATTTGCAGGAACAGGGGGCGGATGTCTGTCTTCTGCTATGCGCGGCCTGGCTCGAACGACGTCGGGCGGGAATCAGCGAAGAACGTCTCGAACAGCTCCGACAACTCGCCGGTCCGTGGCAGTCCACGGTGGTACGACCGCTGCGTGCCCTGCGCCAGCAGTGGCGCGCGGACGCAACCAACGATCCGCAACTGGCGGCATTGCGCGAACGCTTGAAGGCGTTGGAACTGGATGCGGAGCGCCTGCAATTGCAACGCTTGCAGGCAATCTGCGAGGGCTGGCCGCGCGAAGGTGGCGACCGCTCGGATAGCTGGCTGAGCCGGCTGGCGCCGGCAGCCTCCCGCGATCACGACGCGCTGCGGGTGCTGCGCGTCGTGGCGGGTATGACTCAGGAAGCCGAAGACGGCGATTGAGTGCTGTTGGCAGGAGCAGCTGCGGGTGCTGCGGGTGCTGGCGAAGCAGCCGGTGCAGGGGCTGGAGTAGCGGCCGGGGACGCTGCCGGTTTTACCGCGGGAGCTTTGCTCGCTGCAGGTTTGGCTGCCGGTTTGGCGGCGGCTGGCTTGGCGGGTGCTTTCGCGGCAGCAGGCTTGGCTGGCGCTTTGGCGGTAGCAGGCTTGGCCGCTGCAGGCTTCGCCGCGGGTTTGGCTGCGGCTGGTTTGGCAGGCGCCTTGGCGGCTGCAGGTTTTGCGGCTGGCTTGGCTGCGGTGGCTGGCTTGGCTGCTGCAGGTTTGGCAGCGGCAGTTTTCGCGGCTGGCTTGGCCGGCGCTTTGGCTACTGCGGGTTTGGCGGCAGGTTTAGCAGCGGGCTTGGCTGCAGCGGTTTTTGCAGCTGGCTTGGCGGCTGGTTTGGCGGCAGCGGCTTTCGCGGCAGGTTTGGCAGCTGGTTTGGCGGCGGCGGTTTTCGCGGCAGGTTTAGCCGCTGGTTTGGCGGCGGCAGTTTTCACGGCAGGTTTGGCAGCTGGTTTGGCCGCTGCGGTTTTCGCCGCTGGCTTGGCGGCTGGTTTGGCCGCTGCGGTTTTCGCAGCAGGTTTGGCAGCGGCAGGTTTCGCCGCAGCCTTGACTGGAGCTTTCGCTGCAGCAGGCTTGGCTGGAGCGGCCTTCGCAGCAGGTTTTGCGGTAGCGGGTTTTGCCGGCGTACGGGATGCGAGAGCCTTGCCGGCCGCTTCACGAACTTTGCCAACACCCTGAGCCAGTTTCAGACTTTCCTGGGCATCGCGTTTCAGTTGCGCGATATAAGAACGGGTCTGGGTCTGGCGATCTTTCAACGAGACGAGAACTTCTTCCAGTTCAGCAACGGCGCCTTTTGCCTTTTCCTGCGCCTTGGCTTTACCGGCGGCAGCGACATCCTGAAGTTTCAGACGAGACTTGTGCAGTTTTTCCTGAGCCTTGCCACGTTGTTTTTCCAACTTGGCGAGGAGTTTTTCCGCATCGGCCAGCGCTTGCGAGCAGGCATTCTCCAAATGCTCAAGCAGGCTGCCCGAGAGTTGTTGCAGCAGGTGCAACGGCGTGTTGACTGGCTTCTTGTTGGCCGACATGGCTTTCCTCCTGACTGACGAAATTGCGGCTCATACTAGACCTGTGCTGCTATCGCCGCTAGGGCATGTTGACAGTAAAGAAGACGCCGCGTTGCATGCCTGGGCAACGTTATCGAAGCTGCAGCTCGAAACAAGTGTAGATGCTGTGTTACAGGCTGCAGACAATTAACTAACTTGTTCCCACGAACAGGCATAATCTCAAACCTGCGCAACTCTTCTTTTTCATTTTCGGAGCCGCCCGTGCCGCGCTATTTGTTGCTGTCGTTATTCTTCACGCTGCCGCCGGTTGTTGCGGAGCAGACGCCGACGCCATCCGACCATGACCTTGCCTACAGTCTCGGCGCCAGCCTCGGCGAACGCCTGCGCGAAGAGGTCCCGGGCCTGCAGTTGCAGGCGCTGATCGAAGGACTGCAACAGGCTTATCAGAACAAGCCCCTGGCCCTGCCCCAGGCGCGGATCGATGCGATCCTCGCCCAGCACGACCAACAGGCCAACGAAGCCGCCGCGCAGTCACATGTGGAGCAGGCGCTTGCCGCGGAACGCCGCTTCATCGCCAATGAACGAGGCCGCGCCGGTGTACGCGAGCTGAGCGACGGTGTGCTGCTGACGCAACTGCAAGCAGGCACTGGTGGCAAGCCGAAGGCTGACGGCAAAGTGAAAGTGCGCTATGTGGGGAAATTGCCGGACGGCACGGTATTCGACCAGAACGATCAGCCACAGTGGTTCAACCTGGACAGCGTGATCGCGGGTTGGCAGGCAGCACTGCCGGAGATGGCGGCGGGTTCGAAGTACCGGTTGGTGATCCCCTCGGCACAGGCCTATGGGGCAGACGGAGCAGGCGACCTGATCGCGCCCTACACGCCCTTGGTGTTCGAGATCGAACTGCTCGACGTTGCCGACTGAAACGTCGGCAACGAGCAGAACAAACCTCAGACGGCGGCCACGTCTTTTTCCTTGTGTGCGGTGTGCAGGGCTTCGATCAGCCCATCCTCGAGTTCGAAGCGCTCACGCAACTTGCCGCCCAGCTTTTTCAACTCCTCGGCGAAACGCTCGTTGTCCGTGCATGCGCCCTTGCTGCATTGATCGTTGAACGTGAGTGCGTACTCGGTACTGAGATCGATGAGCGGGTTGGTGTTATGGGCCTGCTCCAGCGCGCGCTCGTCACCGAAGGCCTTGGCTTCGCTGATCAGTTGCTCGCAGATTTCGAAGTGCCAGGCCGACACGTAGTCCACGAGAATCTCGCAGAAGCGGCCGTTCAGTGGCTTGTCGGCGAATGCCGGCTTGGCATCGCGTAACTCACGAAACGCAGTTACCAGCTCTTCACGCTCCTGCAGCCAGCGGTCAATGAGCTTGTGAACCCCACCCCAGCGTTCCTGAGCATTCTGACAACTCTCTAACATGGCGGTCTCATCCCTTTTGGGTCGTGCCCCTGCGCCCCGTATCGCAACTCGCGACACACAAGGAAATTACGGCAGAACGGCATTGAGCAGCAGTGTTTTCGGTAGTGCGTGCAGGGGAGATTATTCCCGCACGCCATCAGCTTCAAGGTACGCAGGCGACTAGTTTCATACAAGTGTTTGATCCTGCGACCCATCGCCGCCGGTCGTTTCAAACGCCCGCCGGCCCCCTTTCATGACCCCAGTGAATCACTCAGGTTCAGCTGGTGTCGGGGGATCAGGCGAAACAGCATCATCAACGCGAGCCCGACGAAGGCCAACAGGCTCCACTCCGGCACGCTGAGGCTGAGGAAACTCCAGGTGATCGGCACGCACTCGGCCGATCCGAGAAACATGCTTTGCAACCATTCGGTGGACGTCCCATGCGCCAGCAGGTGCGTCATGGAGTGCAGATCGGAGACTTCAGGCGACAGCGACAGCCCCTGCAGCCAGACATGCCGCGATGCGAGGAGCGCGCCGCACAGCGCGAGGGCCAGGCATAGCCACAGATAGCGGCGCACGCCGGCGCGAAACGCGCCATGAACCAGTGCCGCCAGGCAGGTCAACGAGAAGGCGCCCAATACCAGCCGCTGCCCTTGGCACAACGGGCAAGCGAGCAGACCCAGGCCGTGCTCCAGATAGAAGGAACCAGCCAGGATCAGAAGAGACGCCAGGAACGCCGGGAAGAAAATTGAACGCAGACAGGCCAACGGCATGGCAAAACCAGGGCAGGAAAGACATTTGGCAACGGTAGAGGAAAGCCCCCTGTTGTTTCAAGAAGCAACCAACAGGACAAATCTCTGATTTTTATTGGAAACTTCGCTGAACGTGGTAGGAAAAATCCGCAAAGCAGCGAAGGAGAATTGACCCGACGTGATCGCGGGCTGACCCTTGCGGCCAGCCCGCGAGAAGACTCAAGCCCGAGCCTGGTCCGGCAACGGCAAGGCCAGCAGGCGTTCGTCGAGCAGACCGAGCCCTTCCTGGAACAGCACATTGCTGCGCTCGTTCTCGCCCAGGCTGGCCAGCAAGCGCGCCAGTTCGGCACAGGTTTCCGGGTTGCGCTGCAGGCGCAGGCTGCTTTCGAGGTAGTCGCGCGCCTTGCCCCACAAGCGATTCTGCAGGCTCAACCGCCCCAGGGTCAGCAGCAGACTCGGATCTTCCGGATGCGCCTTGAGCCAGCCTTCCGCGGTCTGCAGTTGTTTCGCCGGATCACCGCCACGCACCAGGCCGTAGAGGCGCGCCAGGTGACTCTCGTACTCGCGCTTGAGTGCAGTGCGAAGGATTTCCTCCGCCTCGCTTTCCGCGCCAAGTTGACGCAGTTGCTCGGCGTAGGCCAGGACCAGTTGCGGCTCCTGGCGCTGGGCGTTGGTCAGTTGCTGCCAGGCGCGTTCCAGCGACTGCCGGGCAGCCTGCCCGTCCTCTTCGCGTTGCACCGCCAGGGACAGGTTCTGCCCCCAGGCACGGCGCTCCAGTTCGGCCAGCTCCTTCGCCGACAGGACCTTGTCCTTGCGCAACTCCGGCATCAGGCGGATCAGCGCCGGCCAGTCGCCACGCTGCTGATACAGACGCTGCAACTGGCGCAACACCTGGGCATTGTGGGGATGGCGCTCGTGCATCGCCTGCAGGGTTTCCAGCGCCGCGTCGCTGTCGCCACGCTCGACCTGCAGTTGCGCATGGGTCAGGGCAATCGCCAGCTCGGCCTGCGGCTGGCGCTCCAGCGCGCGTTCGAGCAGGTTGTCGCTGTCTTCGCTGCGCCCCAGTTCATTGGCCGCACGGGCGGCGCCGAGGTAGTAAAGCAGCGGCTGGCGCTCGGCTTCGGCGGCACGGTGCAGGTGACGCTGGGCGCTGGCCCAGCGACCTTCGGCGAGGTCGAGCTGGCCCTGCTCGATCGCCAGGCGGGTACGTCGCCCGCGATTGCGTCGCGACCAGGGATTGACCACGCCGGTGGAGGTCAGCACCAGGCCGATCAGCGCCTTGACCAGCCACAGCAACAGGACGATGGCCACCAGCAGTCCCAGGGTCGCCCACAGGCTGGACTCGTAGCGGAAGCTGTCATAGGCGATCAGCACGTAGCCACTGTGCCGAGCCACGGCGATCCCCAGCAGGGTCGCGACGACGATCGCCACGACCGCCAGGAGGTAGGCTCGCTTCATGGCGTGGCCTCCTGGGCTTTCTCAGCCGGCTGGCGCAGTGCCGCTTCCTCGGCGGGCAGATGGCGTCGCTCCAGGTAGGCCTGCACGGCACTCAGGCTCTCGGCGAGATCAGGGGTGACCACGGTCACCGGCTGCTTCACTAGGGCATTGAGCTGCTCCAGCATCATCCGGCCCTGCTCGTTGTCCTTGTTGAAGTTGCCCAGCAGTACGCTGCGCGCTTCATCGATGGCCTGGGTGTAGACCTTGGCCTCGCCATTCAGCGCGGCCCACTGCGCCTGCTCCAGGGCCAGGCTGAGGGCCAGGCGCACCTGGCTCAGGGCCTGGCCGGCGAGCAGTGGCTTGATGTTCTTGTCGGCGTCGAAATCGATGCGGAAGTAACGCGAGATCTGCTCCCACCACTGCGACCAGCGACTGGCGCCATCACCATCGACGGTCAGGCCGAACAGGGATTCGCCATCGTTCTTGAATTCCGGTGCCAGCACGTTGAGCTGCACCACCTGCTCGCGCAATGCAGCGAGCTTGAGGAACAGACCCGTGCGGTCCGGCTGCTCCACGCTATTGAGTGCGGCGAGGCTACGGGCCAGCTGTTCACGCGCGGCGAAGGAGGCCGGATCGCTCTGCTCGCGCAGAATCTGATCGGCGCCCTCGACCAGCGCACGGGCACTGGCGATGTCCTGCAAGGCAGACAGGCGCAGGCTGGCGAGACGCAGCAGATGCTCGGCCTCGGCCAGGCGCCAGTCCTTGCGACTGGCACCGAGCACGGTTTCCAGACGCTGGCTCAGGCGTTGCTGGTCGCCCTGCAACTGCGCCACCAGGCGGCGACGGTCTTCCAGCTCGCCGGCCGGCGGCAGGCTGCCCAGTTGCGCCGAGAGCTGCTGCTCACGGGCCTGCAGGGCTTCGGACTGCTCGTTCAGTTGACGGACCTGCTCGAGCTGATCCTGGTTGCTCTGCTGCAGGTGCCGCACCTGCCACAGGCCCCAGCCGCCGGCGGCGACACCCGCGGCGCCAAGCAGCAGGGCGAGGATCGCCAGGCCATTGCCGGAGCGCCCGGATGAGTCGGCCGCGGGGTTCGTCGAAGCCTCGGACGGCGTTGGCTGATCTTCGTTGGGCAAGGCTGTTTCGCTCACGTATCCATCCTTTGTTTTAAGGCGCGTCGCCTCAGCTTAGCGCCTCAGGAAGCGGGCGCAGGGGTTTCCTGCAGCGCCGCCAGCAAAGCCGTGGCACTGGCGCCACGGCAATCCACCACATTCTGCGCACCGGCCTGGCGGGCGCTTTCCGCCACCCGCGGACTCGGCACGAACAGGGGCAACCGCGCCAGACGCGGCCAATCCTGCGCGGCAAGTTGGCGCAGGTGTTCGAAGCCCTGCCCACTGCTGACCACCAGGCCGTTCAGGCGTTCCGCCTCGATCAGCCGCGACAGGGCATCGGCAGGGTAGTCCGGCAGGCGACGACGGTACAACGGCAGATAGTCGACATGCACACCTTGCGTCGTCAATTGCTCAGCCAGCAGCTCGCGCCCGTCCTCGCCGCGCATGATCAGCAGGCGGGGCGAAGCGCAGGCCAACGCCGCCTGCAGTTCGGGCAGGCGCAGCAGCGCTTCGCTGTCGTCACCCGAGGCGGGGAAATGCACATTCAGGCCTGCCGACTCGAGCACCTCGGCCGTCGCCGCCCCCACCGTGAACCAGGCCAGCGCCGGCAGCCGCGGCCATTGCTCGGCAAGCAGCGCCAGGCCGATTCTCGCGGCCGGCTTGCTGACCACGATAACCGCACAGTAGCGCTCGAGATTGCGTGCCAGCGCCCGATGCATCTCCGAAACCGCCAGTGGCTCGATCTCCAGCAGCGGCATGCAGCTGCCATGCACACCGGCTTCGCCGAGGGTCACGGCCAGGGCCGCGCAGTCCTCGGCCGGGCGGGTCAGCAGCAGCCTCCAGCCGGTCACGGGTGACCGGCCTCGCCATAGACCGCCTTGAGAATGTCACCGGCCCCCTGGGCCAGCAGCGCCTCGGCCACCTGTACCCCGAGGGTTTCGGCTTCGCTGCGCGGAGCGCGGGCTTCGGCATTGAGCAACGCGCCACCCGCCGGCTCGCCGACCAGGCCGCGCAGCCACAGTTGATCGCCTTCGAGCACGGCGTAACAGGCGATCGGCACCTGGCAACCGCCATTGAGGTGCTTGTTCAGGGCCCGCTCGGCGTAGACCCGGTCGGCGGTGTCGGCGTGGTGCAGCGGTGCCAGCAAGGCGTGGATCTCGCTGTCGGCGCTGCGGCATTCGATACCCACGGCACCCTGGCCGCCCGCGGGCAGGCTGTCGTCGACGCTGATGGTGGAGGTGATGCGGTCCTCGAAACCGAGGCGGATCAGGCCGGCGGCGGCGAGGATGATGGCGTCGTATTCGCCGGCATCCAGCTTGGCCAGGCGGGTGTTGACGTTGCCGCGCAGGAAACGGATCTGCAGGTCCGGACGGCGCGCCAGCAGTTGCGCCTGGCGACGCAGGCTGGAGGTCCCGACGATGCTGCCGGCGGGCAGCGCATCGAGGCTGGCGAAGGTATTGGAGACGAAGGCGTCGCGTGGGTCTTCACGTTCGCAGATGCAGAACAGGCCCAGGCCTTCGGGGAAGTCCATCGGCACATCCTTCATCGAATGCACGGCGATATCGGCTTCCTGTTCGAGCAGCGCGGTTTCCAGTTCCTTGACGAACAGGCCCTTGCCACCGATCTTCGACAGCGGCGAATCGAGCAGTTTGTCGCCACGGCTGACCATCGGCACCAGGGTCACGATCAGGCCGGGGTGCGCCTGTTCCAGGCGGGCTTTGACATATTCGGCCTGCCACAGGGCAAGGGCGCTTTTGCGGGTGGCAATGCGGATTTCGCGAGTGGACATGGAAGGATCCGTACCAGGTAGATTCGGCGGATCATAACAGTTCCGTCAAAATCTCTTGCAGATCCATGTCAGCAAAGACGCGGGCAAAAAAAGACCATCCCTGGTCGCTGTCCCGTCCATCCCCGCCCTAAAGCTGCTGCATCATTTTCCTGACGCCGGCGACATGCCGCCGGCTGACGATCAGGGCATCGCCATTGAGGCCCTTGAGAAACAGTTGAAAATGTCCGAGAGGGGTACGCTGCAGGCGCTCGATACGGTCGCGGGCCACCAGCGCATTGCGGTGGATGCGCACGAAGCGTTCGCCGAACTCGTCTTCCAGGGCCTTGAGCGGCTCGTCCAGCAGCACTTCGCCGCCTTCGTGGCGCAGGGTGACGTACTTGTGGTCGGCGATGAAGTAGATCACCCGGTCCACGGGTACCAGTTCGATGCCCTTGCGGGTTCGCGCACTGATATGGCTGCGCGGGCCGCTGCCGCTGTCCCCGGCCGGGCGGGTCAGGGCGGCCAGTTGCGCACGGTTGGGCCGCTCGGCCTTGCGCAGGGCGTTGTGCAGGTCATCGCCCTGGACCGGCTTGAGCACGTAACTCAGGGCGCTTTCCTCGAAGGCCTGGCGGGTGAACTCGTCGTCGCTGCTGCAGAACACCACGGCGGGCGGCGCTTCACGCTCGCAGAGGCGCGCCGCGACCTGCAGGCCGTCCATGCCGGGCATGCGGGTGTCGAGCAGGACCACGTCGGGTTTATGGGAGTCGATCAACGCCAGAGCCTCTTCGCCGTTGGTGGCGCTGGGCTCCAGCACGGTATAGCCCTCCAGGTCGCCGAGCAGACGGCTCAGGCGTTCACGGGCTTGGGGTTCGTCATCAACGATCAGGACATTCATATTGCGCTGGATTCCTGCGTGAGTCTCGCACAAAGACTGATGTGGACAATCACGGTGACGGCCGTCACGGCGATCCACGCTCTGACTCGCACGATGGCTAAAGATTCACTGGTCGACAGCAAACAATGCCGATCCTCTGTCCAACTGTAGACGGTTGCCGCAACACTGCCGTTCAATCGTTGAATATCGCCCCAGGGGGCGGCACGGCCCCATATTTGTGCCGACCGCCGAGCCCCGACGGGCGTGGCAACCCTGTTATCATCCGCACACTTTTTCCCGTTCACGCCTTCAACGAGCGAATCCATGAGCACTGACAAGACCAACCAGTCCTGGGGCGGCCGCTTCAGTGAGCCCGTCGACGCCTTCGTCGCCCGCTTCACCGCCTCCGTCACCTTCGACCAGCGCCTGTACCGCCACGACATCATGGGTTCGATCGCCCACGCCACCATGCTGGCGAAGGTCGGCGTGCTCACCGACGCCGAGCGCGACAGCATCATCGACGGCCTGAAGACCATCCAGGGCGAAATCGAGGCCGGCAACTTCGACTGGCGCGTCGACCTCGAAGACGTGCACATGAACATCGAGGCACGCCTGACCGACCGCATCGGCATCACCGGCAAGAAGCTGCACACCGGACGCAGCCGCAACGACCAGGTGGCCACCGATATCCGCCTGTGGCTGCGCGACGAGATCGACCTGATCCTCGCCGAAATCACCCGCCTGCAGCAGGGCCTGCTGGAACAGGCCGAGCGCGAGGCGGAAACCGTCATGCCCGGCTTCACCCACCTGCAGACCGCCCAGCCGGTGACCTTCGGTCACCACCTGCTGGCCTGGTTCGAAATGCTCAGCCGCGACTACGAGCGCCTGGTCGACTGCCGCAAGCGCACCAACCGCATGCCCCTGGGCAGCGCCGCCCTGGCCGGTACCACCTACCCGATCGATCGCGAACTGACCTGCCAGCTGCTGGGCTTCGAAGCCGTGGCCGGCAACTCGCTGGACGGCGTCTCCGACCGCGACTTCGCCATCGAATTCTGCGCCGCCGCCAGCGTGGCGATGATGCACCTGTCGCGCTTCTCCGAAGAGCTGGTGCTGTGGACCAGCGCGCAGTTCCAGTTCATCGACCTGCCTGACCGTTTCTGCACCGGCAGCTCGATCATGCCGCAGAAGAAGAACCCCGACGTGCCAGAGCTGGTACGCGGCAAGACCGGCCGCGTGTTTGGCGCCCTGACCGGCCTGCTGACCCTGATGAAAGGCCAGCCGCTGGCCTACAACAAGGACAACCAGGAAGACAAGGAACCGCTGTTCGACGCCGCCGACACCCTGCGCGACTCGTTGCGCGCCTTCGCCGACATGATCCCGGCGATCAAGCCACGTCACGCGGTGATGCGCGAAGCGGCCCTGCGCGGCTTCTCCACCGCCACCGACCTCGCCGACTACCTGGTGCGTCGCGGCCTGCCGTTCCGTGACTGCCACGAGATCGTCGGTCATGCAGTGAAATATGGCGTGGAAAGCGGCAAGGACCTGGCCGAGATGAGCCTCGACGAACTGCGTCAGTTCAGCGACCAGATCGAGCAGGACGTGTTCGCCGTGCTGACCCTGGAAGGTTCGGTCAACGCCCGCAACCACATCGGCGGTACCGCGCCGGCGCAGGTTCGCGCCGCCGTGGCCCGCGGCCAGGCCCTGCTGGCCAGCCGCTAATGGCCAGCCCATGACCTTGTAGGAGCTGGCTTGCCTGCGAAGGACCGCAAAGCGGTCCCGGTTCCTGATCTGCCGCCGGGGGAAGACAATTGGCCTGGCTGGTGAGCGGGAACCGGGACCGCTGCGCGGTCCTTCGCAGGCAAGCCAGCTCCTACACGCCGCGCGCCTTGACCACCTGCTCCAGGAAGGTCGGGAACTGCGCCGCCTTGGCTTCATTGATGCCGGCCATGTGCGGATTCTGCGCCAGCAGCGCGAGCAGCTCCCGTGCCTGCGGGAAGTCTTCCAGCACGTCCACGCCAAAGACCTTCTTGCCCACCAGGCAGGCCAGGTCGACGCTGAAGGCGAAATAGATGTCCGCCACGGTGAAGCTGTCGCCCGCCACATAAGGCGCGAAGGTGCCGGCGCGCTTGAGTGTGGCCAGGCCGGCGAGCAACTCCTGCCACGCCTTGGCCTTGATGTCTTCTGGCACTTCGGCGCCGAAGAATGCCTGCGGGTACAGGGCGCGGGCCGTCAGCTCGATATACAGCTCGATCTCCTTGGCCAGCTCCCAGACCTTGGCCCGGGCGAACGGATCGGCCGGCAGCAGCGGCTTGCCGCCCTGGGTCTGCTCGATGTAGTCGAGGATCACCGCGGTTTCACTGAGGAAACCCTGCTCGGTCTCCAGCACCGGCACCTTGCCGCGCGGGCTGATCTTCAGCGCGTCCGCCGCCTGCCCGCCGAAGAACAGCACTTCCTCGAACGGCAGGCCTTTTTCCAGCAGCGCCAGTTTGACCATGTTGTAGTAGTTGCTGACCGCGAATCCATGAAGCTTGAGCATGAGGAACAGCCTCCAGGCCGTAGGGGGTTGGCCGGGTTGTTATAGCCGCAATCGCCCGGGACTGACCAGCATCATGCATCCGCCAGATAGCCCGGCATTGTCGCGCGGGCCGTGGCACACTGGCCGCCTCACCCAGAGGAGCGCGCCCATGAGCGACCACGATATCGACCACGACGAAGAAGAAGCCTTCGCCGAATCGACCCTGACCCAGGCCATCGAGAACCAGATCGAAAGCGGCGAACCGCCAGCGGCCAAGGCGGCGTTCAACAAGCTGACCCTGGTCGGCTACGAGCGCGAGGACATCCTCAACCTGATGGCTCACGTGCTGGCGATCGAGATCGACGCCATGCTCGACGAAGACCGCCCGTTCAATACCGAGTGGTACGAAACCGCGCTGCGCGCCCTGCCCGAACTGCCGCCGGAAAAAGACTGACGCACAAGCGGGCGAGGCTGACTACACTGCAAGTCCAGGCATCCGCAGAGGTGCCACCCTCCTTTTCTTGAAGTCCGGAGTACCTATGTCGTTTACCCCCGAGCTGGTTGCCGAACTGGAAATTCTCGCGCTGTTCAACCTCGACAGCACCCAGGAAGGACTGAAAGTCCACACCACTGCCGCGCCCCAGGCCATCGCCGCGGCCAAGCGCCTGCATGAAAAGCAGCTGATCACCCAGCCCGATGGGGGCTACCTGACCAGCCTGGGCATCGATGCCGCCCAGGCCACGCAGCAGTTGCTGACGATCCTCAACGTTTCCGAAACCGTCTGACTCCCGACGTAGCCGGCAAGCCCGCAGCCTCGTGCAACGGGCTTGCCACAGCAAATTCGGCGGTGCCGACCAACGGCGCTGGAAAAATGGCGTCAAAAATCAAATAGCGCTTATCCCTTCGCTGCCACTGCGGCTAAACTCGCCCGTGCCTTCATGACGGCCGGTTTAAGCTTGCGATGAATCTTCCTCACGAAATCCGCCCTGACCTCGACCAGGGTATCGACCGCAAGGTCCTCAACCAGTTGCGCAAACGCTTCCTGGATCTCAACCAGGGCCGTCTGGCCCGGGCCATGGAAGGGTTGTCCAGCCGCCAGCAGCAGGTGCTGACCCTGCTGCCGCTGTTTTTCCACGTCAATCATCCGCTGCTGCCCGGCTACGTCTCCGGCACCACCCCGGCCGGGGTGTCCGCCTATGAGCCCAGCCCGCTGGTCCTGGCCGAGGCCCAGCGCCTGACCCGCTCGTTTTCCTACAAAGCCAAACGCGGCGACAACCTGCTGCCCATCCACGGCCTGTTCCTGATGGGCAGCCTGGGTACCCTGGCCCAGGCGGAACAGAGCGACATGGACATCTGGGTCTGCCACGCCTCCGACCTCGGCGAGACCGCGCTCGCCGAGCTGCGCAGGAAATGCCGCTTGCTGGAGGCCTGGGCCGCCAGCCAGGGCGCCGAGGCGCATCTGTTCCTGATCGAGCCGCGGCAGTTCGTCACCGGCGAGCGCGACAGCCGCCTCAGTTCCGACGACTGCGGCACCACCCAGCATTACCTGCTGCTGGACGAGTTCTACCGCACCGCGATCTGGCTGGCCGGGCGCACGCCGCTGTGGTGGCTGGTGCCGGTCTACGAGGAAGGCAACTACGCGCATTACACCCAGACCCTGCTGTCCAAGCGCTTCGTGCGCTGCGACGAGGTCCTCGACCTCGGTCACCTGGCACACATCCCACCCGGCGAGTTCGTCGGCGCCGGACTGTGGCAGCTGTTCAAGGGTATCGAGTCGCCCTACAAGTCGGTGCTCAAGCTGCTGCTGACCGAGGTCTACGCCAGCGAGCACCCGGACGTGCGCTGCCTGAGCCTGCACTTCAAGCAGGCGGTGTTCGCCAACGTGCTCGATATCGACGAGCTGGACCCGTACATGATGGTCTACCGGCGTATCGAGCAATACCTGCAACGGCGCAACGAAACCCAGCGCCTGGAGCTGGTGCGCCGCAGCCTGTATCTCAAGGTCAACCGCAAGATCAGCCAGCTGGCCCGGCAGAAACCGAACTGGCAGAGCGAGCTGCTGGAGCGCCTGGCCCATGAGTGGGGTTGGGACGAGCGACAGCTGGCGCTGCTCGACAGCCGCAGTCAGTGGAAGGTGCGCCAGGTCGCCGCCGAACGCCGGGTGCTGGTGGCGGAGCTGAACCACAGCTACCGCTTTCTCGACCAGTTCGCGCGCAATCTCGGCGCCACCGCGCGCATCGACCAGCGCGACCTGAACATCCTCGGCCGGCGCCTGTACGCTGCCTTCGAGCGCCGCGCCGGCAAGGTCGAGTTCGTCAACCCGGGGGTCGCCCCGGACCTCGCGGAAGACACCCTGACCCTGGTCCAGTCGCCCGACCGCAAGGAACCGGGCCAGCACCACTGGGGCCTGTACAACGGCAACCTGAACGCCCTGGAATGGGAGCACTTCACCCCGATCAAGCGCACCCGCGACCTCCTCGACCTGCTGGCCTGGGCGCACCGCAACGGCGTGATCGACAGCGCCACGCGCCTGGCCCTGCACCCAGGCAGCAGCGACCTGAGCGAGTACGAGCTGTTCAACCTGCTCGGCAGCCTGCAGCAGAGCGTGATGCTGCCGCTGGCCACGGTCAGCGATGCGCGCCTGCTGCGCCCGAGCGTGGCCGATGAAGTGCTGTTGCTGGTCAACGTCGGCGTCGACCCGTTGCGCCATCACCGCGACCTGAACATCCTCATGACCACCGAGCGCACCGACTCGCTGAGCTACGCCGGGGTGCGGGAAAACCTGGTACTGACCCTCGACCAGATCGTCCTCAACAGCTGGAACGAAGTGCAGGTACTGCGCTACGACGGCGAACACGCACTGATGCGCTGCATCCGCGACTACCTCAACAGCCTCGACAACGGCACCGCGGACCACCCGCATCGCCCCAGGCTGCGGGTGCGCAGTTTCTGCCACAACCGCGCCCTGGCCATCGCCCAGCGCGTCGAGGAGGTCTTCACCAGCGCCCAGGCGCTGTACGACCAACGCCTGGAGCACCGCTACCTGATCCAGGTACAGCAGCACACCCATGTACTCGAGCTGTTCGGCAGCGGCGTCAACCTGGTCGCGCTGGACAGTCACGCCGCCCTGCTCGCCTATCTGGGCGAGGAGCGCAGCACCTACAGCCCGCTGGCGCTGGACGCCAACGTGCTGGAGGACCACGACCTGGCGCTGATCCTGCCCCTGGGCCAGCCGCAGTGCGTGCAGGTGTTCTACCGGGTGCAGGACACCTGGGCGGACGTCTACGTATTGGATGAATACAACGCACTGTGGCAACAGCGCCTGCCGTTTCACGACGAAAGCAGCCTGCTGCTGCCGCTGCAGCGCTTCCTGCAGGCGGTGGTGTTCCGGCGCAATGCACGACTGCCGATGGACGAGCAGCAGGCTCATCCGCTGGACACCCTGTACTACCGGGTGCTGCCGTCAGGCATGGGCCGCGCCCGTCACGTCGAGCCCTGGCAGGCACCGCAACTCGCGCTGGACCTGCCCTACTACGAAGTCCAGGCGATCATCCAGGCGACCGCGGACGACGCTTTGCACGTCACCCTGTACTGCAACCAGAAGGAGTTTTCCGAGCTCGACCACGGCGACCAGCTGTATACCGTGGTCGCCCGCGAGATCATCGAACAGCGCCGCGATGCACAGCGCTACCGCTGCTACATCACCGACCTCGACCTCTCCGACCTGCTCGCCGACGGCCAGGGTTCGAGCATGCTCTACCTGCGCTACAAGCAGGACCTGGAGCGGGTGTTGAACCAGGCGCTGGCGGCGGTCTGATCAGAGGTCGAAGTCGCCCGCTGCTTCCGGCTGGTATTCGACTTCCAGTAGCTTGAGCTTGAGGGTCTTGCCGCCCGGGGCCGGCCAGTCGATCTGCTCGCCCACCGACAGGCCGAGCAGCGCGCAGCCGATCGGCGCGAGGATCGACACGTTGCCTTCCTTGCCGGCGTCCTGCGGGTAGACCAGGGTCAGGTGGTAGTCCTTGCCGCTGGCTTCCTCGCGGCAGTGCACGCGGGAATTCATGGTCACCACCCCGGCGGGGATCTCCTCGTGACCGACCACCTGGCCGGCGCGGTCCAGCTCGCCCTGCAGGGCGAGGACACCCGGGGTGTCTTCATCGAGGCTGTCGATCAGGCGCTCGAGACGCTGCACGTCCAATCGGGTGAGGGTGAGGGAAGGTGTGGTGCTCATGATCCAGTCAGGCTCCTTTTGGCAGATCGAATAAAGCAAAACCCCGCCCAAGGGCGGGGTTTTTGAAGGTTCGGCATTGGCCGGGATGGGCTGACACTACCACAGCAGGGTAAATACTCAAGGGCCCACCGGGACCGCGCTGCGGTCCTTCGCGAGCAAGCTCGCTCCCACAGCAGCAGGATCGGCACCTCATCTTGTGGGAGCGAGCTTGCTCGCGAAGGCCTGCAAAGCAGGCCCGAACCTCCGATCAGGAGGCGCAGGCTGCCGATCGCCTCACATCCGCCTGCGCAACAATCTCCCGCCGCTGCTGGTCATCCGCCGAACGCCACTGGCGAATATCCTCGACATGGCGGAAACAGCCGATGCACACCCGCGCCTCATCCAGGCGGCAGGTGCCGATGCACGGCGACGGCACCGCTGGGCTGACGTTGCTGTACAGCGGCTTGGGCGGGCGGACTTCGCTGCTCATTTCAGATCTCTTCGAAATCGAGCTTCTCGCCGGCACGCTCCCAGACGATGCGCTCCAGCATCTCGCCCAGCAGTTCCTCGGTCTTCTCGCAGATCCACTTGCCGCTTTCTTCGTCGTAGTCGAAGTGGAAACCACCGGAACGGTCGGCCAGCCACAACTGGCGCAGCGGTTCCTGACGGCTGAAGATCAGTTGGGCGCCATTGTCGAACTTGACGGTCAGCACACCGGCCGAGTTTTCCATGTCCAGGTCCAGGTCGCTTTCATCGAACAGGTCTTCCAGTGCCTGTTGGGTCGCGTCTACCAGATCGTGAAAACGCGCTTCGCTCAAACTCATTGCAGGAACCTCGAAAAATGTCTGCTCAACACGCAAGCCGGGCAAGATACGAGCGCTTCGCCGCGAATGCAAAGACAAACGTCGTGCCACCCGGACGCACCGCCCGACGGCTGACCGGCTACATAGGCAAGGCGCCGGGCGCTCGGTATACTCCGGCGCAATACTGCTTAAATCAAAGGATTTCGCCATGAAGCGCCTGATTTCCTCCCTCGCGGCGCTCGTCGCGGTTGCCTGCCTTGTCTCCGCCTGCGGTCAAAAAGGCCCCCTGTACCTTCCTGACGACAGCAAGGACGGCAAGAAGTCGCAATCGCACCAGCACCGGTAAGGAATCCCGATGGACGCTTTCAACTACCGCGACGGCGAGCTGTTCGCGGAGGGTGTAGGCCTGTCGGCGATCGCCGCACGCTTCGGCACACCGACCTACGTGTACTCCCGGGCCCATATCGAGGCCCAGTACCGCAGTTACGCCGATGCCCTGCAGGGCACCTCGCACCTGGTCTGCTTCGCGGTCAAGGCCAACTCCAACCTGGGCGTGCTGAACGTCCTGGCGCGTCTCGGCTCGGGCTTCGACATCGTCTCCGGCGGTGAGCTGGAGCGCGTCCTGGCCGCGGGTGGACGTGCCGATCGGGTGGTCTTCTCCGGCGTCGGCAAGACCCGCGAGGACATGCGCCGCGCCCTCGAGGTCGGCGTGCACTGCTTCAACGTCGAATCCACCGAGGAGCTGGAGCGCCTGCAACAGGTCGCCGCCGAAATGGGCGTGCGCGCCCCGGTGTCGCTGCGGGTCAACCCGGACGTCGACGCCGGCACCCACCCGTACATCTCCACCGGTCTCAAGGAGAACAAGTTCGGTATCGCCATCGCCGATGCCGAAGAGGTGTACATCCGCGCCGCGCAGCTGCCGAACCTGGAAGTGGTCGGCGTCGACTGCCATATCGGTTCGCAACTGACCTCGCTGGAACCCTTCCTCGACGCCCTCGACCGCATCCTGATGCTGGTCGACCGCCTCGGCGACTGCGGCATCCTGCTCAACCACCTCGACCTGGGTGGCGGTCTCGGCGTGCGCTACCGCGATGAGCAGCCGCCACTGGCCGGCGACTACATCAAGGCCGTGCGCGAGCGCCTGGGCGAGCGCGACCTGGCCCTGGTCTTCGAGCCGGGCCGGCATATCGTGGCCAACGCCGGCGTGCTGCTGACCCGCGTGGAATACCTCAAGCACACCGAGCACAAGGACTTCGCCATCGTCGACGCGGCGATGAACGACCTGATCCGCCCGGCCCTGTACCAGGCCTGGATGGACGTCAGCGCCGTACAACCGCGAGACGGCGAGCCGCGCCCCTACGACGTGGTCGGCCCGATCTGCGAGACCGGCGACTTCCTCGCCAAGGACCGCGCCCTGAACCTGGCCGAAGGCGACCTGCTGGCCGTTCGCTCCGCGGGCGCCTATGGTTTCGTCATGAGCTCCAACTACAACACCCGTGGCCGCAGCGCCGAAGTACTGGTCGACGGCGACCAGGCTTTCGAAGTGCGCCGCCGCGAGACCGTAGCCGAGCTGTTCGCCGGCGAAAGCCTGCTGCCGGAGTGACACGATGCTTTTGCGTTTTACCAAGATGCACGGCCTGGGCAACGACTTCATGGTCCTCGACCTGGTCAGCCAGCACGCGCACATCCAGCCCAAACACGCCAAACAGTGGGGCGACCGCCACACCGGGATCGGCTTCGACCAACTGCTGATCGTCGAGGCGCCGAGCAATCCGGAAGTGGATTTCCGCTACCGCATCTTCAACTCCGACGGTTCCGAAGTGGAACAGTGCGGCAACGGCGCGCGCTGCTTCGCTCGCTTCGTGCTGGACAAGCGCCTGACCGCGAAGAAGCGCATCCGCGTCGAGACCAAGGGCGGCATCATCGAACTGGACGTGCGCAACGACGGGCAGATCTGCGTCGACATGGGCCCGCCGCGCCTGGCCCCGACGGAAATCCCGTTCCAGGCGCCGACCCAGGCCCTGAGCTATCCGCTGGAAGTCGGCGGACAGACCGTCGAGCTGGCCGCGGTGTCGATGGGCAACCCCCACGCCGTGCTGCGCGTCGATGACGTCAACGCCGCGCCGGTCCACGACCTCGGTCCGCAGATCGAACACCACCCGCGCTTTCCGCAGCGGGTCAACGTCGGCTTTCTCCAGGTCATCGACCGGCATCGCGCGCAACTGCGCGTCTGGGAACGCGGCGCCGGGGAAACCCAGGCCTGCGGTACCGGCGCCTGCGCCGCCGCGGTGGCTGCCATCAGCCAGGGCTGGATGGACTCGCCGCTGCTCATCGACCTGCCCGGCGGACGCCTGTCCATCGAATGGGCGGGTCCGGGCAAGCCGGTGATGATGACCGGCCCGGCCGTGCGCGTGTATGAAGGACAGGTTCGTCTATGAGTGAGTACCAGCCATGACCGATCAGCCCCAGGCGCCAGCCGCGGAACCCGACGAGAACCTCGTGGAGGGCTCCACGCCCGACGTCGGGGCCGAAGCCGTGGCCGCCTACCTGCGTGCCCACCCCACCTTCTTCGCCGAGCATGACGACCTGTTGCTCGACATGCTCATTCCCCACCAGCGCGGCGACAGCGTGTCGCTGGTGGAGCGCCAGCTGACGCTGCTGCGCGATCGCAATATCGAGATGCGCCACCGCCTCTCGCACCTGATGGATGTCGCCCGCGACAACGACCGGCTGTTCGACAAGACCCGCCGCCTGATCCTCGACCTGCTCGACGCCGACAACCTCGAAGCCGTGGTCATGGCCGTGGAAGATCGTCTGCGCCAGGACTTCCAGGTGCCCTTCGTCAGCCTCATCCTGTTTGGCGAAAACGCCGCGCCAGTAGGCCGCTGGGTCAGCAGCGGCGAGGCCCAGCAGGCCATCGGCGGACTGCTCGGCGGCGGCAAGACCGTCAGCGGCAACCTGCGCGACCATGAGCTGGACTTCCTGTTCGGCGAGGCACAGCGCAAGGAAGTCGCCTCCAGCGCGGTGGCAGCCCTGGAGCACCAGGGGCTGCACGGCGTGCTGGCGCTCGGCAGCCGCGACCCGCATCACTACAAGAGCAGCGTCGGCACCCTGTTCCTCGGCTATATCGCCGAGGTCCTCGGCCGCGTGGTGCCACGCCTGACCCAGACCCTGCGCCCGGTGCGCTGATGGAACGCCAACTGGAGGCGTTCTGCGCGCACCTGCGCAGCGAACGCCAGATGTCCGAGCACACCCAGCTGGCCTACCGCCGCGACCTCGACAGCGTCCTCGCGTATTGCACCACCGCGGGCATCAACGACTGGAAAGCCCTGCAGATCCAGCATCTGCGCCAGTTCATCGCCCGCCGTCACCATCAGGGCCAGTCGTCGCGCAGCCTGGCACGCCTGCTCTCGGCGGTGCGCGGTTTCTACCGCTACCTGAACCGCGAAGGCCTCTGCGATCACGATCCGGCCAACGGCCTGTCCGCCCCCAAGGGCGAACGGCGCCTGCCGCGAGCGCTGGACACCGACCGCGCCCTGCAACTGCTGGAAGGCGGCGTGGAGGACGACTTCCTGGCCCGTCGCGACCAGGCGATTCTCGAGCTGTTCTACTCCTCCGGGCTGCGCCTTTCCGAACTGACCAGCCTCGACCTCGAACAGCTCGACCTGCCCGCCGGGCTGGTCCAGGTCCACGGCAAGGGCAGCAAGACCCGCGTCCTGCCCGTCGGCCGCAAGGCTCGCGAAGCACTGGAGCAATGGCTGGCGCTGCGCAGCCTGAGCAACCCCAGGGACGCTGCCGTGTTCGTCAGCCAGCAAGGACAGCGACTTGGCCCGCGGGCCATCCAGAAGCGGGTCAAGGCCGCCGGCGAGCGCGAACTGGGCCAGAACCTCCACCCGCACATGCTCCGGCACTCCTTCGCCAGTCACCTGCTGGAGTCGTCCCAGGACCTGCGCGCGGTCCAGGAGATGCTTGGCCACGCCGACATCAAGACCACCCAGATCTACACCCACCTCGATTTCCAGCACCTTGCGGCGGTCTACGACAGCGCGCATCCTCGTGCCAAACGCAGTAAAGGCGGCGACTCATGAGTATTCAGCTGATTACCTTCGACCTCGACGACACCCTGTGGGACACCGCGCCGGTGATCGTCAGTGCCGAGGCCGTTCTGCGCGACTGGCTGGCGGCCAATGCCCCCAGTCTCGGCGCAGTACCGGTAGAGCACCTGTACACCATTCGCGAGCGCGTGGTGCAGGCCGAACCCGGTCTCAAGCACCGCATCAGTGCCCTGCGCCGGCGCGTGCTGTTCCATGCCCTGGAAGAAGTCGGCTACAGCGAGGCCCACGCCCGCGAGCTGGCCAACGAAGGCTTCGAGGTGTTCCTCCACGCCCGCCACCAGTTGGAGATCTTCCCCGAGGTACAGCCGGTGCTGGAACTGCTGCGCCGCCACTACACCCTCGGCGTGGTCACCAACGGCAATGCCGACGTGCGCCGTCTGGGCCTGGCCGACTATTTCAAGTTCGCCCTGTGCGCCGAAGACCTCGGCATCGGCAAACCGGACCCGGCGCCCTTCCTCGAAGCGTTGCGCCAGGGAGAGGTCGAGGCCGGTGCCGCGGTACACATCGGCGACCATCCCGGTGACGATATCGCCGGCGCCCAGCGCGCCGGCCTGCGCGCGGTGTGGTTCAACCCGCAGGGCAAGACGTGGGAGGCCGAAGGCCGGCCGGATGCGGAAATACAGCGACTGTCGCAACTGCCCGACGTTCTCGCGGGCTGGCGCTGAGCCTGAAATCGATGTCGCGGCAGCTCCCACAAGCTGCATGCACCCACGGACTTTGTGGGAGCGGGCGTCGCCCGCGATGAGGCCAGCGAAGTTACCCAAGACGCAAAAAAGCCCGCTGCAATGGCGGGCTTTTTCGTCACGGCGACCTCAGATAGGACGGCTGCCGTACTTGTTGTCGGGCTTCTTGGGCGGATCGGCAACCACGTTGGCTTCGACCTCCTGCACCTTGCCACCCCGTGCCAGGAAATCTTCCATGGCCTTGGCGAGCGCGTCGCGCTCCTTCTGCTTGGCTTCCATGCTCGGCATCTCGTCGACCGAGACCGCCGCCTTGGACTTGCCCTTGGCCGCAGGAGCCGGGCTGTCATCGCCGCTGTCGTCGGCTACGTCGTCCGCCGCCGCTTCAAGGCCTTCATCACCCTCTTCGTCGTCGCCCACTTCGAGGTCATCGTTTTCCAGATCGTCGTCGCTCATGTTCTACCTCATGACTTGCGAAAAGCAGATTAGTTATAGACCAGTTGCCGTAGAGGTTTACGACCGCTGGAGAAAGATCACGGGGTCACGAGTCACCCATGATCGGAGCGCCCGCCGCTTCACCTGACGAACGCTGTGCAGGCTCCTCAGAGCCTGACCGAATAAAGAGCCGCCGGTTCAAAAGCACCGGCCAGTCCCTGCCAACCGGCTCGCTCATCAGCAAGCCTAGCAAAGGGCCATGAAGTGTGTGAACAGGCCATCATCACCCCACGGCGCGCATTCTAGCGTGCCCGATGAAAAAGCAAAGTGCCTAAAACGCCCTGAAGACTGTAAGTTTTCCGCCGACAATCGCAGACCCATTCCATGAGGGATGAACCTGCGGCGAAAAACCGTTTGCGTGCTGCCAGAGAGGCAAAATCGGGACGAAAAAATGCCCGGCGAACCGGGCAAGTTTTTTTCTCGGCGGGTTACAGGTTGTAGCCACGCTCGTTGTGTTGTGCCAGGTCGAGACCGACCGATTCTTCTTCTTCGTTCACACGCAGCCCCATCACTACGTCCAGAACTTTCAGGATCACGTAGGTGACGATGGCGGTGTAGATCACGGTGAAGCCGACGCCCTTGGCCTGGATCCAGACTTGCGCGGCGATGTCGGTGACAGTGCCGAAGCCGCCCAGGACCGGAGCTGCGAACACACCGGTGAGGATCGCGCCGACGATACCGCCGACACCGTGCACGCCAAAGGCATCCAGCGAGTCGTCATAGCCCAGTTTGCGTTTCAGGCTGGTGGCGCAGAAGAAGCAGATCACACCGGAAACCAGACCGATCACCAGGGCGCCCATCGGGCCGACAGTACCGGCGGCCGGAGTGATGGCGACCAGACCGGCAACCACACCCGAGGCGATGCCCAGGGCGCTCGGTTTGCCGTGGGTGATCCACTCGGCGAACATCCAGCCCAGCGCGGCGGCGGCGGTGGCGATCTGGGTCACCAGCATGGCCATGCCGGCGGTGCCGTTGGCGGCAGCAGCGGAACCGGCGTTGAAGCCGAACCAGCCGATCCACAGCATGGCCGCGCCGACCAGGGTGTAGCCGAGGTTGTGCGGAGCCATCGGCGTGGTCGGGAAGCCTTTGCGCTTGCCCAGCACCAGGCAGCAGACCAGACCGGCGATACCGGCGTTGATGTGCACCACGGTGCCGCCAGCGAAGTCCAGCACGCCCCAGTCCCACATCAGGCCGCCGTTACCGGACCAGACCATGTGCGCGATCGGTGCGTAGACCAGGGTGAACCAGATGGCCATGAACACCAGCATCGCGGAGAACTTCATGCGCTCGGCGAAGGCACCGACGATCAGCGCCGGGGTGATGATGGCGAAGGTCATCTGGAAGACGATGAATACCGCTTCCGGGAAGGCCGCGGTCAGGCTGGCCGGAGTGACGCCGGCAAGGAATGCCTTGGACAGACCGCCGACGAAGGAATTGAAGTTGGTGACGCCCTGTTCCATACCGGTGGTATCGAACGCCAGGCTGTAGCCGTAGATCACCCAGAGGACGCTGATCAGGCCGGTGATGGCGAAGCACTGCATCATCACCGAGAGGACGTTCTTGGAACGCACCATGCCGCCGTAGAACAGGGCCAGGCCGGGGATGGTCATGAACAGCACCAGGGCCGTCGACGTGAGCATCCAGGCAGTGTCGCCGGAGTTCAGGGTAGGGGCTGCGGCCGCCGTGGTTTCCTCGGCCAGCGCCAGGGCAGGCATTACGAGGGACAAAAGGGCTCCTAGCCCTGCGAATTGACGCAGAGTCATGTTGTTTTCTCCTGGGGCGTTGGGTTTGGGGCGGCTTTTTTAGATCGCGTCGGTATCGGTTTCGCCGGTACGGATGCGGATAGCCTGTTCCAGATTCACCACGAAAATCTTGCCGTCACCGATCTTGCCGGTGTTGGCGGCCTTGGTGATGGCTTCGATGACCCGATCCAGATCCTTGTCGTCGATGGCGACGTCGATCTTGACCTTGGGCAGGAAGTCGACCACGTACTCCGCGCCGCGATACAGCTCGGTGTGACCCTTCTGGCGACCGAAGCCTTTGACTTCAGTGACAGTGATGCCCTGCACGCCGATTTCGGACAGCGACTCGCGCACATCGTCCAATTTGAACGGCTTGATGATGGCAGTGACTAGCTTCATGAAACTCTCTCCCGAATAGGTGGACTTGCCCCAGGAAAACAAACCCGACTCAAGTCTAAGCGCAGTGCCTGGGCTTTGTAACGTTTCGTCGGCACAACTCCCCGTGCCGACTCGCGAAACCGCACCAGACCAAACCTCGTGTCTTCGCTCCGCCTGAGCACTGCTTCGTCCTGGGACTGCATCAGTGCATGGGTCACGATGGTCTTAGCAGAAACAGTGCCATGTCCGGGAAAACGCCAATTTACAAAGACTTGGGTGCAAAACCCGATCTTGGCCAGTCGCCAGCAGGCAAAACGACGCACAACAACGGTGCGCACCCGGCGCGGCAGATGCGCAAAAAGTGTGCAGCGAAAGCCGCAGATTGCCCCGTGCTACACTGCCGGCCCTCTTTTCGAAACAGGAGCGCCGACCATGCTCGCGCCGAAAGCCTTTCTCGATGCCCTGAGCGACCAGGCCTCGCGCCTGTTCAGCAACGACAGCGCACAGCCGCGTGGCGAACTGGAGAACCAGTTCCGGGCCCTGCTGCAAAGCGGCTTCAGCAAACTGGACCTGGTCAGCCGCGAGGAATTCGACAGCCAGATGGTCGTCCTCGCCCGCACCCGCGCCCGCCTCGAAGCCCTGGAAGCCAAGGTCGAGGAACTCGAAGCCCGCCTGAATCCCCTCGCCAGCGAATAAGCGCTGCGCTGCGGCCAGTGCCGTCGGCGCTGGCCACCGTCGATGCCCCGTACACTTCAACCCCGCTGAAACGGCTTCGGGAATCCTCTCCTCGCTTTCGATCCCCGTCGCATCGGCCAGTGTGGACTTGCTACCCGGGGAAATACGCCGAAGCACTCTGCACGGTCCGCCCCACGGACCCGCCACTATCCTTGCAAGGCCGCACGACGCGGCCCCGCAACGATCATGGAGTGTTCATGTCCCTCGCCCTCGTCCACAGCCGCGCCCAGGTGGGCGTGCTGGCCCCGCCCGTCCTCATCGAAGCGCATCTGGCCAACGGTTTGCCGACCCTCACGCTGGTCGGCCTGCCGGAGGCCACGGTCAAGGAAAGCAAGGACCGGGTGCGCAGTGCGATCGTCAATTCAAAGCTGGAGTTTCCCCAGCGGCGCATCACCCTCAATCTCGCCCCGGCAGACCTGCCCAAGGATGGCGGGCGTTTCGATCTGGCCATCGCCCTGGGCCTGCTCGCCGCCAATGGCGAGTTTCCCCTGGCGGCGCTGGAGACGGTGGAGTGCCTGGGCGAACTGGCGCTGTCCGGTGCGGTACGACCGGTACAGGGTGTGCTGCCGGCGGCCCTCGCCGCACGCGATGCCGGGCGGGCGCTGGTGGTGCCGAAGGCGAATGCCGAGGAGGCCTGCATGGCCTCCGGACTGGTGGTGTATGCGGCGGAGCATCTGCTGGAACTGGTCGGGCATTTCAGCGGGCAGCAACCGCTGCAGCCGTATCAGGCCAATGGTCTGCTGCTGAATCCACGGCCCTATCCGGACCTCAGTGAAGTGCAGGGCCAGATTGCCGCCAAGCGGGCGCTGCTGGTGGCGGCGGCGGGGGCGCACAACCTGTTGTTCAGCGGGCCGCCCGGGACCGGGAAAACCCTGCTCGCCAGTCGCCTGCCCGGCCTGCTGCCGCCGCTGGACGAGCGCGAAGCGCTGGAAGTGGCGGCGATCCAGTCGGTGGCCGATGCCAGGCCGCTGGATTGCTGGCCGCAACGACCGTTTCGGCACCCGCATCACTCGGCATCCGGGCCCGCGCTGGTCGGCGGGGGTTCTCGTCCAACCCCCGGGGAAATCACCCTGGCTCACCACGGTGTGCTGTTTCTGGATGAGCTCCCGGAATTCGAACGCCGGGTCCTGGAAGTGCTGCGCGAGCCGCTGGAGTCCGGCGAGATCGTGGTGGCGCGGGCGCGGGACCGGGTGCGGTTTCCGGCGCGCTTCCAGCTGGTCGCGGCGATGAATCCCTGCCCCTGTGGCTATCTTGGCGATCCCACCGGCCGCTGCCGCTGCAGCAGCGAGATGATCCAGCGCTACCGCAACAAGCTGTCCGGCCCGCTGCTCGACCGCATCGATCTGCACCTCACCGTCGCCCGCGAAGCCACCGCGCTCTCGCCCAGCCACAACGACGGTCCCGACAGCGCCACCCTAGCCCGACAGGTCGCCCTGACCCGCGCGCTTCAGCAGCAGCGCCAGGGTTGCGCCAACGCCTTTCTCGACCTGCCCGGGCTACGTCGACATTGCGGGTTGTCCACAGACGACGAGCAGTGGCTGGAAACCGCCTGCGAGCGGCTGACCCTGTCGCTGCGGGCGGCGCACCGGCTGCTCAAGGTGGCGCGGACGCTGGCGGATCTGGAAGCAGTGGAGAACATTCGCCGGGAGCATCTGGCCGAGGCATTGCAGTATCGGCCGGCGGGGCAGGAGAGCTGATTACTCTTGCCTGCTGCTGCCGTTCCGAATGAACCCCGCCAGCACCGAGTCCACCAGCGCCTTGGCCATCTCAGCCTGCTGGGCCAGGCCGATCACCAGGGCGTGGTCGTTGGCGGTCAGGTGTTGCGCGGCATCGCAGGCGGAGGCCCGCAGGCAACTGAGCAGCAGGCAGGCATGGACCAGCGCGTCTTCAGTGCAAATGCCCTCACGCACCATGAACATGCAGTTGCCATGGAAATCATGCGGACCGAATGACGTACCAGAGGTGCTGAACCGGGAGAAATCGAAGGGCGGCGGATCGGGGACGGGCTTTTTCATTGCGCAACTCCTATGCGGTGAAGCTGCCGCCATAGCGCTGCGAAACGAATGGGTGGCAGCTGTACGCGGGTTCGCAGACCGGGCATAGGAACCGGCGCACCCGAAGGTGCCCCGCGCACAACCGCCATGACAGGACAGGCCGACAGTGATCGACCGAAGACTGAGATGAGGTTCTGGCTATGCTCTGGGCTGCGACACCCGGTCGCTGAAAATCAGCGACCGACAGAGGCTAGGCAGCCAGCCAGGCCGGCGCAACAGAGCAACAGGCCGCGAAGTATGATTCAGAAACTACTGACAGAAAACGGCTACAAGGCATTGTGAAATCTGTTGTTTCGAATGACAGTTGGGACAGTCGGGGACTGCTTCGCAGTCCTTCGCGGGCAAGCCACGCTCCTACGGGGGGGCGGCAAGACCCCGTTTTGCGCGATGACCCCGTAGGAGCGCGGCTTGCCCGCGAAGGACCGCCTAGCGGTCCCCAAAAGCACCCCGCACCGTGAGAGCCCCATGCCCACCTTCATCCAGGACCACGCCCTGCTGATCAGCATCACCCTGCTCCTACTCGACCTGCTGCTCTGGCGCGCCATTCCCCTGGAACAGCGCAACTGGCGCACGGCGTCCCGAGTGCTGGCGTTCCTGCTGTTTTCGGCGGTGCTGATCAGCGCCGGCATCAGCCCCCTGCAGCCCCCGCCCTGGCCCGACGACGTGGCGCGCAACCTGGTGGCGACGGTACTGGAGATCGTCTGGTGGCTGTTCGCCGCGCGCACGCTCACCGTGGTCCTCGGCCTGGTCCTGATTTCCCGCAGCGGCCACACCGGCCGCCTGCTCCAGGACGTGCTCGGCGCGGTGATCTTCCTGGTGGCGATCGTCGCCGCCGCGGCCTATGTCATGCAGCTACCGGTCAAGGGCCTGCTGGCAACCTCCGGGGTGATGGCGATCGTCATCGGCCTGGCCTTGCAGAGCACCCTCAGCGATGTGTTCTCCGGCATCGTCCTCAACACCACCCGCCCCTATCAGCTCGATGACTGGATCAGCATCGACGGCACCGAGGGCAAGGTGATCGATATCGACTGGCGCGCCACCCGCCTGCTGACCGGCAACGGCAGCATGGCGGTGATCCCCAACTCGGTGGCGGCCAAGGCGAAGCTGCTCAATTTCAGCCGGCCCAACGATGTTCACGGGGTGTCCATCAGCGTGGTGGTACCGGCCAGCGTGCGCCCGCGCAAGGTCCTGGATGCCCTGGAGAAAACCCTGCAAGGCAGCAGCGCGCTGCTGACCAACCCGGCGCCGAAGGCGACGATCAAGAGCTCCAGCCTGGAGTCGGTGGAGTACGAAGCCAGCGGTTTCGTCGCCTCGATGGGCCAGAAAACCAGTGTGCGCAACCAGATGTTCGACCTGGCCCATCGCCACCTGGTCGCCGCCGGCGTGATCTGGAACCCGGAAAGCGACCTGCGCCCCTGGAGCCGCCAACGCAATCTGCTGGAAGACGTGCGCATCTTCCGCGCCCTGAGCAGCGAGGAAAAGGACAGCCTCAGCCAGCGCATGATCGCCGTGGAGTACCCGGCGGACCAGGTGATCCTCGGCGTCGACGAAGCCTCCGCGCACGTCCTGGTGATCGGCACCGGCGTGGTCTCGGCCTCGGTCCGCGACGGCGAGCGCCTGCTGGAAGCCGGACGCATGGGCCCGGGCGAAGTGCTGGGGGTCGAGGGCCTGCTCGACGCTGACGCCTCCAGCGCCGAGTTCCGCAGCCTGACCAGTTGCCTGCTCTATCGCATCGACAAGGCCGAGGTCCGCAGTTGCCTGGAGCAGCGCGACGAGGTGAAGGCGGCGCTGAGCAAGCTGCAGCGCTTGCGTCAGGAAAACAGCCAGTCGTTGCTGCTGCAGAAACCCGCCACGATCAAGAAAGGCGGGTTCCTCAACTGGCTGCAGCGCAAGGTCTAGAGCACCACGCGCAGACACTGCCCGGCGTGATACAGCGAGAACCCGGTCTCGTAGAAACCGGTGCGCAGCGCCGGCACCGCCACCGGTTTCATCGGCGAGAACGGGATCGGCAATGTGGCAGGATCATCCTCCAGCAGGAACTGGGCGAAGGCCTTGCCGATCACCGTGCCGGTGGTGTTGCCACGGCCGTTGTAACCGGTGACCGCGACGATCCCCGGCGCCGGCTCGAACAGGCGCATCAGGTGATCCGGGGTGAAGTCGATGCAGCCGGTCCAGTGCATTTCCCACTCGACCTTGCCCAGTTGCGGGAAATAGTGACTCTGGATGCGGTCGGCCCAGCTGCGGATGAACCAGGCCGGCTTGTTGTCGACCCGGCCGAGGCTACCCAGCAGCAGGCGGCCCTGCTCGTCGCGGCGGATGCTGCTGAGCACGGTGCGGGTGTCCCAGGAGCCCTGGCCGTGCTTGAGCACGTTGTCGGCGGCGGCACCGTGCAGCGGCGCCGAGGCGACCTGGTAGTAGTAGCCGCGGAAGAAATGGCGTTGCAGGTCGGTCCAGTCGCCTTCGGTGTAGGCGCCGGTGGAGATCACCACTTTTTCGGCCTGCACCGAGCCTTTCGCGGTCTTCACCAGCCAGCCCTGGTTGCCGGCGCGCTCCAGGCCCTGCACCGGCGACTGCGCATGAATCCGCCCCCCCAGGCGCTCGACGGCCGCGGCCAGGCCACGGGTGTAGGCCATGGGGTTGATGGTGCCGGCGCGGCGGTCGAGCAGCGCGGCGGAGATCTGCGTGGTGCCGCAGTATTCCTCGCAGCGGGCGCCGCTGAGCAGTTCGACATCGGCGCCGCGGCGGGTCCATTGTTCGTGGCGGGCCTGCAGGTCGGCGACGCCAGTGGCGTTGTGCGCCATGTGCAGGGTGCCTTGGTTGCGCGCCTGACAGTCGATGCCGAGGCGCTCGATCAGGGCAAAGACTTGCGCGGGTGCCTCGCCCAGAACCTTGTTCAGGCGACTGCCCTGTTGCTGGCCGAGGGTGGCTTCGACATCGTCGGGGCGGATCCAGGTGCCGGCGTTGACCAGGCCGACGTTGCGCCCGGAACCGCCGTTGCCGATGTCACAGGCTTCCAGCAGGACCACGGACTTGCCCTGCTCGAGCAGGTGCAGGGCGGCGCTGAGACCGGTGATGCCACCGCCGATGACGCAGACGTCGGCCACGGCCGCGCTGACCAACGGCGAAGCGGGGGCCGCGGATGGGGTGACGTATTCCCACAGGCATTGTTGACGCAGATCGGGCATGGGTGGGTCCCCGGAGCAGATATTGGTTTTGTTATCTGGGGCCGCTGGGCGGCCCTTCGCGAGCAAGCTCGCTCCTGCAGAGGATCGTCGGGCCCTCAGTCGAACACGATGCCCTGGGCCAGCGGCAGCTCACGGGAGTAGTTCACCGTGTTGGTCTGCCGGCGCATATAGGCCTTCCAGCTGTCCGACCCCGATTCACGCCCGCCGCCGGTTTCCTTCTCGCCACCGAAGGCGCCACCGATCTCCGCGCCGCTGGTGCCGATATTGACGTTGGCGATGCCACAGTCGCTGCCTGCCGCGCTCTGGAAACGCTCGGCCTCGCGCAGGTCGGTGGTGAAGATGCACGAGGACAGGCCCTGCGGCACCTCGTTGTTCAGGCGCAGCGCTTCCTCGAAATCATCGTAGGTCAGCACATAGAGGATCGGCGCGAAAGTCTCGTGACGGACCACCTCGGTCTGCCCCGGCATGTCGACGATGGCCGGCGCGACGTAGTAGGCATTCGGGTACTGCTGCGCCAACTGGCGCTCGCCACCGAACACCTGGCCACCCTCGTCGCGCGCACGCGCCAAGGCGTCCTGCATGGCCTGGAACGAGGCCTTGTCGATCAGCGGCCCGATCAGGTTGCCCTGGCGGGGATCGCCGATACGCACCTTGCCGTAGGCGGATTGAACCCGGGCCAGCACTTCGTCCTTGACCGAACGGTGCACGATCACCCGGCGCAAGGTGGTGCAGCGCTGCCCGGCGGTACCGACGGCGCTGAACAGCACGGCGCGCACGGCCAGGTCGAGGTCGGCGCTGGGGGCGAGGATCATGGCATTGTTGCCGCCCAGTTCGAGGATGCTGCGACCGAAGCGCGCGGCGACCCGCGGACCGACTTCACGGCCCATGCGGGTGCTGCCGGTGGCGCTGACCAGCGGCACGCGCGGATCGTCCACCAGCGCCTGGCCAGCGTCGCGGTCACCGATGATGACCTGGCTCAGGTGCTGCGGTGCATCGCCGAACCTGGCCAGTGCCTTCTCGAACAGGGCCTGGCAGGCCAGTGCGGTGAGCGGCGTCTTCTCCGACGGCTTCCACACCACGGCGTTGCCGCAGACCAGGGCCAGGGTGGTGTTCCACGCCCACACCGCGACCGGGAAGTTGAAGGCGCTGATCACCCCGACCACGCCCAGCGGATGCCAGCTTTCACGCATGTGGTGGCCAGGACGCTCGGAGGCGATGGTCAGGCCGTAGAGCTGGCGCGACAGGCCCACGGCGAAGTCGCAGATATCGATCATTTCCTGCACTTCGCCCAAGCCTTCCTGGGTGATCTTGCCGGCTTCCACCGAGACCAGTTCACCGAGGTCGGCCTTGTGCTCGCGCAGCACCTCGCCGAACAGGCGGATCAACTCACCGCGACGCGGCGCCGGCACGTTGCGCCAGGCCTCGAAGGCCTGCTGGGCGCGCTCGATCCTGGCCCCGACCGAAGCCGCCGACTCCAGTTGCACCGAAGCGATCACGCTGCCGTCGATCGGGGTGTGAACGGGATGGTTGCCCGTGGTGTAGGCGCTGGCCGGGACACCCAGGCGGTCAAGCAGTCCATCAACCATTTTGTTCTCCTGCAAGGCGGTGAGAGGTTGTAATCATTGTCGTGGATCAGTATTAATCCGATCACTACACGGCAACAAACGACGTTTATTCCGCACATCATTCCGTCAGGTAATGATCTTTCGGCCTGGAGATGCCGCTATGTCCAAACGCCTGGTGCCCTCGATGGCCGCCCTGCAGTGCTTCGAAGCCGCCGCCCGGCACCTGAGCTTCACCCGTGCCGCCGAGGAACTGCACCTGACCCAGAGCGCGGTGAGCAAGCAGGTGGCGCAACTGGAGGAAATGCTGCGTCATCACCTGTTCCTGCGCATCCGCCGCCGCCTGCAACTGACCCCGGCCGGCGCCCTGTACCTGGCCGAGGTGAACAAGATCCTGACCCAGGTCGACATGTCCAGCCGCTACATCATGTCCTACGGCGAACAGACCGAAGTGCTCAAGGTCGCCACCCAGCCGAGCTTCGGCGTGCGCTGGCTGATCCCGCACCTGAAAGGCTTCGGCAAGCGCCACCCGAATATCCACCTGGATATCCGCAACGAGATGGAGCCGTTCTCGCTGCTCCAGGCCAAGGCCGACGTGGTGTTCTTCTATGGCCAGGGCACCTGGCCGGGGGCGACCTGCATCGAGCTGTTCGGCGAAGAGGTGCTGCCGGTGTGTGCGCCTGAGCTGCTGCAGGGGCGCACGCTGACCGACGCCAGCGAACTGTCCGACCAGGTCCTGCTGCAGAGCACCACGCGCCCTGAAGCCTGGCACGAGTGGTTTCTCGAACAGGGCCTGCACTCGCCCAACAGCTACCACGGCCCGCGCTTCGACACCTTCCATATGTGCCTGAGCGCGGCCCAGGCAGGTTGCGGCGTGGCCCTGGTGCCGAGCTACCTGGCCGCTGCCGACCTGGCCGAGGGCAAGCTGGTGGTGCCCTGGCCGCATCGCATGCGCAGCAATGGCGCGCATTTCCTCGCTTTCTCCGAGCACGCCGCCGAGGTGCCCAAGGTGCGTAGCCTGGTGGACTGGATCGCGGAGCAGGTGGCGGCCGAGAAAGCCTGAATTTTTGGAATGACTGCTCGACTTTTTTTCGCTTGAAGTCGATCAGCATTCCTCGCTTTCATGTATGAGTGCCCGACCACTCACCAGGAAGCCCGCGATGCCCGCTCAAGATCTCGTCAGCCCGGACAACATCCGCGCGCGGTTCTCCGCCGCCATGTCGCTCATGTACAAGCAGGAGGTCCCGCTCTACGGCACGCTGCTGGCGCTGGTGAGCGAGGTCAATCGCCAGGTGATGGCGGCGCGTCCCGAAGTCGCCGAGGCGCTGCGCTGGACCGGCGAGATCGAACGCCTCGATCAGGAACGCCACGGCGCCATCCGCGTCGGCACGGCGAGCGAGCTGGCGACCATCGGCCGGCTGTTCGCGGTGATGGGCATGCACCCGGTCGGCTACTACGACCTCAGCTGCGCCGGGGTGCCGGTGCATTCCACGGCGTTCCGCCCGGTGCACGAGCAGTCCCTGCATGCCAGTCCGTTCCGGGTCTTCACCTCGCTGCTGCGCCTGGAACTGATCGACGACCCGGCCCTGCGCGAACTGGCCGGGTCGATCCTGCAAGAACGCCAGATCTTCACGCCCCGCCTGCTGGAACTGATTGCGCAGAGCGAGCGCGATGGCGGCCTGAGCGATGCGGAGGCCGAGGCCTTCGTCAGCGAAGCCCTGCACACCTTCCGCTGGCACCCTCAAGCCACGGTGACCGCGGAGCAGTACAAGCAACTGCACGACCAGCACCGCCTGATCGCCGACGTGGTGGCCTTCAAAGGCCCGCATATCAACCACCTGACCCCGCGTACCCTGGATATCGACCTGATCCAGCTGGGCATGCCGGCCAGGGGCATTCCACCCAAGGCGGTGATCGAAGGCCCGCCAACCCGCCGTCACCCGATCCTGCTGCGCCAGACCAGCTTCAAGGCGCTGCAGGAATCCATCGCGTTCCACGATGCCGACGGCAGCCACACCGCGCGCTTCGGCGAGATCGAGCAGCGTGGCGCGGCGCTGACGCCAAAGGGGCGCCAGCTCTACGACCAGTTGCTCGACGCCACCCGCGAGGCGCTCGGTGGCGCCCCGGCCGAGCACAATGCAGAGCGCTACATGAGCCTGCTGGCCGAGCAGTTCCGCGCCTTCCCCGACGATCTGCGGCAGATGCGCGAGCAAGGGCTGGCGTACTTCCGCTACTTCGCCACCGACAGGGGACTGGCCGCCCGCGACGCGGCGCAACGGCCGACCACGCTGCAAGGGTTGATCGACGCAGGGCATGTCCATTACGAAGCGCTGGTCTACGAGGATTTCCTGCCGGTCAGTGCCGCCGGGATCTTCCAGTCCAATCTTGGCGATGACGGCCAGGCGGAATATGGCAGCAATGCCAACCGCGAGGCATTCGAGGAGGCGCTGGGGCAGCGGGTGCAGGATGAGCTGGCGCTGTATGCCGAGACCGAGCGGCGCTCACTCGGTGCCTGCGCCGCAGCCCTGGGGTTGTCGGCGCTGGCCTGACCCGATCACTCGCCGCTGCCGCCTTCATTGGCCTGCAGCATCTCCACCTCCGGCAGGCGCATCGCCCGCGCCTCGCCCTGCAGGAAATCGCTGAGCCGACGCAGGCGCTCGCCGCCGGGGCGGGTACGCGGCCAGACCAGGTAATAATCCAGCCCGCTGGCCACCGCTGCCGGCCACGGCAGGCTCAGGCGCCCCTGGGCTACGTCCTCGGCGACCATCAGCAGATCGCCCATGGACACGCCATAGCCCCGGGCCGCGGCGATCATACCCAGTTCCAGGGTGTCGAAAACCTGGCCGCCCTTGAGCGAAATCTCCTCGCTCAGGCCCATGCGCGCCAGCCAGGTGCGCCAGTCGCGCTTGTCCGGGGTCGGGTGCAGCAGTTCGCAGGCGGCCAGGCGCGCCACGGTCCAGGGGCCTTCGGCGAGCAGTTCCGGAGCCCCCACCGGCACCAGCAGCTCCGAGAACAGCCGACTCACCTCCCAGTCCGGCGGGAAATGCCCGTCGCCCAGCAGCACCGCGCAGTCGAAAGGCTCCTGGTTGAAATCGACATGATCGACATCCATCCAGGCGCTGGTCAGCTGCACCTCGTTGCCCGGCTGCAGATGACGGAAACGGCTGAGCCGCGCCAGCAGCCAGCGCATGGTCAGGGTCGACGGTGCCTTCATGCGCAGCACGCCCTCCTCGCTGCGCAAGGTGCCGCAGGCCCGCTCCAGCGCGGCAAACCCTTCGCGCACGCCGGGCAGCAGCAGCCGCGCCGCCTCGCTGAGCTGCAGGCTACGGCCATTGCGCACGAACAGGCGGCAGGCGAAATGTTCCTCGAGGGTGCGAATGTGCCGGCTCACCGCGCTCTGGGTGATGTTCAACTCATCCGCCGCACGGGTGAACGAGCTGTGCCGCGCGGCGGCCTCGAAGGCGCGCAGGGCATACAGCGGGGGAAGACGATTGGACATGGCAGACCTCCGAGGCAGCATCTTCGCATGAGTTTTACTCATGCCAATGATCGTTTTTATCCTTTTGTGGATCTTGACGCAAAGGTCGAGAATTGGCGGCTTGTCAGTCACGTTCACAAGGACAGCGATCATGCAGGCGGCGCCCACCCATGAACTCAAGGCACTGCTGCGGCTGGCGGGGCCGCTGATTGCCTCGCAGTTGGCGCACATGCTGATGCTGCTCACCGACACCCTGATGATGGCCAGGATCAGCCCCGAGGCCCTGGCCGGCGGTGGCCTGGGTGCGGCGAGCTATTCGTTCGTGTCGATCTTCTGCCTCGGCGTGATCGCCGCGGTGGGCACGCTGGTCGCCATCCGCCACGGCGCCGGCGACGCCGCGGGCGCCACCCGCCTGACCCAGGCCGGGCTGTGGCTGGCCTGGGTGATGGCGGTGGTGGCGGCGCTGGTGCTGTGGAACCTGGAACCGGTGCTGCTGCTCCTCGGCCAGACCCCGGGCAACGTCGAGCACGCCAGCCACTTCCTGCTCCTGCTGCCCTTCGCCCTGCCCGGCTACCTGACCTTCATGGCCCTGCGCGGCTTTACCAGCGCGCTGGGGCGCTCGTCGCCGGTGATGGTCATCAGCCTGGTCGGGACCGTGGTCAACTTCCTGCTCAACTATGCGCTGATCGAGGGCATGTTCGGCCTGCCGCAACTGGGCCTGGTTGGCATCGGCCTGGTCACGGCGCTGGTCGCCAATGCCATGGCCATCGCCCTGGCCCTGCATGTCCGCCACCACCCGGCCTATGCGCCCTATCCGATCCGCCGCAACCTCGCCCGGCCGTCGCTGCCGGCGCTGCGCGAGCTGTGGCGCCTGGGCCTGCCGATCGGCGGCACCTACACCGTGGAAGTCGGCCTGTTCGCCTTCGCCGCGCTGTGCATGGGCACCATGGGCAGCACCGAGCTGGGCGCGCACCAGATCGCCCTGCAGATCGTCTCGACGGCGTTCATGATTCCGGCGGGGCTGTCCTATGCCGTGACCATGCGCGTCGGCCTGCACTATGGCGCGGATCGACTGCTGGCGGCGCGCCAGGCCGGACGGGTCGGGATCGGCTTCGGCGCGGCGGTGATGCTCGGTTTCTCGGTGCTGTTCTGGGTCATGCCGGAGGCGCTGGTGGGCTTGTTCCTCGACCTGGAGGATCCGGCGTTCGCCGGGGTGGTCCACCTGGCGGTGAGCCTGTTGATGGTCGCGGCGTGGTTCGAACTGTTCGACGGGATCCAGACGGTCGCCATGGGTTCGATTCGCGGGCTCAAGGATGCCAAGACGACGTTCCTGGTGGGCTTGTTCAGCTACTGGGTGATCGGCGCGCCGGCGGCGTGGATCATGGCGTTCCCGCTGGGGATGGGCGCGGTCGGGGTCTGGTGGGGGCTGGCGCTGGGGCTGGCGTTCGCGGCGGTCAGTCTGACCCTGGCGTTCGAGTGGCGGATGAAGCGGATGATCGGTGGAGTGGGCAGCTCGCTGGAATTGCGGCCGGCCCCGTAGGAGCGCGGCTGGCCCGCGAAAGGACCGCAAGGCGGTCCCAACTTGCACCGGTATCCGGGACCGCTTTGCGGTCCTTTCGCGGGCAAGCCGCGCTCCTACGGGGAGAGGCGCGATTTCGCGGGTTACAACGCCACCGGCTTCTGCGCCGCATTGAGCAGCAGGTACTCCACCAGCGGCTCGATCGCCAGCGGCTTGCTGATCAGGTAACCCTGCACCTGATCACAGCCGAAACTGCGCAGCAGCTCCAGTTGCTCCTCGGTCTCCACACCCTCGGCGACCACCTCCAGATGGAGGTTGTGCGCCAGGTTGATCATGGCGTGGACCAGCTTGCGGTTCTCCTCGCGCAGTTCCATCCCGCCGACGAAGCTGCGGTCCACCTTGAGCAGGGCGATCGGCAGGCTGTTGAGGTGGACGAAGGACGAGAACCCGGTACCGAAGTCGTCCAGCGAGAAGCGCACACCCAGCCGCCCGAGGGCGTCCATGGTCTGCTTGACCAGGTCGTTGCGGCGCATCACCGCGGTTTCGGTCAGTTCGAACTCCAGCCAGCGCGCATCGACGCCGTGCTGCACGATCAACCGGCTCAGGGTCGCCAGCAACTGGCTGTCCTGGAACTGGCGGAACGACAGGTTCACCGCCATGTGCAACGGCATCAGGCCGCGCTCGCGCAGAATCTGCATGTCACGCAGGGCGCGGGAAATCACCCAGTAGCCCAGCGGCACGATCAGCCCGCTCTGCTCGGCCAGCGGCACGAACTCGCTGGGCGGCAGCAGGCCGCGTTCGCCATGGCGCCAGCGCACCAGGGCCTCCAGACCGACGATGCGGCCTTCGACCAGGTCGAGGCGCGGCTGGTAGTGCAGTTCCAGCTCGTCGCGGCGCAGGGCGCGGCGCAGCTCGCTTTCCAGATCGGCGAGGCTGCGCGCGTTGCGGTTTATGCGCTCGTCGAAGACGTGATAGGTGCAGCCGTGCACGCCCTTGGCCTGCTGCATGGCGATGTGCGCGTGCCACATCAGCGGGTCGGCGCCGGCCTGCGCGCGGGCATGGGCAACGCCAAGGCTGCAGCCGATCAGCAGGCTCTCGCCATCGATCCAGTAGGGCTCGGCCAGGGCTTCGACTATCCGTTCGGCCATGCGCTCGGCCCGCTGCGGCTCGCGGCGGGTGTCGATGAGCAGGGCGAATTCGTCGCTGCCCAGGCGCGCCACGCGGTCACCGGCCTCCAGCTGGCTTTTCAGGCGGCCCACCACCTGCAGGATCAGGCGGTCGCCGCCCTGGTGACCGAGGGCGTCGTTGGCATGCCGGAAGTTGTCGAGGTCGAGGTGCCCGAGGGCCACGCCACGCCCCTCGTTCTCGGCCAGGCGCGCCGCCAGCAGGGTCTGGAAGCCCTGGCGGTTGGCGATGCCGGTGAGCGGGTCTTCCTCGGCCAGGCGCTGCAGGGTCGACTCCAGCACCCCGCGCTCGCGCACATGGCGCAGGCAGCGGCGCACGATGTCGCTGCCCAGCTGGCCGCGTACCAGCCAGTCGCTCACCCCGGGCGGCGCCTTGGCCGGTTCGGCATCGAGCAGCAGGACCATGGGCAGGTCGCAGCGCCCTGGCGCCGGCTGGCGTCCGGGGGTGGTCAGTACCACGGCGTTGCGGTCGCGGGCGAACAGGCTGTCCACCGACTCCCAGCTCGGCGCCGTCAGCAATACCGCGGCGCCCGCCAGCGGCAGCAGAGATTCGCCGAGAGCAGTCGCCCACTCGGGTTCCTCAGCCAGCAGAAGCAAACGCAACGGTTCGGCAGGCGTAGACAAGCTCTCTCCTTAGTTGGCAACACGCGAACGCAGACGGGGCGCGGGACGAATCATTTGTTACAACCGCACTAATGTAAATGATTTTCACTTGAGACAAGCGCTCGCGCCCAAGGAAAATCTATCCATTTGGAGGCGCATCCTGATGGAAAGTAGCAGAGCCGGCAAATTTAGATATTGTGCTGCGTCACACTGTCAGACGGTCGCGCCATGAAGACCAAGCCCTGTTAAACTGCGCGGCTATTTTTCAGCCACCCCCGGTTCACCTCATGTCCCGACTCAATCCCCGGCAGCAAGAAGCCGTGAACTACGTCGGCGGCCCGCTCCTGGTACTCGCCGGCGCAGGCTCCGGCAAGACCAGCGTGATCACCCGCAAGATCGCCCACCTGATCCAGAACTGCGGGATCCGGGCCCAGTACATCGTGGCCATGACCTTCACCAACAAGGCCGCGCGGGAGATGAAGGAGCGGGTCGGCACCCTGCTGCGCAAGGGCGAGGGCCGCGGCCTGACGGTCTCGACTTTCCACAACCTCGGTCTGAACATCATCCGCAAGGAACACGTGCGCCTGGGCTACAAGCCCGGTTTCTCGATCTTCGACGAAACCGACGTGAAGGCGCTGATGACCGACATCATGCAGAAGGAGTACTCCGGGGACGACGGCGTCGACGAGATCAAGAACATGATCGGCGCCTGGAAGAACGACCTGATCCTGCCCCCCGAGGCCCTGGAAAAGGCGCGCAACCCCAAGGAGCAGACCGCCGCCATCGTCTACATGCACTACCAGCGCACGCTCAAGGCGTTCAACGCGGTGGACTTCGACGACCTGATCCTGCTGCCGGTGAAGCTGTTCGAGGAACACAGCGACATCCTCGAAAAGTGGCAGAACCGCGTGCGCTACCTGCTGGTGGACGAATACCAGGACACCAACGCCAGCCAGTACCTGCTGGTGAAGATGCTGATCGGCACGCGCAACCAGTTCACCGTGGTCGGCGACGACGACCAGTCGATCTACGCCTGGCGCGGCGCGCGGCCGGAAAACCTGATGCTGCTCAAGGAAGACTACCCGTCGCTGAAGGTGGTCATGCTGGAGCAGAACTACCGCTCCACCAGCCGCATCCTGCGCTGCGCCAACGTACTGATCGCGAACAACCCGCACGCCTTCGAGAAGCAGCTGTGGAGCGAGATGGGCCACGGCGACGAGATCCGCGTGATCCGCTGCAAGAACGAGGAAGCCGAAGCCGAGCGCGTGGCCATGGAAATCCTCAGCCTGCACCTGCGCACCGACCGCCCGTACAGCGATTTCGCCATCCTCTACCGCGGCAACTACCAGGCCAAGCTGATCGAGCTGAAACTGCAGCACCACCAGGTACCGTATCGCCTGTCCGGCGGCAACAGCTTCTTCGGCCGCCAGGAAGTGAAGGACCTGATGGCCTACTTCCGCCTGCTGGTGAACCCGGACGACGACAACGCCTACCTGCGGGTGATCAACGTGCCGCGCCGGGAAATCGGCTCGACTACCCTGGAAAAACTCGGCAACTACGCCACCGAACGCAAGATCTCGATGTACGCCGCCAGCGAGGAGCTGGGCCTGCGCGAGCACCTCGACACCCGCTTCACCGAGCGCCTGGAGCGCTTCAAGCGCTGGATGGACAAGGTCCGCGAGCAGGTGGCCCTGGAAGACCCGATCGCCGCGCTGCGCAGCATGGTGATGGACATCGATTACGAAAACTGGATTCGCAGCAACAGCTCCAGCGACAAGGCCGCGGACTTCCGCATGGGCAACGTCTGGTTCCTCATCGACGCGCTGAAAAGCACGCTGGAGAAGGACGAGGACGGCGACATGACCATCGAGGACGCCATCGGCAAGCTGGTGCTGCGCGACATGCTGGAGCGCCAGCAGGAAGAGGAAGAAGGCGCCGAGGGCGTGCAGATGATGACCCTGCATGCGTCCAAGGGCCTGGAATTCCCCTACGTGTTCATCATGGGCATGGAGGAGGAAATCCTCCCGCACCGCTCCAGCATCGAAGCCGACACCATCGAGGAAGAGCGCCGCCTGGCGTATGTCGGCATCACCCGGGCACGCCAGACCCTGGCCTTCACCTTCGCCGCCAAGCGCAAGCAGTACGGCGAGATCATCGATTGTTCGCCGAGCCGCTTCCTGGATGAGTTGCCGGCGGACGACCTGGCCTGGGAAGGGCTGGACGATGCGCCCGTCGAGGTCAAGGCCGCACGCGGCAATACGGCGCTTGCCGATATCCGTGCCATGCTCAAACGTTAGATAATCCACCCTTTCAATCGCCCTGGCCCGTGCCGGGGCCTTTTGCTTACATCCGAGGAAACACCCGTGGAAGCACTGCACCAGAAGATTCGCGAAGAAGGCATCGTGCTTTCCGATCAGGTCCTGAAAGTCGATGCGTTTCTCAACCACCAGATCGACCCCGCGCTGATGCAACTGATCGGCGACGAGTTCGCCCGCCTGTTCGCCGATTCCGGCGTGACCAAGATCGTCACCATCGAAGCCTCGGGTATCGCCCCGGCGGTGATGACCGGCCTGAAGCTGGGCGTGCCGGTGATTTTCGCGCGCAAGCACCAGTCCCTGACCCTGACGGAAAACCTGCTGACCGCGTCGGTGTACTCCTTCACCAAGCAGACCGAGAACACCGTGGCCATCTCGCCGCGTCACCTCAACAGCAGCGACCGCGTGCTGGTGATCGATGACTTCCTGGCCAACGGCAAGGCCTCGCAGGCGCTGATCTCGATCATCAAGCAGGCCGGTGCCACCGTGGCCGGCCTGGGGATCGTCATCGAGAAGTCGTTCCAGGGCGGCCGCGCCGAGCTGGACGCGCAGGGCTACCGCGTGGAGTCGCTGGCCCGGGTGAAATCCCTGGAGGGTGGCCAGGTCACCTTCCTCTGACCCCATCCGCACCGAGACTGGGTATTTCTCTCTCGTAGGAGCGTGGCTTGCCCGCGAAAGGACCGCGTAGCGGTCCAGAAATGGTGTCGCCAGAGCGAGTCTGGGACCGCTGCGCGGTCCTTTCGCGGGCAAGCCGCGCTCCTACGAAGTCCCATCCGCCTGCAGTGGGTCAACGCTCGCGCAATGCCTCCGCCCGCGCGCGGATGATCGGCTTGAGCAGGTAGCTCAGCACGCTCTTCTTGCCGGTGATGATATCCACCGACGCGACCATCCCCGGGATGATCAGCAGCGGCTTCTCGTCGGTGCCCAGGTGGCTGCGCTCGGTGCGCAGCTTGATCAGGTAGAAGGTGTTGCCTTCCTCGTCGGTGATGGTATCGGCACCGATCTGCTCCAGCTTGGCCTTGAGTCCGCCATAGATGGTGAAGTCATAGGCGGTGAACTTGACCATGGCCTCCTGCCCCGGGTGCAGGAAGGCGATGTCCTGCGGACGGATGCGCGCTTCCACCAGCAGGGTGTCGTCCAGCGGCACGATCTCCACCAGGTCGCTGCCCGGCTGGATCACCCCGCCGATGGTGTTGACCAGCACCTGCTTGACGATCCCGCGCACCGGCGAGGTGACCAGGGTCCGGCTGACGCGGTCTTCCAGGGCCTTGCCGGTGGCCTGGGTCTTGTTCAGGTCGGTGCGTGCCTCGTTGAGCTGGGTCAGGGCGTCACTGCGGAATTTGCCGCGGGTCTCGTCGACCTTGCGCTCGACCTCCTTGATCGCCGACTCGGCCCGCGGAATCGCCAGCGAGGTGGCGTCCAGCTGACCGCGGTTTTCCACTTCGGCACGCTTGAGGCGCAGCACTTCGACCTGGGAAATCGCGCCCTGGGCCACCAGCGGCTCGGACATGGCGATTTCCTGACGCAGCAATTGCAGGCTGTTGCGGTACTGGGCCTGCTTGGAGGAAAACTCGCGCAGTTCCTGCTGGCGCTGTACCAGCTGCTCCTGCAGGCCGCCGATCTCATCCTGCAGTTGCTGGCGACGGCTCTGGTACAAGGATTCCTCGCTGGCGGCCTGGCTCGGGGCGGCCTTGCGCAGTTCGGCGTCGATGTTCAGCGGCCGGTCCTCGACCTCGGCGCTCAGGCGCTCGACCCGCAGGGCCAGGCCGACGCGGTCGGCCTCGGTCTCGCCGACGTTGGAGACGAAGCGGGTGTCATCCAGGCGCAGCAACGGCGCGCCGGCCTCGACGATCTCGCCTTCGTTGGCATAGATCTGGGCGACGATACCGCCCTCCAGGTTCTGGATCTTCTGCAGTTTCGACGACGGGATGGCCTTGCCGTCGCCGCGGGTGACTTCATCGAGCACGGCGAAGTTGGCCCACAGCAGGAGAAACACGAAGAAGGCGATGATGCCCCAGATGGTCAGGCGGATGATACGTGGAGCATCCTCGACCAGCGCCTTGTTGACCTCGGGCAGCGGCTCCTGGCCGAACGACGGCGAACCCTTGAAATAACCGCGCAGGACATCCCTGAAGCGCCCCACTCCTGACTTAAGCAACACTGATCTGCCCCTTCTTCAGCGCATCCATGACGGCGGCTTTCGGGCCATCCGCAACGATCTGTCCACGATCGACGACGATCAACCGGTCCACCAGCGACAGCAGCGAGGCGCGGTGGGTCACCAAAACGATGGTCTTGTGCTCGATCACCGCCTGCAGGCGTTGCTTGAGGCGCTCTTCCCCGGTGTTGTCCATCGCCGCGGTGGGCTCGTCGAGCAACAGGATCTGCGGGTTGAGCAGCAGCGCCCGGGCCAGGGCGACGTTCTGCCGCTGGCCGCCGGAAAGGTTCTGTCCACGCTCGCCGACCTGCAGCTCGTAGCCCTGCGGGTGGAGCCGGGCGAATTCGTGGACGCCGGCCAGCTCCGCGGCCTGCAGGACCATCTCGTCCTCGACGTAGCGCGCGCCGCTGACCAGATTGTCGCGCAGGGTACCGGCGAGCAGCTGGATGTCCTGCGGCACGTAGCCGACGTTGTGGCGCAGCTCGCTGACGTCGATCTGGCGAATGTCCACGCCGTCCACCAGCAGGGAACCGCCGTCGGCCTCGTACAGGCCGACCACCAGCTTGGCCAGCGAGCTCTTGCCCGAGCCGCTGCGGCCGATGATGCCGACCTTCTCGCCCGGACGGATGCTCAGGCTGATGCCCTTGAGCGCCTGGTTCTGCTGGTTGGGGTAGGTGAAGTCGACGCTGCGGAACTCGATGGCGCCCTGCAGCACCTGGCGGCTCAGCGGACGCTCCTCGAAGTTGCGCTCCTGCGGCAGTTCCATCATCTGGTCGGTGGAGACCATGGTCACCTTGGCCTGCTGGTAACGGGTCAGCAAGCCGGCGAGCTGGCCCAGCGGGCTGAGGGCACGGCCGCTGAGCATGTAGCAGGCGATCAGGCCGCCCATGCTGAGCTTGCCGTCCATGATCTGGTAGACACCGAAGCAGATCAGGGCGACCCCGGCCATCTGCTGGATCAGCAGGGTGATGTTCATCGCCAGGCCCGACAGCACCTTCACCCGCAGTTCCAGGCGACTGAGGGTGCCGATGGTCTGCTCCCACATGTACTGGCGTTCGCTTTCGGCGTTGTTGACCTTGACCGCGTCGAGGCCGGCGAGGGTCTCGATCAGGCTCGACTGGCGCTCCGAGGCCAGGGCCATGGTCCGCTCCAGGGTCGCCGTCAGCGGTTTCTGCAGGGCATAGCCGATGCCCAGGGCGAGCGGGAAGGCCACCACCGGAATCCACACCAGGTGCCCGCCGATGATGCCGATCACCAGCAGGATCAGCAGGGTGAACGGCAGGTCGATCAGGCTGGTCAGGGTCAGCGAGGCGAGGAAGTCGCGCAGGCCCTGGAACTCGTGGATGTTCTGGGCAAAGCTGCCGACCCGCGCGGGACGGTACTTCATCGACATGCCGACGATGCGCTCGAACAGCGTGGCGGAAATGATCAGGTCGGTCTTTTTCCCCGCGAGATCCAGGCACAGACTGCGCAGGCCCTTGAGGATCAGGTCGAAGATGTAGGCACCGGTGATCCCGATGGCCAGCACCCACAGGGTCGAGGTGGCCTGGTTCGGCACCACGCGGTCGTAGACGTTCATCACGAACAGCGGCGCGCCCATGGCGATCAGGTTGATGATCAGGCTGGCGGCGACCGCGTCGGCGTACAGCCACTTCGAGCGCTTGAGGGTATCGCGGAACCAGGAGCGCGCCCGCGGAATCAGGTTGCCGTGGTTGACGTCGAACTTGTGCTGCGGCTGGGCGAAGAACACCCGCCCGGCGTAGTCGCTCTGCAGCGCCTCGCGACTGACATGCACCTCACCGCCGTCGCTCTCGCTGAGCAGCAGGCGCGCGGTGTTCTCGTTCTCCCAGCCGAGCAGGACGGTACTGCGCCCGTCCTTGAGCAGGAGCATGGCCGGCATGGCGATGCTCGGGATCTGCTCCAGCTTGCGCTGCAACAGACGCCCCTGCAGCCCGGCGCGGGCCGCTGCCCGCGACAGCAGCTCGGGACTCAGGCGCTGCGCCGGCAGTGGCAGGCCGGTGGTGAGCATGGCCCGGCTGGCCGGTTTCTGGTGCAACACGCAAAGCGACAGCAGGCTGTCCAGCAGCGGATCGTCGTGCTGGCTTCGCGGATCCTGGGTGAGCTGGGTTCGACTGACTTCTGATTCCACGCGAACTCTCTTGCTGGCTGGTGAAGGACAGGATCTCAGTTGAGTCCGGGCAGGTTCACCTTGGGCTTGAGATCGTTCTGCACGACCGTTGCCATTGGCGCCACGACTCCCTGGCTTTTGAGCAACCGACCAATGGTCGCCTTGATCCGGTATTGGGTAAACAGTTGAACGCTTTTGACTTCAGCCAGACGCCGCTGCGCGGTGAACAGTTCGTTCTCGCTGTCGAGCAGGTCGAGCAGTGTCCGCTCACCCAGGCTGAACTGGCTCTGGTAGGCGGTGCGCACCTTGCTGCTGTGATCGACATATTGCTGGGCGATCGGGACCTGCGCGTCGGCGTTCTGCATAGCGTTCCACGCCAAGCCTAACTCTTCATTGAGCTGACGCAAGGCATTGTTGCGAATATCCAGCGCCTGGCTGGCCATGTAGGCCTTGGATTCCAGGTCGGCCTTGTCGCTGCCGCCGTCGTACAGGTTGAAGCTCATGCGCAACATGGCCTGCCACTCGTTGTTGTGTCCATTCACACCATCGACGTCGTTGTTCGCGGCGCGCTCGAGCTCGGCGTCGAAGCGCGGGTAGAACCGCGACCTGGCTGCGTCGTACTGCTTGTCCGCGGCGGCGATGTCCGATTCCGCCGAACGCAGGGCCGGATTGCTCTCGACCATCTGCAGGCGGGCTTCCTGCAGCGTGGCCGGCAGCAGATCGATGAACGGCGCGGGCGGGCTCAGTTCATCGGGCAGTTGCCCTACGACGCTCAGGTAATTGGTTTGTGCGTCGGCGAGGTTGGTTTGTTCCGTCAGCAGGTTGTTTTTTGCACCGGCCAGCCGTGCCTCGGCCTGGTCCATGTCGACCAGGCGGCCGACGCCGCGGGAGGTACGCAACTGGATCTGGTCGTAGATGCGTTCGTGACTGCGCAGGTTGTCTTCAGCCAGGCGCACCATCTCGCGGCGGGTCAGCACGTCGATGTAGACCCTCGCCGTTTGCAACGCTGTGCGCTCGCTGGTGTCCAACAGCGCATACGCCCGGGCATTGGCGGTGGCCTGTTGACGACCGACTTCGCTGGAGGTGGCAAAGCCGTCGAACACCATCTGCCGCAGGCGCAGGCTGGATTCGCTGCGATTCAGGGTTTCCCGGTGATCGCCGGCCGTGGCACGGGTGCTCGGGCTGTCGGTGCTTTCCCGGCCATAGCCGGCCAGGACATCGACCTTGGGCAGGTAACCGCCTTCGGCGACCCGCACCTGCCTGTCCGCAGCCAGACGCCCGTTCACCCCGGCCTGGACTTCCGGGTGTGCTTCAAGGGCTTGTTGCATGGCTTGCGGCAGGGTTTGTGCAGTGCTGAGGGTGGAAAGCAGAACGAGGGGTACGGCGGTGAAAGCGAACAGACGCATTTGGTTTTTCTTCCCTAGGGACACCGTGTCCCACATCAGAGCAAAACATGGCATCCCGCCAGAAAGTGGCTATAAAAAGAAACCGCGTGTCGGAAACTTCCTAATGAGAACCCCATCACAGTTTGTAGGGTCTTCACCTATCGCAATATCAATGTGACATTAATGGGACGATTGTTTAGGATGGCGATCGCCGGGTCAATAGTTTGACAAAAAAGAAAAACAAATCGGCATACGCCACAAAATTGACATAAATCAATATTTCAGTCGCCTTGCGAAACATTCCAGGCAGATAGCGGCACAGCCCAATCGCGTATGGAAGCCACATAGAACGGATAGTTCGGAGAGTGTCATGAGCAGTGTCGTCGCCATCGTCAAACGTGTTGTTGGCCAGGTTGTCGCCGTTTCCCCGGAAGGCATTCAACGAGTACTCATCGAAGGTGATCGCCTGTTCACCGGCGACCAGGTTCTGACAGGGCTGGCGGGCGCCGTCACCCTGGAACTCGCCGATGGCCGCACCATCGACCTGGGCCGTGAGAGCCAGTGGAGCGCCGACGCGCCGACCTCTACCACCAACCTGGAAGAGGCCACTGCCCAGACCGCGCCTTCCGTCGAGGAGCTGCAGAAGGCCATCGCCGCCGGCGCCGACCCGACCAAAGACCTCGAAGCGACCGCCGCGGGCCCGCAATCCGAAGGCAGCGGCGCGCCAGGTGGCGGGCACAGTGTGGTGATGCTGGATGCGACGGCTGCGGTGGTGGCGCCCACGATCGGGTATGAAACCGAAGGGCTGAATTTTGCGGCCAATCTGGACGGTCAGTTCACAGGGGCTGTGGACACGACGACCAATACACTGGCGGTTACGGCCACCAACCTTCTCTCCCTTACTGCCACGCTAAACACTGCTGAAAATGGCCTCATCACCTACACAGCGAGCCTGACATCGCCATACAGCGGTACGTCCTCACTGAGAGTGACGCTGTCCAACGGCTTGCCCATCTTGATCCTTCCCGGAAACACCAGTGGCTCCGTGTCGGTCGCTGTACCGAATGACGTGTACGTAAACGCCACACAGATCAGTACATCCATCGTCAGCGCAGTTCCATCCTCGAATCTGGCCATCAACACGACCCCAGTCGTGACCAGCATTGCCGATTCGATCGACACCACAACGGTCAGCCTGACGGCCACCGGCGGCTACGAGGAAGGAGGTATCGTCACCTATACCGCCTCCATCGGTTCGCCGGTGACCAGCACACCGGTGCTCATCAACCTGTCCAACGGACAGACCATCACCATTCCAGTGGGCGGCACCAGCGGGTCGGTGAACTTCACCATACCGGACACCCCATACAGCCTCTCCACGTTCAGTACATCGATCACGGCTTTGTCCGGTGGCAACTTCGAACGTCTGGTCGCGGATCCTGCTCCCGCTGTAACGCCCATATTCGGGAGCATCATCACCCCCACCACCGTCAGCCTTGACGCCAGCCCGAGCGTCGGCGAGAACGGGGTGATCACCTATACCGCCAGCATTACCGCGCCGGTGACGGAACAGCCGGTTGTCGTTGTCCTGAGCAACGGGCTGACCATCACCATTCCAGTAGGGGCCTCCACCGGCAGCGTGCAGCTCGCCATACCGAATGACGTCTACAAAGGTCCTTCGGAAATCAGCACCTTCATCACCGGAGCCACCGGTGGCAATTACGAACGTCTGGAAATCAATTTCACGCAGGCGGTGACCACCCTCACCGACACCATCGACACCACCACCGTCAGCCTGACCGCCAACGCCAATGCGGCCGAGAACGGCGTCATCACCTACACCGCCAGCGTCACCGCGCCGGTAACCGATGCGCCCGTCGTCGTCACCCTGTCCAACGGACAGACGATCATCATCCCGGTGGGCGCCTCTACCAGCAGCGTGCAGTTCACCGCACCGAACGACGTGTATAACGGCGCCACTCCGGTCAGCACCACCATCACCAACGTCACCGGTGGCAACTTCGAGAGCCTGGTGGTCAATCCGACTCCGGCAGTGACTACCGTCACCGACACCGTCGACACCACCACCGTGAGCCTCTTCGCCAGCGCCAACGCCACCGAGCTTGGCCTGATCAACTATTTCGCCACCGTCACTTCGCCAGTGACGGGTACGCCCGTAATCATCACCCTGTCAAACGGCCAGACCATCACCATTCCTGTGGGTGAAAACCTTGGGCGGACCTACACCTTCGCAGCGAATGACGTCTACAACGGTGCTCCAACGCCAACGGTCAGCACCACCATTACCAATGTCACCGGCGGCAACTTCGAGAATCTGGTAGCCAACCCGGCCCCAGCGGTGACGATCGTCACCGACTGGACAAACATCACCGAGCTCTCCCTGACCGCCACCGAGAACGTCGTCGAAGGCGGCAGCATCGTCTATACCGCGACCCTGACCAATCCAGCGGGTACGCCGGTCACCGTGACCCTGTCCAACGGCGCGACCATCGTCATTGCCGCCAACCAGACCAGCAGCAGCGTCACCGTCTCGGCACCGCAGGACACCGTGTATGTGGACGGCGGCAACCTCAGCGTGAGCGTGACCGGGGCCAGCGGTGGCAACTTCGAGAGCCTGGAGATCATCGACACACCGGCCGTGACCACGGTCACCGATACCCTCGACACCTCGACCGTCACCTTGACCGCCACGCCGAGCGTGACCGAGGGTGGCGTGGTCACCTACACCGCGTCGGTGACCGCACAGGTCACTGGTACTCCAGTGACCGTGACCCTGAGCAACGGCCAGACCATCGTCATCCCGGTCGGCCAGAGCGCCGCCTCGGTGGACTTCACCGCGCCGAACAACGTGCTGGCGACCAACCCGACACTCACCAACAGCATCACCGGGGTCAGTGGCGGCAACTATGAAAACCTGGTCGCCAACAACGGCACGGTGACCACCTCTGTCGCCGATGATCCAGCGCGTCTGGACAGCACCGGCCTGACCCTGACTGCCACCGGCAATGTCCAGGAAGGCGGCGAGATCATCTATACCGCGCGGGTCACCAATCCGACTGGCAGCGAACTGAAAGTCACCTTGAGCAATGGTGAGACCATCACCATTGGCAAGGGCCAGACCGAAGGCTCGATCACCGTTCCGGCTCCGCAGAACACCGTGTATGTCGATGGCGGCAACGTCAGCGTCACCATCACCGGCACCACGGGTGGCGACTTCGAGAAGCTCGAAACCAGCTCGACACCTGCAGTAACTGCCGTCTCTGACTCAGTCGACACCAGCACCGTCACTCTGACCGCCACCCCAAGTGCAGTCGAAGGTGGCGTCGTTACCTACACCGCCAGCGTCACTGCTCCGGTCACCGGTACTGCCCTGGTCATTTCGTTGGCTAACGGTCAATCGATCACTATCCCGGTGAACGCCACCAGCGCCTCGGTGGACTTCATTGCCCCGAACAACGTGCTGAATACCAACACGCCGCTGACCAACAGCATCACCGGCGTGACCGGCGGCAACTACGAGCACCTGGAAACCGCCGGCACCCCGACCACCGTCGTGACCGACGATCCAGCCCGTCTGGACGCCACTGGCCTGACCCTGACTGCTACCGGCAACGTCCAGGAAGGCGGCGAAATCATCTACACCGCACGGGTTACCAATCCGACTGGCAGCGAACTGAAAGTCACCTTGAGCAATGGTGAGACCATCACCATTGGCAAAGGCCAGACCGAAGGGTCGATCACTGTTCCGGCTCCGCAAAACACCGTGTATGTCGATGGCGGCAATGTCAGCGTCACCATCACCGGCACCACCGGCGGCGACTTCGAGAAGCTGGAAACCAGCTCGACGCCTGCAGTGACGGCCGTCTCTGATTCGGTCGATACCAGCACGGTGACTCTCACCGCCACGCCAAGCGCGGTCGAAGGCGGCGTCGTTACCTACACCGCCAGCGTCACCGCTCCGGTCACCGGCACGGCGCTGGTTATTTCGTTGGCCAACGGTCAGTCGATCACCATTCCAGTGAACGCCACCAGTGCCTCGGTGGACTTCATTGCCCCGAACAACGTGTTGAACACCAATACCCCGCTGACCAACAGCATCACTGGCGCCACGGGCGGGAACTACGAACACCTGGAAACTGCGGGGACTCCGACCACCGTCGTGACCGATGATCCGGCGCGTCTGGACACCACCGGCCTCACCCTCTCCGCCACCGGCAATGTCCAGGAAGGCGGCGAAATCATCTATACCGCGCGGGTTACCAACCCGACTGGCAGCGAACTGAAGGTCACTCTGAGCAATGGTGAGACCATCACCATTGGCAAAGGCCAGACCGAAGGGTCGATCACCGTTCCGGCTCCGCAGAACACTGTGTATGTGGACGGCGACAACGTCAGCGTGACCATCACCGGCACCACGGGCGGCGATTTCGAGAAGCTGGAAACCAGCTCGACGCCTGCCGTAACGGCCGTCTCTGATTCGGTCGACACCAGCACCGTCACCCTGACGGCCACGCCGAGTGCTGTTGAAGGCGGCGTGGTCACCTACACCGCCAGCGTCACTGCTCCGGTAACCGGCACGGCGCTGGTTATTTCGTTGGCCAACGGCCAATCGATCACTATTCCAGTGAACGCCACCAGCGCCTCGGTCGACTTCATCGCGCCGAATAACGTGCTCAACACCAATACCCCGCTGACCAACAGCATCACTGGGGTGACTGGCGGCAACTACGAACACCTGGAAACCGCAGGCACGCCGACCACCGTCGTGACCGATGATCCAGCCCGTCTGGACGCCACCGGCCTGACCCTGACGGCTACCGGCAACGTCCAGGAAGGCGGCGAAATCATCTATACCGCGCGGGTTACCAACCCGACTGGCACCGAACTGAAAGTCACCCTGAGCAATGGTGAAACCATCACCATCGGCAAGGGCCAGACCGAAGGGTCGATCACCGTGCCTGCGCCACAGAACACCGTGTACGTTGATGGCGACAATGTCAGCGTGACCATCACCGGCACCACTGGCGGCGATTTCGAGAAGCTCGAAACCAGTTCGACTCCAGCTGTGACCGCGGTTAGCGACAGCGTTGATACTTCGACTGTCACGCTGACTGCTACTCCAAGTGCCGTCGAAGGCGGCGTCGTCACTTACACCGCGTCAGTGACTGCTCCAGTGACCGGTACTGCTCTGGTCATTTCGTTGGCCAACGGTCAGTCGATCACCATCCCGGTCAACGCCACCAGTGCCTCGGTCGATTTCATCGCACCGAACAATGTGCTCAACACCAACACCCCGCTGACCAACAGCATCACCGGCGTGACCGGTGGCAACTACGAACACCTGGAAACCGCCGGTACGCCGACCACTGTCGTCACCGACGATCCAGCGCGTCTGGACACCACTGGCCTGACCCTGACTGCCACCAGCAACGTTCAGGAAGGCGGCGAGATCATCTACACCGCTCGGGTCACCAACCCAACCGGTACCGAACTGAAGGTCACCCTCAGCAACGGTGAGACCATCACTATCGGCAAGGGCCAGACTGAAGGCAGCATTACTGTTCCTGCGCCACAGAACACCGTGTACGTCGATGGCGACAATGTCAGCGTGACCATCACCGGCACCACGGGCGGCGATTTCGAGAAGCTCGAAACCAGTCCGACACCAGCCGTGACTGCCGTCTCTGATTCGGTCGATACCAGCACCGTCACCCTGACCGCCACGCCAAGTGCAGTCGAAGGCGGCGTGGTCACCTACACCGCGTCTGTGACCGCTCCAGTAACCGGCACTGCTTTGGTTATTTCGTTGGCCAACGGCCAGTCGATCACTATCCCGGTCAACGCCACCAGCGCTTCGGTGGACTTCATCGCACCGAACAACGTGTTGAACACCAACACGCCGCTGGCCAACAGCATCACCGGCGTGACCGGTGGCAACTACGAACATCTGGAAACCGCCGGCACGCCGACCACTGTCGTCACCGACGATCCAGCGCGTCTGGACGCCACCGGCCTGACCCTGACTGCCACCGGCAACGTCCAGGAAGGCGGCGAGATCATCTATACCGCACGGGTTACCAACCCGACCGGCACCGAACTGAAAGTCACCCTGAGCAATGGTGAGACCATCACCATCGGCAAGGGCCAGACCGAAGGTTCGATCACTGTCCCGGCGCCGCAGAACACCGTGTACGTCGATGGCGACAATGTCAGCGTGACCATCACCGGCACCACGGGTGGTGACTTCGAGAAGCTGGAAACCAGTTCGACACCAGCCGTGACTGCCGTCTCTGATTCGGTCGATACCAGCACGGTGACTCTCACCGCCACGCCAAGCGCGGTCGAAGGCGGCGTCGTCACCTACACCGCTTCGGTTTCAGCCCCAGTCACTGGCTCGAATCTGGTCATCAGTCTGGCCAATGGTCAGAGCATCACGATTCTCGTCAATCAGAGTTCCGGTTCGATTGATTTCATCGCACCGAACAACGTGCTCAACACCAACACCCCGCTGACCAACAGCATCACTGGGGTGACTGGCGGCAACTACGAACACCTGGAAACCGCAGGCACGCCGACCACCGTCGTGACCGATGATCCAGCCCGTCTGGACACCACCGGCCTGACCCTGACGGCTACCGGCAACGTCCAGGAAGGCGGCGAAATCATCTACACCGCTCGGGTCACCAACCCAACCGGTACCGAGATGAAAGTCACCCTCAGCAACGGTGAAACCATCACCATCGGCAAAGGCCAGACTGAAGGCTCGATCACCGTTCCGGCTCCACAGAACACTGTGTATGTGGACGGCGACAACGTCAGCGTCACTATAACCGGCACCACGGGCGGCGATTTCGAGAAGCTGGAAACCAGCTCGACGCCTGCCGTAACGGCCGTTTCTGATTCGGTCGACACCAGCACCGTGACCCTGACGGCCACGCCAAGTGCGGTTGAAGGTGGCGTCGTCACCTACACCGCTAGCGTCACCGCTCCGGTCACCGGCACCGCCCTGGTCATTTCGTTGGCCAACGGTCAGTCGATCACCATCCCGGTGAATGCCACCAGCGCCTCGGTTGACTTCATCGCACCGAACAATGTGCTCAACACCAATACCCCGCTGACCAACAGCATCACTGGGGTGACTGGCGGCAACTACGAACACCTGGAAACTGCCGGTACGCCGACCACTGTCGTCACCGACGATCCAGCGCGTCTGGACACCACTGGCCTGACCCTCTCCGCTACTGGCAACGTGCAGGAAGGCGGAGAGATCATCTACACCGCGCGGGTGACCAACCCAACCGGTACCGAACTGAAAGTCACCCTGAGCAATGGTGAAACCATCACCATCGGCAAGGGCCAGACTGAAGCTTCGATCACTGTGCCTGCGCCACAGAACACCGTGTACGTCGATGGCGACAATGTCAGCGTGACCATCACCGGCACCACCGGCGGCGACTTCGAGAAGCTCGAAACCAGTTCGACACCAGCCGTGACTGCCGTTTCTGATTCGGTTGATACGTCGACCGTCACTCTGACCGCGACCCCAAGTGCAGTCGAAGGTGGCGTCGTCACTTACACCGCCAGCGTCACAGCTCCGGTAACCGGCACCGCCCTGATTGTTTCGTTGGCCAACGGCCAATCGATCACCATTCCAGTGAATGCCACCAGCGCTTCGGTTGACTTCATCGCACCGAACAACGTGTTGAACACCAACACTGCTCTGACCAACAGCATCACCGGCGTGACCGGTGGCAACTACGAACATCTGGAAACAGCCGGCACCCCGACCACTGTCGTCACCGACGATCCAGCGCGTCTGGACACCACTGGCCTGACCCTGACTGCCACTGGCAATGTCCAGGAAGGCGGAGAGATCATCTACACCGCGCGGGTGACCAACCCAACCGGTACCGAACTGAAGGTCACCTTGAGCAACGGTGAGACCATCACCATTGGCAAAGGCCAGACCGAAGGCTCGATCACTGTTCCTGCTCCGCAGAACACTGTGTACATCGATGGCGACAACGTCAGCGTGACCATCACCGGCACCACTGGCGGCGACTTCGAGAAGCTCGAAACCAGTTCGACACCAGCCGTGACTGCCGTTTCTGATTCGGTTGATACGTCAACCGTCACCCTGACTGCGACTCCAAGCGCGGTCGAAGGCGGCGTCGTCACCTACACCGCCAGCGTCACCGCTCCGGTCACCGGCACAGCCCTGGTCATCAGCCTGGCCAATGGCCAATCGATCACCATTCCAGTGAATGCCACCAGCGCTTCGGTTGACTTCATCGCACCGAACAACGTGTTGAACACCAACACTGCTCTGACCAACAGCATCACTGGCGTCACGGGTGGCAACTACGAGCGCCTGGAAACTGCCGGGACTCCGACCACCGTCGTGACCGACGATCCAGCGCGTCTGGACACCACCGGCCTGACCCTCTCTGCCACCGGCAATGTCCAGGAAGGCGGCGAGATCATCTATACCGCGCGGGTCACCAATCCGACCGGTACCGAACTGAAGGTCACCCTGAGCAATGGTGAAACCATCACCATCGGCAAAGGACAGACCGAAGGTTCGATTACCGTTCCGGCTCCGCAGAACACCGTCTATATCGACGGTGGCAACGTGAGCGTGACCATCACCGGTACCACGGGCGGGGACTTCGAGAAACTCGAAACCAGCTCCACTCCGGCGGTTACTGCAGTTAGCGACAGCGTGGATACTTCGACTGTCACTCTGACCGCGACGCCGAGCGCAGTCGAAGGCGGAGTGGTGATCTACACCGCCAGCGTCACTGCACCGGTTACCGGTACGGCACTGGTGATCTCTCTGGCTAATGGTCAATCGATCACCATTCCAGTGAACGCCACCAGTGCCTCGGTGGACTTCATTGCCCCGAACAACGTGCTGAATACCAACACGCCGCTGACCAACAGCATCACCGGCGTGACCGGCGGCAACTACGAACACCTGGAAACTGCCGGTACGCCGACCACTGTCGTCACCGACGATCCAGCGCGTCTGGACACCACTGGCCTGACCCTCTCCGCTACTGGCAACGTGCAGGAAGGCGGCGAAATCATCTACACCGCTCGGGTCACCAACCCAACCGGTACCGAGCTGAAAGTCACCCTGAGCAATGGTGAGACCATCACCATCGGCAAGGGCCAGACCGAAGGTTCGATCACCGTGCCTGCGCCACAGAACACCGTGTACGTCGATGGCGACAATGTCAGCGTGACCATTACTGGTACCACTGGCGGCGACTTCGAGAAGCTGGAAACCAGCTCGACTCCAGCTGTCACTGCGGTAAGTGATTCGGTCGATACCAGCACCGTCACCCTGACTGCCACCCCGAGCGCCGTTGAAGGTGGTGTCGTTACTTACACCGCTTCGGTTTCAGCTCCAGTCACTGGCTCGAATCTGGTCATCAGCCTGGCCAATGGTCAGAGCATCACGATTCTCGTCAATCAGAGCTCCGGTTCGATCGACTTCATCGCACCGAACAATGTGCTCAACACCAATACCCCGTTGAGCAACAGCATCACTGGGGTGACGGGTGGGAACTACGAGCACCTGGAAACTGCCGGGACTCCGACCACCGTCGTGACCGACGATCCAGCGCGTCTGGACACCACTGGCCTGACCCTCTCCGCTACCAGCAACGTCCAGGAAGGCGGCGAGATCATCTACACCGCTCGGGTTACCAATCCGACTGGCACCGAACTGAAGGTCACCCTGAGCAACGGTGAGACCATCACAATTGGCAAAGGCCAGACCGAAGGCTCGATCACCGTTCCTGCTCCGCAGAACACCGTCTATGTGGACGGCGACAGCGTCAGCGTGACTATTACTGGCACCACCGGTGGCGACTTCGAGAAGCTGGAAACTAGCTCCACTCCAGCTGTCACTGCGGTTAGCGACAGTGTTGATACTTCGACTGTCACCCTGATCGCCACCCCGAGCGCCGTTGAAGGTGGCGTCGTCACTTACACCGCCAGCGTCACCGCTCCGGTGACCGGCTCGGCTCTGGTGATTTCGTTAGCTAACGGCCAATCGATCACTATTCCGGTGAACGCCACCAGCGCTTCTGTGGATTTCATCGCACCGAACAATGTGCTCAACACCAATACCCCGTTGACCAACAGCATCACTGGGGTGACTGGCGGCAACTACGAGCACCTGGAAACCGCCGGTACGCCGACCACCGTCGTGACCGACGATCCAGCGCGTCTGGACGCCACTGGCCTGACCCTGACGGCTACCGGCAACGTCCAGGAAGGCGGCGAAATCATCTACACCGCACGGGTTACCAACCCGACTGGCAGCGAACTGAAAGTCACCCTGAGCAATGGTGAAACCATCACCATCGGCAAGGGCCAGACTGAAGCTTCGATCACCGTGCCTGCGCCAAAGAACACCGTGTACGTCGATGGCGACAATGTCAGCGTGACCATCACCGGCACCACTGGCGGCGATTTCGAGAAGCTCGAAACCAGTTCGACTCCAGCTGTGACCGCGGTTAGCGACAGCGTTGATACTTCGACTGTCACGCTGACTGCTACTCCAAGTGCCGTCGAAGGCGGCGTCGTCACTTACACCGCGTCAGTGACTGCTCCAGTGACCGGTACTGCTCTGGTCATTTCGTTGGCCAACGGTCAGTCGATCACCATCCCGGTGAATGCCACCAGTGCCTCGGTCGATTTCATCGCACCGAACAATGTGCTCAACACCAACACCCCGCTGACCAACAGCATCACCGGCGTGACCGGTGGCAACTACGAACACCTGGAAACCGCCGGTACGCCGACCACTGTCGTCACCGACGATCCAGCGCGTCTGGACACCACTGGCCTGACCCTGACTGCCACCAGCAACGTTCAGGAAGGCGGCGAGATCATCTACACCGCTCGGGTCACCAACCCGACTGGCAGCGAACTGAAAGTCACCCTGAGCAATGGTGAAACCATCACCATCGGCAAGGGCCAGACCGAAGGTTCGATCACCGTGCCTGCGCCACAGAACACCGTGTACGTCGATGGCGACAATGTCAGCGTGACCATTACTGGTACCACTGGCGGCGACTTCGAGAAGCTGGAAACCAGCTCGACTCCAGCTGTCACTGCGGTAAGTGATTCGGTTGATACCTCGACTGTCACGCTGACCGCAACGCCAAGTGCGGTTGAGGGCGGCGTGGTCACCTATACCGCGTCTGTGACCGCTCCAGTAACCGGCACTGCTTTGGTTATTTCGTTGGCTAACGGTCAATCAATCACCATCCCGGTCAACGCCACCAGCGCTTCGGTCGATTTCATCGCACCGAACAACGTGTTGAACACCAACACCCCGCTGACCAATAGCATCACTGGAGTGACTGGCGGCAACTACGAACACCTGGAAACCGCCGGCACCCCGACCACCGTCGTGACCGACGATCCAGCCCGCCTGGACACCACCGGCCTGACCCTCTCCGCCACCGGCAACGTGCAGGAGGGCGGCGAGATCATCTACACCGCTCGGGTCACCAACCCAACTGGCACCGAGCTGAAAGTCACCCTGAGCAATGGTGAGACCATCACCATCGGTAAGGGCCAGACTGAAGGCTCGATCACTGTTCCTGCTCCGCAGAACACTGTGTACATCGATGGCGACAACGTCAGCGTCACTATCACCGGCACCACCGGTGGCGACTTCGAGAAGCTGGAAACCAGCTCGACTCCTGCAGTAACTGCGGTTAGCGACAGTGTTGATACTTCGACTGTCACTCTGACTGCGACTCCAAGTGCCGTTGAAGGCGGCGTCGTCACCTACACCGCTTCGGTTTCGGCTCCAGTCACTGGCTCGAATCTGGTCATCAGTCTGGCCAATGGTCAGAGCATCACGATCCTCGTCAATCAGAGCTCCGGTTCGATCGACTTCATCGCGCCGAATAACGTGCTGAACACCAACACCCCGCTGACCAACAGCATCACTGGTGTGATCGGCGGCAACTACGAACATCTGGAAACTGCCGGTACGCCGACTACCGTCGTGACCGACGATCCAGCACGCCTGGACACCACCGGCCTGACCCTCTCCGCCACCGGCAACGTCCAGGAAGGCGGCGAAATCATCTACACCGCACGGGTCACCAACCCAACCGGTACCGAGATGAAAGTCACTCTGAGCAACGGTGAAACCATCACCATTGGCAAGGGCCAGACCGAAGGTTCGATCACTGTTCCGGCCCCGCAGAACACCGTGTATGTCGACGGTGACAACGTCAGCGTGACCATCACCGGCACCACCGGTGGCGACTTCGAGAAGCTGGAAACGAGCACTACTCCAGCCGTTACTGCAGTTAGCGACAGTGTTGATACTTCGACCGTCACCCTGACCGCCACGCCAAGTGCCGTTGAAGGTGGTGTGGTCACCTACACCGCATCGGTGACTGCTCCAGTGACCGGTACTGCACTGGTCATCAGCCTGGCCAATGGCCAATCGATCACTATCCCAGTGAACGCCACCAGCGCCTCGGTGGATTTCATTGCCCCAAACAACGTGTTGAACACCAATACGCCGCTGACCAACAGCATCACTGGCGTGACCGGTGGCAACTACGAACACCTGGAAACCGCCGGCACCCCGACCACCGTCGTGAACGACGATCCAGCGCGCCTGGACACCACCGGCCTGACCCTGACTGCCACTGGCAACGTCCAGGAAGGCGGCGAAATCATCTATACCGCGCGGGTCACCAACCCAACTGGCACCGAACTGAAGGTCACTCTGAGCAATGGTGAGACCATCACCATTGGCAAGGGCCAGACCGAAGGCTCGATCACTGTCCCGGCGCCGCAGAACACTGTGTATGTGGACGGCGACAACGTCAGCGTCACTATCACCGGCACCACCGGTGGCGACTTCGAGAAGCTGGAAACCAGCTCGACTCCAGCCGTAACGGCCGTTTCTGATTCGGTCGATACCAGCACGGTGACTCTCACCGCCACGCCAAGCGCGGTTGAAGGCGGCGTCGTTACTTACACCGCCAGCGTCACTGCGCCGGTAACCGGCACGGCGCTGGTTATTTCGTTGGCCAACGGCCAATCGATCACCATTCCAGTGAACGCCACCAGTGCTTCGGTGGACTTCATTGCCCCGAACAACGTGCTGAACACCAACACGCCGTTGACCAACAGCATCACCGGCGTGACCGGCGGCAACTACGAGCACCTGGAAACCGCCGGGACGCCGACTACCGTCGTGACCGACGATCCCACTCGTCTGGACACTACTGGCCTGACCCTCTCCGCCACCGGCAACGTTCAGGAGGGCGGCGAAATCATCTACACCGCCCGGGTCACCAACCCAACCGGTACCGAACTGAAGGTCACCCTCAGCAATGGTGAAACCATCACCATCGGCAAAGGCCAGACCGAAGGGTCGATTACGGTCCCTGCTCCGCAGAACACCGTATATGTGGACGGCGACAATGTCAGCGTGACCATCACTGGCACCACTGGCGGCGATTTCGAGAAACTCGAAACCAGTTCGACTCCAGCCGTTACTGCAGTTAGCGACAGCGTTGACACTTCAACCGTCACCCTGACCGCCACCCCAAGCGCCATTGAAGGTGGTGTCGTTACTTACACCGCTTCGGTTTCGGCGCCAGTCACTGGCTCGAATCTGGTCATCAGTCTGGCCAATGGTCAGAGCATCACGATTCTCGTCAATCAGAGTTCCGGTTCGATTGATTTCATCGCACCGAACAACGTACTCAACACCAACACCCCGCTGACCAACAGCATCACCGGCGTGACCGGTGGCAACTACGAACACCTGGAAACCGCCGGCACCCCGACCACTGTCGTCACCGACGATCCAGCGCGTCTGGACACCACTGGCCTGACCCTGACGGCTACCGGCAACGTCCAGGAAGGCGGCGAAATCATCTACACCGCACGGGTTACCAACCCGACTGGCAGCGAACTGAAAGTCACCCTGAGCAATGGTGAAACCATCACCATCGGCAAGGGCCAGACCGAAGGCTCGATCACGGTCCCTGCTCCGCAGAACACCGTGTACGTCGATGGCGACAATGTCAGCGTGACCATTACTGGTACCACTGGCGGCGACTTCGAGAAGTTAGAAACCAGCTCGACTCCGGCTGTCACTGCGGTTAGCGACAGCGTTGACACTTCAACCGTCACTCTGACCGCTACGCCAAGCGCAGTCGAAGGTGGCGTAGTGACCTATACCGCTAGCGTCACCGCGCCGGTCACCGGTACTGCCCTGGTTGTTTCGTTGGCCAACGGTCAGTCGATCACTATTCCAGTGAACGCCACCAGCGCTTCGGTGGACTTCATCGCACCGAACAACGTGCTGAACACCAATACCCCGCTGACCAACAGCATCACCGGCGTAACCGGCGGCAACTACGAGTACCTGGAAACAGCGGGGACTCCGACCACTGTCGTGACTGATGATCCAGCGCGTCTGGACACCACTGGCCTGACTCTCTCCGCCACCGGTAACGTTCAGGAAGGCGGAGAGATCATCTACACCGCTCGGGTTACCAATCCGACTGGCACCGAACTGAAGGTCACCCTGAGCAACGGTGAGACCATCACCATTGGCAAAGGCCAGACCGAAGGCTCGATCACCGTTCCAGCGCCGCAGAACACCGTGTATGTGGACGGCGGGAACGTCAGCGTGACCATTACCGGCACCACCGGTGGCGACTTCGAGAAGCTCGAAACCAGTTCCACTCCTGCAGTAACTGCGGTTAGCGACAGTGTTGATACTTCGACTGTCACTCTGACTGCGACTCCAAGTGCCGTTGAAGGCGGTGTCGTCACCTACACCGCCTCGGTTTCGGCTCCAGTCACTGGCTCGAATCTGGTCATCAGCCTGGCCAATGGTCAGAGCATCACGATCCTCGTCAATCAGAGCTCCGGCTCGATCGACTTCATCGCACCGAATAACGTGCTCAACACCAACACACCGCTGACCAACAGCATCACTGGGGTGACTGGCGGCAACTACGAACACCTGGAAACCGCCGGCACCCCGACCACCGTCGTGACCGACGATCCAGCCCGCCTGGACACCACCGGCCTGACCCTCTCCGCCACCGGCAACGTGCAGGAGGGCGGCGAGATCATCTACACCGCTCGGGTCACCAACCCAACTGGCACCGAGCTGAAAGTCACCCTGAGCAATGGTGAGACCATCACCATCGGCAAGGGCCAGACCGAAGGGTCGATCACCGTTCCAGCGCCGCAGAACACCGTGTATGTGGACGGCGGGAACGTCAGCGTGACCATCACCGGCACCACCGGCGGTGACTTCGAGAACCTGGAAACCAGCTCGACGCCAGCCGTAACGGCCGTTTCTGATTCGGTCGACACCAGCACCGTCACCCTGACTGCCACGCCAAGCGCAGTCGAAGGCGGCGTAGTCACCTACACCGCCAGCGTCACCGCGCCGGTAACCGGCACGGCGCTGGTTATTTCGTTGGCCAACGGTCAGTCGATCACCATTCCAGTGAACGCCACCAGTGCCTCGGTCGATTTCATTGCCCCGAACAACGTGTTGAACACCAACACCCCGCTGACCAACAGCATCACCGGCGTCACGGGCGGCAACTACGAGCACCTGGAAACCGCGGGTACGCCGACCACTGTCGTCACCGACGATCCAGCGCGTCTGGACACCACTGGCCTGACCCTCTCCGCCACCGGTAACGTTCAGGAAGGCGGCGAAATCATCTACACCGCTCGGGTCACCAACCCGACTGGCAGCGAACTGAAAGTCACCCTGAGCAATGGTGAAACCATCACCATCGGCAAGGGCCAGACCGAAGGTTCGATCACCGTGCCTGCGCCACAGAACACCGTGTACGTCGATGGCGACAATGTCAGCGTGACCATTACTGGTACCACTGGCGGCGACTTCGAGAAGTTAGAAACCAGCTCGACTCCAGCTGTCACTGCGGTAAGTGATTCGGTTGATACCTCGACTGTCACGCTGACCGCAACGCCAAGTGCGGTTGAGGGCGGCGTGGTCACCTATACCGCGTCTGTGACCGCTCCAGTAACCGGCACTGCTTTGGTTATTTCGTTGGCTAACGGCCAGTCGATCACCATCCCGGTCAACGCCACCAGTGCCTCGGTGGACTTCATCGCACCGAACAACGTGTTGAACACCAACACCCCGTTGACCAACAGCATCACCGGCGTGACCGGCGGCAACTACGAACACCTGGAAACCGCCGGCACCCCGACCACCGTCGTGACCGATGATCCGGCGCGTCTGGACGCCACAGGCCTCACCCTCTCCGCCACCGGCAATGTCCAGGAAGGCGGCGAAATCATCTACACCGCACGGGTTACCAACCCGACTGGCAGCGAACTGAAAGTCACCCTGAGCAATGGTGAAACCATCACCATCGGCAAGGGCCAGACTGAAGGCAGCATTACTGTTCCGGCTCCGCAGAACACCGTCTATGTGGACGGCGGCAACGTCAGTGTGACCATCACCGGCACCACCGGCGGCGATTTCGAGAAGCTCGAAACCAGCTCGACACCAGCCGTGACTGCCATCTCTGATTCGGTCGACACCAGCACCGTAACCCTGACCGCCACCCCAAGCGTGGTCGAGGGCGGCGTGGTTACCTACACCGCCACCGTCAGCGCCCCGGTCACCGTGGCTCCGCTGGTGATTACTCTGGCCAACAACCAGACCATCACCATCGACGTCGGCCAGACCGTCGGCACAGTCAACTTCACCGCGCCAAACAACGTCTACGCCACCAACGCGGCACTGACCAACAGCATCACCAACGTCTCCGGCGGCAACTACGAGAAGCTGGTCACCGCCGGTACCCCGTCCACCACCGTGACGGATAGCCCGAGCAACCTCGACACCACCAACGTCACCCTGACCGCCACCAACAGCGTCCAGGAAGGCGGCCAGATCACCTACACCGCCAAAGTCAGCAACCCGACCGACAGCGCAATGACGGTGAACCTGAGCAACGGCTCCAGCATCACCATCGCCAAGGGCGCGACCGAAGGAACCGTCACCGTCGATGCGCCGCGCAACAGCGTCTACGTAGACGCCGGCAACGTCAGCGCAACCATCACCGGTACCACTGGCGGCAACTTCGAGAAGCTGAATGTCAGCACCACGCCGGCGGTCACTGCCGTAACCGACACCGTCGATACGAGCACCGTAACCCTGACCGCCACCCCAAGCGTGGCCGAGGGTGGCGTGATCACCTACACGGCCACTGTCAGCGCCCCGGTCACCGTGGCTCCGCTGGTGGTCAACCTGGCCAACAACCTGATGATCACCATCGCCATCGGTGCCACCGTCGGCACGGTGACCCTGGTTGCGCCGAACAATGTGTACGCCACCAACTCGTCACTGAGCACCAGCATCAGCAGTGTCAGCGGCGGCAACTACGAGAAGCTGGTCACCGCCGGCACGCCGGTGACCACCGTCACCGACAACCCGGCGAATCTGGACACCACCAACGTCACCCTGACCGCCACCAACAGCGTCAACGAAGGCGGCCAGATCACCTACACCGCCAAGGTCAGCAATCCGACCGGCACGGCGATGACGGTGAACCTGAGCAACGGTTCCAGCATCACCATCGCCAAGGGCGCGACCGAAGGCACCGTCACCGTCGATGCGCCGCGCAACAGCGTCTACGTCGACGCCACCAACGTCAGCGCCACCATCACCGGCACCACCGGCGGTGATTTCGAGAAGGTGAACGTCAGCACCACGCCAGCCGTAACGTCGGTCACCGACACCATCGACACCAGCACCGTGACCCTGACCGCCACGCCAAGCGTGGTCGAGGGCGGCACCGTGGTCTACACCGCCACCGTCAGCTCGGCGGTCACCGTCGCACCGCTGGTGATCACCCTGGCCAACAACCAGACCATCACCATCGCGGTCGGCCAGACCGTGGGCACGGTCAATTTCACTGCGCCGAACAATGTCTACACCGCCAACCCGACGCTGACCAACAGCATCACCGGGGTCAGCGGCGGCAACTACGAGCGACTCGACGCCACCGGCACCACCAGCACCACGGTCAACGACGGCCCGATCGACACCACCAACGTCACCCTGACCGGTACCGCCTCGGTCGCCGAGGGCGGCCAGTACAGCTACACCGCGACCCTGACCAGCCCAGCGGCCTCGCCGGTCACCGTAACCCTGTCCAACGGGCTGACCATCGTCATTCCGAAGGACGCGCTGTCGGCCACAATCTTCGTCAATGCCCCGACCGATACGCCGTACATCGATGCCGGCAGCGTCAGCGCGAAGATCACCGGCGCCAGCGGCGGCGGCTTCGAGAACCTGACCTTCAGCAGCAGCAACGTGATCACCCAGATCACCGACACCGTCACGCCGACCACGGTGAGCATCACCGGCAGCACCTCGGTGGCCGAAGGTGGCACCGCGACCTACACGATCAACCTGAGCAACCCGTCGCAGTCCGCGGTGACAGTGAAACTGAGCTACTCGGGCACCGCCGCCAACGGCAGCGACTACACCGGGGTCACCACCGTGACCATCCCGGCCGGCGCCAGCAAGGTCGACTTCAGCATCCCGACCATCAAGGACGCCGTCACCGAGGGCACCGAGCAGTTCACCGTCAAGGTCGACTCGGCCAGCGGCGGCAACTTCGAGAGCCTGGTGGTCAGCGGTACCGCGGGCAGCGTGACGACGCAGATCTTCGAACCGGCACCGATCCTCGACCTGGACGGCAACAACTCCAGCGGCAAGACCGGCGCGGATTACCAGGTGACCTTCACCGAAGGCCAGCCAGGCACTGGTGTGTCGATCGGCGACGTCGACCTGAGCATCACCGATATCGACAGCACCAACATGACCGGCGCCACCGTCACCCTGACCAACCGCATGGCCGGCGACGCGCTGAACCTGGGCAATAGCGTCAATGGCATCACCATCAACGCCGTCAACACCAACGACAAAGTGGTGCTGACCCTGAGCGGCAATGCGAGCATCGCCGACTACATCCAGCGCCTGAAGAACATCACCTTCATCAACACCAGCGACGATCCGAGCAGCACGCCACGGATCATCACCGTGACGGTGACCGACGGGGTGAATACCTCCAACGTCGCCACCACCACGGTCAACGTGGTGCCGGTGAACGATGCGCCAACAGCTGCCGGCGGCGAGATCACCGGTACCGAGGACACCGACCTGGCCCTGACCTGGACCAGCCTCGGCGTCAGCGACCTGGACAACGCCGCCAGCGCGCTGGGCATCACCATCACCCAACTGCCGGTCAATGGCACCCTGCAGTACAAGGACGGCGCGAGCTGGAAGACCCTCACCGCGGCCGACGCCGGCAAGGTCTTCAGCAAGGCCGATATCGACGCGGGCAACCTCAAGTTCGTGCCACTGGCCAACCAGTCGGGCATCACCGCCAACGGCGGCACCGGCGTGGGCAACCAGCAGGCCGACTACGCGCAGCTCAAGTACAAGCCGTACGACGGCCAGGCGCTGGGCAACGAAGCCACGCTGAAAATCGACATCACCCCGGTCGCCGACAAACCGACCCTGAGCATCGGCAGCAATGCCGTGGCCTCGATCGGCCTGACCAAGGAGATCTACACCGGCCTCTCGGGCCTGGGCACCAACGGCAACGGCGCCGACGCCGCGACCCTGAAGTCGGTGATCGATGCGGCGGCGGGCAAGGCGCAATCCAGTGCCATCGCCACCAACGTGGCGGCGACGGATGTCACCGCGGGCATCGCCTCGAAGACCTCGGGCCTGATGTACATGGAAGCCGGCAGCACCTACAAGTTCACCGGCGTCGGCGATGACAGCCTGGCGGTGGTGGTGGGCGGCCGCGACGTGGCCAGCACCACCTGGGGCGCCGGTGGCCAGCTCAACGGCACCTTCACACCGGCCAAGAGCGGCTACTACACCGTCGAGATCTACCACTACAACCAGGCCGGTCCGGGCAGCTACGACGTCAACGTGTCGGTCAACGGCGCCGCGACCATCGACGTCAGCCAGGTCGGCACCGCGCTGTACCCGACCGCCGCCGCACTGGCCGCGGCCGGGGTGACCGTCGCTGACTTCCACGGCAGCAACGGCAAGGGCTACTACGACGGCTACAAGCTCAACGAGGGCGGCGAGAACGGCACCGTCAAGCTGGTCGGCATCAGCGCGGCGCTGACCGATACCGACGGTTCGGAAACCCTGAGCGTCAAGCTCGGCGGCATTCCGGTCGGCTCGGTGGTCAGCGACAACGCCGGCCACAGCGTCACCGTGGGCAGTACCGCGGTGGATGTCAGCGGCTGGAACCTGAACAACCTCAGCATCAAGCCGCCGGCGTACTACAGCGGCACGTTCAACGTAGCGGTCAGCGCCACCTCGACCGAGACCATCAACGGCAGCTCGGTCTCGACGCCGGACACCATCAAGGTCACCGTCTACGGCGATACCTATGCCCTGGCGACCAACGCCACCGCCGAGAGCGACACCTGGACCGGCACCGACGGCAACGACATCATCGCCGCCGACATCAACGGCCTGCACGTGGTCGCCGGGCAGAGCTACAACCTGGCGTTCATCGTCGACACCTCCGGGAGCATGAAGTCGGACGGCGTGGACGCGGCGCAGAAGGCCCTGCAGTCGGTGTTCACGACCCTGTCCAACAGCGTCCAGGGCGCGTCCTCGGGCACGGTGAACATTCTCCTGGTGGACTTCGCCACCCAGGTCAAATCCACCGTGGCGGTCAACCTGGGCGACAGCGGCGCCCTGCAGACCCTGAAGAACGCCCTGACGGCGATGTCCTCCGGCGGCGGCACCAACTACGAGGACGCCTTCAAGACCACGGCCAACTGGTTCCAGAACCTGGTCACCGCCGGCAACACCGGGAAGAACCAGACGTTCTTCATCACCGACGGCGAGCCGACCTACTACCAGACCGGCGAGCGCGACAACCCGACGCTGGTCAAGGGCTCCGGTTCCAAGGCCGAGATCACCATGGACAGCTACCTGACGTCGATCGGCTACAAGCTCGGCCAGGTGGTCAACGTCAACGTCGACAGCAGCAACAGGCTGACCATCGACAGCAGCGGCAACCTGAACCTGTACAAGAACGGCAGCTACTTCTCGTCACTGAGCGGCACCCTGCACGCCCAGGGCGACGGCACCTACGAGCTGTCGAGCCTGGCCGGCCAGGGCAACTACGCCGACTCCGACACCATCAGCAACTCGAAGAGCGCCTTCGCCGCGCTCAAGGCGCTGTCGCCGACCGTGGAGGCGATCGGTATCAACAGCGGCGTCGACGTCAACGACCTGAAACCGTACGACAGCGATGGCGTGCCGCAGACCAACATCGACCCGAGCAACCTGGCCAACGCCATCCTCGGCCACACCGAAGCGACCCTGCCGGGCAACGACACGGTCAATGCCAACGATGGCAACGACATCGTGTTCGGTGACCTGATCATGTTCTCGACGGTATCGGGCAACGGGGTGGAAGCCCTGCAGAGCTACGTCGCGAAGCAGACCGGGCTGGACGCCAGCGCAGTCGACAGCAAGACCATGCACCAGTACATCACCGAGCATGTCAGCGAGTTCGACGTGTCGCGTACCAGCGATGGCGACGACAAGCTGTATGGCGGCCAGGGCAACGATATCCTCTTCGGCCAGGGCGGCAACGACCTGCTCGACGGCGGTGCCGGCAACGACATGCTGCTCGGTGGCAGCGGCAACGACACCCTGCTCGGTGGCGAGGGCAACGACCTGCTGTTCGGCGGCAAGGGCAACGACACCCTGACCGGCGGCAGTGGCGCCGACACCTTCATCTGGAAGGCCGGCGACACCGGCAACGACATCATCAAGGACTTCAAGGCGGCCGAAGGTGACCGTCTCGACCTGAGCGACCTGCTCCAGGGCGAGAAGGCCAGCACCATCGACAACTACCTGAAGATCACCACGGCGAATGGCGAGTCGACCCTGCAGGTCAGCAGCGAAGGCAAGCTCAACGCCGCGGGCGGTATCGCCAACGCCGACGTGACGATCAAGCTGGAGGGGGTGAACTGGTCCAACACCACGATCAATTCGTTGATCAGCGGTGCCGACCCGACCATCAAGATCGACCACAACAACAGCTGATGACGGGAATCGCGCCAGCCTCTTCGGGGGCTGGTGCGGGTCGTGGTCTTTGCCTGCCGGCCAGCGGCGGCGCATACTCGTGCGCCGCCGGCGCGCAGTGGCTGGTCGATGACTGTAGGAGCGAGCTTGCTCGCGAACGGGCGCGCAAAACTTGATTGCTCCCACAAGAACGGCAAGTCGCTCACCGATCTAGCGAAATTCGGCGAGTCCGTGCACCACACCGCAGCCGCGGCGTAGCCATTTCCGATACAGGGCCTATTCTCTGAAGGCGACTATGGATTCACACTCTCGAGGAAACCCCATGTTCTACGTGCAACGCGATGCCGAGGGCCAACTGCTGCGGGTCGAGGCGGCCGCCTTTGCCGAAGCCACGGAAATTCTCCCGGCCGATCATGCCGAGGTGCTGGAGTGGTTCGCCGACGATGTCGTGGAGAACAGCCTCAAGCAGCTCAAGCAGAGCGACCTGGACATGATCCGGGTACTGGAGGACCTGATCGACGTCCTGACCACCAAGGGCGTGATCAGCATCACCGACCTGCCCCCTGGCGCCCAGGCCAAACTGCTCAACCGCAATACCGCCCGCGCCGCACTCGGCGGCCTGAACAACCTGATCGACGACGAAGAGGTCGGCGGTCTGATCTGAACCCTGTCGGCCTCGCCAACGAGGCCGGGTTCACGCCCAGGGTGCCGGCTCGCCTACCAGCCGGCCCTGCACGCCCTGGATGCCCATCTCGCGCAGCACCTGCAGCTCCCCTTCGGTTTCCACGCGCTCGGCGATCAGCGGCAGGTCGATGCTGTGCGCCGCACGCTGCACCGCCTCGATGAACAGGCGCTTGTGCTGCTCCTGATCGATGGCGCGGATGTAGCTGCCGTCGATCTTCAGGTAGGCCAGCCCCAGGTGGGCGAGGTTGCCGATCATGCTGAAGCGACCGCCGAAGTGCTGCAGGCTCAGGCTGAAGCCGAGGACGCGCAGGCGTCGGGTCAACTGTTCCAGCACGACCTGTTCCGGCAGTTGCTCCTCGGCGATCTCCAGGGTCAGGCGCGGGCCGAGCACGGCATGCTGGGCCAGCAGCTCGAACACGCGCTGCTGGCTCGCCGGATCGACCACCGTGGTCGCCGACAGGTTCAGCGCCAGCGCCTGGTCATGCCCGTGCATCTGCTTGAGGACCTTCTCCAGCATCACCAGGTCAAGCCTGCTCGCCCAGCCGAAGCGCTCCAGGGCTGGCAGGAAGCGGCCCGCGGCGATGGTCTCGCCATTGTCGTCGACCAGCCGCGAGAGCACCTTGTAGTGCAGTACGCGGTCCAGCTGGTTGCAGTCCACCACCGGCTGGAAGAACAAGCGGAAGCGGCCCTGGTCCAGGGCCTCGTCCAGCAGGCTATGCCACTGCCGGTGGGTGTCGCTGGCCTGGGCCGCAGAACCCTGCTCCAGGCACACCCAGGACGGCTCCGGCTGGCTCTGCGCCCGTGCCAACGCCTCGTCGGCCAGTTGCAGCAGGGCCTTCGGCTCGTCACCGGGACTGAAAGGCGCCAGGCCGATGCAGACCGACGGGGTGACATCGGAAATACCGCGCAGGCCGAGTTCCAGGGCCGGGGCCAGGGCAATGGCATCGTCATGGGTCAGGCCCGGCGCCAGCACGGCGAACTCGCCCCCGCGGCTGCGGGTGATCAGGTTGTTGGTTTCCGGGTAGGCGGAGCAGATACGCTGCAGCTGCTGACCCACCGCCTGCAGCAACTGGTCGGTACGCTGGCCGCCGAGACGCTGGTTCAGACCGGCCAGGTCCTGCACCCGCAACAGCAGCAGGTAGCCTTCGCGGGCGTCCTCCAGATTGCTCACCCGGGCGTTCAGCTGCATCTCGAAATAGCGCCGGTTGGCAAGGCCGGTGAGGCTGTCCTGATAGGACTCGATCCGCAGCTTCTCGCTGCGCTCGGCCTGCTCCTTGTACAGCGCCTTGAGCTTCTCGACCATCTGGTTCATGGCCTGCACCACGCGGCGCAGCTCCGGGGTACGCGGCAGGTCCGGCAGGCTGAGGAACTCGCGACGGGCGATGGCGTGGGACTGCTCGACCATGTAATCCAGCGGCCTCAACTGCCGCCGCAGCAACAGGGCACCAGCCACCGCGCTGAGTCCACCGCACAGCAGCAGCCAGCCGAGGCTGCCGAGGGCGCTCTGCCACAGCTTGGCGAGGGCGAACATCGGGTGGCTGACCACCTCGACCCGTGCCGCCTGCTGCCAACCGCGCATGACGATGGCGTCACCGCCGGCCGCCTCCAGGCCGATCAGCTGGATGAACCATTGCGGCACGCCCCCCGGATCAGGGTCGGCGTGACGCTCGACCAGCAAAGCGTTGGAGCCAAGATCGACGACACGGATGCTGGCGTAGTAGCCACTGTCGAAGATCGAACTGACCAGCAGCTCGACCATCGCCGGGTCGTCCAGGTTCGGCGTCAACGACAGCGCCAGCGCCGTGGCGGCGTCCTGGGCGTGGGAACGCAGCTGGTTGACGTACTGGCTGCGCGAACTTTCCAGGCTGACCATGAAACTGCCACTGAAAGCGACCACCAGAAACAGGCAGATGGCGAGCAACAATTGTTTGAACAGTGACATCGGAGCTCCTCAGTAAACCGGCTCGGCAGGGAATCCTTCCGCCTGCATTTTCTTTAACAGATCCTGCCAGCGCGACAAGCGCTTGGTATCGCCCACTTTCTTGTTGCCCGCCGCGCCGGTCAGCCACAGGCCCTCGCCATTGAAGGCGTAGACCGGCAACAGGTCGGTGCGTTGGCTGGCCGGCTTGATCGCGTCGATCAGGCTGTCGAGGACCAGGGGCATGGCGTCAGGACTTGAATAGTAGGTCAGGACCATGTGCGCGCGGTTCTGGCGCAGCGCCTTGACGTAGGTGATGCGCAATTTGTCGGCGGGAATGCCGAGGCGACGCAGGCTGAAGTACTTGGCGATGGCGTAGTCCTCGCAGTCCCCGGCACCCTTGATCAGCGACTGGATCGGCGTGGCCCAGTAGTCGACTTCGTGCCACAGGTCGATGTCCTCTTCATAGCGCAGCTGGCGGTTGAAGAACTGGTTGACCACCTGCAAGCGCTCGGCCTCGCCGAGCTGCTTCTGCGTCGCCAGCAATTGCTGCCAGGCATCGATGCGCTGCTGACCGGCACCCAGCGGGCCATACAGGGCCGCGGCCTTGCGGCTGATCTGGGAGAAGTCCCAGTCGGCACGCAACCCGCCCAGCAGCGCCAGGCCGAGCAGCAAGGCCAGCGACGCCCGGCGCAGGAGCAGATGAAGAGTCCAAGGTATCGCCAAGGCGAACCGTCCGCGAAGTCACTGGAAACGCCGATGGTGCAGCCAGCCCCGTGAAAAAACAATGGCACAGGACAATCACCGCGATATCACTGCGCCCTGATGCCCGACAATCGGTTGACGCTCCCTTCATCACGACGCTTTCCTTCGATCTAAAGTTCATTCACGATTAGCACCGCATTCAGCGGCAGGCGCCTCATGGCGTGGGGCGAAACGGTTCCGCCACCGATGTCCCGGCCGGTTTGACAAGGATCGACTCCCTCACTAGCTTGATTGGATCCAATCGAGCGCCGAATTGCAGGACAACATTAGCGTGGCCGGAAAAACCAAACTCCTCAGCAGCATCCTGGGTGACGAACAGGTGCCCGCGCACCTGGCGCGAAGCGTGATCGAAGAGCGTTTGCGCAGTGCCATCCTGGATGGCCGCCTGGCGCCGGGCATGGCCCTGCGACAGCAGGAGCTGGCAACGCTGTTCGGGGTCAGTCGCATGCCGGTTCGCGAAGCGTTGCGCCAGCTGGAGGCGCAATCGCTGCTCGAGGTGGTACCGCACAAGGGCGCGGTGGTGGCGCCGCTGATCGGCGAGGACGCGGTCGATACCTACGAGCTGCGGGTCATGCTGGAAACCGAGGCCCTGCGCCAGTCCATTCCGCTGCTCGGCCCCGACGACATCGCCCTGGCCCGCAGCTATATCCACCAGCTGGAAAACGAAACCCGCCACTCCGAGATCGGCCGGCTCAACCGGCTGTTCCACATGACCCTGTACAGCAAGGCGAACAATGCCAAGCTGCTGCGCCTGATCGACAACGAACTGCTGCAGGAAGAGCGCTTCCTGCGCTTTCACCTGTCCTCCATGGGCCTGGGCAAGCTGACCCAGGACGATCACAACGGCCTGACCGACGCCGCCAACGACAAGGACATCGAACAGGCCGTGGCCGTCCTGCACCGCCACCTGAACAACGCCATGCGGACCATCCGCGACTACCTGAGCCGCAAGGACAAGTAACCCTCCGCGCCCGCCATCGGCCTGCCGCCATGGCAGGCCCGCCTCTCTACCGCCCTCCTCGCCCCTCGCGGCCATCGTCGAGCCATGACAGCCATGGCGTTTTCTGCGCACTCTAACGGCAGCAAGTGACCGGTTGGTCGGCTGCGGCAACGCCCCTCACTTGCCAATCCGCCACCAGCAGAAGGAGCCGCGCACCGGGCGAGGGCCGCCAGCGATCAACCGCCCCCGATATTTCAGAACATCGACTTGCCCATTGGAAAGTGCCCGGGGTGAGGCATTCACTCATGAAACGATTACTTTGGTTGCAAATAACCGAAGCGGGCAACTTCATTCAAATAAAACAACTTCAACTTGTTTTATCGACTCGACACATGTCAGAGAAAATACCCACACAAATATATCCACAAAACCACTTGCAGATAACTTTTAAGTTGCCTTAGCTTCAAAACGCCGGCAGCTATTTCGCCAGCCGCGAGATAACCAGCACTGCGGACACTTCCCCCGAGAGCCTGATGACAAAGCATCCGCTGTTATTTGCTCGAAGGCCGGCATTCGCCCGAAATAAAGTTTCGGCAACTAACACCTGTTGTACCGGCATGAACTTCTGCAACCACTCGAACAGCAAAGGAACTTGCAATGAACACTCTCCACGCCTTGTTGCATGAAAAGAAAAGCGAACTGGCGAAACATCCCATCTTTGCCGAAATCGATTCGCTCCCGGTATTGCGCCGCTTCATGGAAACCCATGTCTACGCCGTCTGGGATTTCATGTCCCTGACCAAGCGCCTGCAGCAGGAACTGACCTGTATCCAGCTCCCCTGGCTACCGCCGACAGACCCCAAGGCCGCTCGCCTGATCAACGAGATCGTGCTCGGCGAGGAGTCGGACGACCGCCTCGACCACGATCACTACAGCCACTTCGAGCTGTATCTGGACGCCATGCGCGAAGTCGGCGCCTGCACGGCCAGTATCGAACGTTTCGTCGCCCTGCAACGCGGCGGCCTGCACCATCGCGCCGCCCTCGCCAGCGCCGGGGCCAGCGAGGCGGCGCGACATTTCGTCGAGCAGACCCTGGACGTCGCCCTCAATGCCCCGGCCCATGCAGTCGCGGCGGCCTTCCTGCACGGTCGCGAGAGCGTCATCCCGACCATGTTCCAGCGCATTCTCGATGACTGGGGCATCACCGGCAGCCAGGCACCGACCTTCCGCTACTACCTGCAGCGGCATATCGAAGTGGACGCCGAAGATCATGGCCCCGCGGCCGGACAACTGCTGGCGCGTCTGGTCGACGACGATCCACAGCGCCAACGCGAGGTGTACGAAGCCGCCATCGCCGCGGTGGAGAGCCGCTTGGCGTTCTGGGATCGCCTGCGGGTGTCCATGCACCAGGAAATTGCCGAGGCCAACGTATGAACGATCTCGACTATCAATCCTTCGCCGAGGCCTGGGAGGGCCGGGCAACCATCCGCACCCGGCCAAGACGCCTGGTGGAAGACGACCAGCGGCTGATCTTCCCGCTGAGCCGCCAGTCGCTGGTGCTCACCGCCACGTTCCAGCGCGAATGCCCGCACCTGTGCGATTTCGTCCTGGTCCAGAGCCTCTACAAGTTCATCAACGACGTGGTGATCTTCGAGACCGAGATCGTTGACCGCACCGCCCGCGCGATCGCCAAGGACCGCTTCGCCGTGCGCTTTCCTTTCGCCTGCCGCTACGACGCCATGACCGTGGTGGTCGACGAGGACTATCACGCCCTGGTGGCCATGGATTTCATGCAGCAGACCGTCGCGCTCACAGGCCTCCAACCGCTGGTGCTGCCACGGGAAATCGAGCTTAGCCGGGCCATTCCCGCCGCCCTGGACCTGGCCCCGGAGCACCTGCGTGACGCGCTGGAACTGATCTGCGTGGGCATCGCCGAGAACACCCTGACCAACGATGTCGCCGCGTTCGCCCGTGATGACAGCGTGAAGGCCTCGATCAAGGGATTGATGGCCGACCACCTGCTCGACGAAGGGCGTCACTCGACCTTCTGGGCACGGCTGACCCGCATCTACTGGAGCCAGGCATCCGCCCAGGACCGGCAGTGCATTGCCGGGATCCTGCCGGTGTTCCTGCGCCACTACCTGACCAGCGAGATTCAGCAAGCCTTCGACCTGCAACTGATCGACGCCCTGGACGTGCCTCCCGCGGTCACGGCGGCGCTGCGCGCGGAGGCGGTCGGGATGGACTGGCCGATCGGGCCTCGCCACCCCTTGCTGGGCAACATCCTGCGCTTCTTCCGTAACAGCTCGTTGCTCGACACGCCCTGCGTACAAGAGGCGCTGAGCGACTACCTGCCCCCATCGAGGACTGCGCCATGAGACGCCTGGATATCCTGCTGGCAGGAAACAGCCCGGCGCTCGGCCAGCTGTCCGAAGAACTGGAGCAACATGGCCATACGCTGCATCACGCGACGGTCGCTCCCGACCTGAGTACTGGTCCCCTGACCCGTCCGCACCTGGTGATCGAGGACGGCAGCATCGATCTGCCGGACCTGGGTGCCGGGATCGTCCTCAGCCTGCGGGTGGGTAGCGGCGACACGCCGGTCGCCGACCTGCCCGAACTGGAGTTGCTGTACTGGGCCGGCAGCGCACGGGCGCAGAGGCTGATCGACCGACAGGCGCTGGAGCAGGAGGCATCGGGTAACGGCCAACAACTGCGTATGACCGCGCTGAGTGCTCTGCGGGAGCGCGTGGCTTTGCATGTCAGCCGTTTCTCCCGCAATCCCGAGTATTTTCGCGAGTGCGAGACCCTCGGGCCGATGCGTCAGGCCCATGAACATCCCCTGCCCTGGCTGGAACGACTGGCCTGGTTGCATCGCTTCAACCGCGAGGCGCAACGCGGCTTGCTGCAGGCCAGCGAATCAGCGCTGATCGAACGCCTGGAGCAGAGCCTGGCGCGGCACGCGCGACTGCCGGCGCTGAACATCCAAGGACGCCGGATCAGCTACGCGCAACTGCAAGCGCAGGCCGTGGCAATTCAGACGCAACTGCTGCCCCTGCTGCCCTCGGACAGGCCATTGGTGGCTGTGTGCCTGCCGAAGTCCCTGGCGCTCTATGCGAGTCTGCTGGCAGTGCTGGGCTGCGGCGCGGTGTACCTGCCGCTGGATCCGTCCACGCCGTCCGAACGCCTGGCGTTCATTCTGAAAAACGCCGGGGCAGCGCTGCTGATTCATGACGGACAGATCCGCGAATGGGACAGGTCGATTCCCGATGTGGACCTGGGCCAGCTTCCCGAACCCGCCGCGGCGCCCTCGACGAGGCTGCTACGCCGGCTTCCCGGCGCAGATGAGCCCTGCGTCGCGATCTACACCTCGGGTACCACCGGCCAGCCCAAGGGCGTGTTGCTCAGCCAGCGCAACCTCAGTCATTTCCAGGCCTGGTACAGCAGCCATGTGCAACTGACCGCGCAAAGCCGCGTACTGCAGTTTTCCACGATCAACTTCGACGCCTCGCTGCTGGATATCCTGCCGACCTGGGTTGCCGGGGCGGAACTGGTGGTTCCGGATGAGGAGCAACGCCGCGATCCGGCGCGCCTGGAAACCCTTATCCGCGAACAGGAAGTCAGCCATGCCTTTCTGCCACCGGCCCTGCTCAGCCTGCTGACGCTGGAGGGCACCTGCCTCGAGCACCTGGTCACCGGTGGCGATGTCTGCGAACCGGAAGTGATCGAGCGCCTGGCTGGCCGCTGTCGCTTCCACAATATCTACGGGCCGACCGAAACCACCGTACTGGCTACCACGCGGGTATTCGCCAGCGCAGACAACGCCCGCAACCTGGGTACGCCCATCAGCAATGCCCGGGTGTTTCTCCTCGACGAGGCGCTGCAACCGGTGCCGGAGCGCAGTGTCGGCGAGCTATACATCGGTGGTCCCGGCGTCGGCCTGGGTTACCTGAACAATCCGGAGCTGAGCCGCGAGCGCTTCATCTCGCTCGCGTTGCCGGATGGCGAGTGCCTGCGCCTGTACCGTAGCGGCGACCTGGGCCAATGGACCGCCGACGGCATCGAGATCTGTGGCCGGCGCGACAATCAGGTGAAGATCCGCGGCTTCCGCGTCGAACCGGAAGAAATTGAGCACTGTCTGCGCGCCAGCCGGTTGTTCGCCCAGGTCGTCGTGGTGATCGACGAACAACGCCGAGTGCTCTGCTTTCTCGCCCAGCCACGACAGACCGGGGCCCTCGAGCGGCTCCGCGCCCATGCCGAGCAGAACCTGCCCGACTACATGCGCCCCCTGTTCTATCAGGAACTGCCGCAGATGCCCTGCACGGCCAACGGCAAGGTCGACCGGCGCGCCTTGCTCAGCCTGCCGGTTACCCTGGCCGGGGCCCGGCAGCGACTGGTGCCGGCCAATGCCCTGGAAGAACGCTTGCTGACGCTGTGGAGCGAACTGCTGGAGCTGCCTGCGGAAGATATTTCCACCGACGACAGTTTCTTCAATCTGGGTGGGCACTCGATTCTGCTGTCGCGGCTGTTGCTGGCACTGCGTGACGGCTTTGGTCGCGGTATTTCCATCAACCGCTTTATCGAGATGCCAACCCTGCAGCGTCTGTCCGCCCTTCTCAGCGGGGACGCCACCACGGTCGGGGTGCTGCATCCCCAGGCACTGGCCGACGCGGACCGGGCACTGGAGCTACGTGTGCTGCCGCTGGAACGGCTGGGCGATGTGCACCGGGTGATCGTCACCGGGGCCAACAGTTTTCTCGGCGTGCATATCGTCGAGGCACTGCTGGCCTGGGGGGCGAGCGAAGTGGCTTGCCTGGTGCGGCGTGGAGAGGGCGTCAGCGCCGCCGAGCGGTTTGCCCGAGCGGTGAGCGACAACCGTATCGGCGATCTGGACTGGCGTCGTGTCCGGGTCCTCGAAGCCGATCTGCGCCTGCCCAGGTTCGGGCTGAGCGACACCGAGTACGAAGACCTCGATCGTCGCTTTGGCTCACTCGTGCATAACGCGGCGCAGGTCAATCACGTGCTGGATTATCCGGCGCTGGCCGCGGACAACGTGGAACCGCTGTTCGAGTGCCTGCGCCTGTGCGAGGGACGCAGCAAGAAGATCTTCAACTTCGTCTCGACGCTCTCCGCCTGCAGCGCCAGGGACGGGCAAGGCCGGGTGCTCGAGCAACCGCCGGCGGCAACACCGCCGCTCTACATCCGCAACGGCTACAACCTCAGCAAGTGGGTCGGCGAGCGCATCCTGCAACGGGCACGGGAACAGGGGGTGCGGGTCAATCTGTTCAGACCCGGGAACATCACCTTCGACAGCCGCAACGGGGTCTCACAGCCTCACAAGAATCGTCTGATGCTGATGCTCAAGGGCTCACTGCAACTCGGGCAGGTACCGGCCCTGGACCTGGAGTTCGACCTGATGCCGGTGGACTTCCTCGCCCGCTTCATCGCCTTTCACGCCAGCCGACACCACCCCGCGCAAGCGGTGTTCAACCTGCATAACCCACAGCCGTTGCGCTGGAAGGGCTATGTCGAGGCGTTCCGCAAGGATGGCCGGGCATTCGAGCTGGTCAGCGTCGCGCAATGGCAGCACGCGCTGCAGCGGGTCGATCGCGACAACGCGCTGTTCGAGGTTCTCGGTTTCTACCTCGACGGCTTCGAGGAAGACATCGGCGACACCGCCCTCATCGAGCACGCCAATGCGCGGGAAGGCGTACAGCGCATGGGCGAAGACTATCCCGAGAAAAGCCCGGCGCTACTGGAGCGCGGCTGCCATTACCTGCGGGAAATCCGCTTCATCTGATTCACCACCCAGAGGAGCTACATCATGCAAGTACTGAAACCCGATACCCTGATCCGCAATCCGCAAGGTTGCCTGGTCGTCTCTCAGATCGACATCGCCGCGGAGGCCGCCAGCGTCTGGAACATCGTCGGCAATTTCGCCGGCTTCGCGGTGTTCATTCCGGCGCTGAGCCACATCGAGATGACCGGCAGCGGTGTTCGTTCGATTCGCAAGAAGTTCTTCAAGGACAACAACTTCGTCATCGAACAGTTGAACTCGCGGGACGACAAGGCGATGAACATGACCTGGAGCCTGATTCACACCAGCCTGAACATCGGCAATCTGTGGGCAGCCATGGAGGTGAAGAGTCTGGGTGAAGGCCGCAGTCGAGCGGTCTGGACCATCCAGGCCGAACCCTATGAAGGCGGCCCGGAGGGGCTACCCGGATTCCAGGCGTTTCTGCAGACGTTCGCCGATGACGCCATGAACAATGTGCGCAATCTGCTGAGCTGAAGCCCAGAAAGACAAAACCCCTGTCTGCGTTGCAGACAGGGGTTCTGGAATTGAATCTTGACGATGACCTACTCTCACATGGAGAAGCTCCACACTACCATCGGCGATGCGTCGTTTCACTACTGAGTTCGGGATGGGATCAGGTGGTTCCAACGCTCTATGGTCGTCAAGAAATTCTGTGTGCTGATCCGTCGTCGAGACAGACCCAGCGAAATTCTTGGTACTTCTACTTAAAGACAAAACCCCTACCTGCATTTGCAGATAGGGGTTTCGGAATTGAATCTTGACGATGACCTACTCTCACATGGAGAAGCTCCACACTACCATCGGCGATGCGTCGTTTCACTGCTGAGTTCGGGATGGGGTCAGGTGGTTCCAACGCTCTATGGTCGTCAAGAA